>JAISUI010000040.1 GCA_031272155.1 Tannerella sp. | reverse complement strand
TGCCCCTGTGTCTGCTCGTAAATAAACTCAACTGCATATTTTTCAAATACTTGTCCTGTATCCGAAGTATGCTGCAAGTATAATTCCCAAACCTGCTCTATTGTAAAATTACTGATACTAAGAACTTTAGTTACAATATTAAACGGACTTGCAGCATGTTTAGATTCTGTGTCGGGGCGAACCTTCCAGCGGTAGTCTTTGATATTGCGCATACCGACAAGGGCTACAGAATGAACAAATGGTGTCGTGCCGCGGTCGTTATAACCGGAACGGAGTTGCCGCAGAAACATGATAAGTGTGTCTTCACCCAGACAGTCTGCTTCATCGAAAAATATGACCAATGGCTTGTCGAGTATATTGCAATAATCAGTCAGCACAATATTTAACACATTTGTAAAATCCTCATAATCAGGATTTTTAGCAAATTCTTCCTTGTGAGGTAACTGACTGCGGTTCACATATTTTTTTATAGTACGAACTAAAGCGGGTATGCCCTTCTCTGCCTGCACAACTTCCTGTCCACTTTCAACCGTACAGTAAAGTGCATAATACTTACCCTCATCGTTCAACTGCCGCGTCAATTCTTGCAGGAAAGTAGTCTTGCCGCTCTGCCGCGCCGCGTGAATAACGAAGTACTGCTCGCTTTCAATAAGATTCTTCACTCCGCGAAGCCTCTCGGAGGAATCTATCATGTAATGTTTGTCCTTTATACAGGGACCTGCTACGTTAAAATATCTCATAAACCATCTTCTTTAGAAATCTGGTGCAAAGATATATTTTTTTCTTTTATAAACCAAGTGTGGAAAATTAAGTTCCACACTTGGTTTGAGAAAGGTGTATTTATAATCGCACCCTAAAGAGAATTAAAGTGGATTTCTTAAATGTTAGTATCCGGTGTTATTAGCCAGATTTGGATTTAATTGCACTTCCCTGTCCGGAATTTTAAGAAAATAGTCTTTCTTTGTATATGGTTTTATGAGGTTATATTTTTCTTCCGGTTCATCACGCCATTCGGTGTTTGCTTTTTCAACCAATTCCAGCCTTACAAGGTCAAACCAGCGATGTGAGTGTTCAAAACCTGCAAATTCATACGCTCTTTCCCAGATAACCGCATCAATAAATGCTTCCCGTGACAGTCCGCTGACCGATGCCTCAGTTGTGCCAAGTCCTTTGAAAGCTCGATTACGCACATCGTTGAGGCATTGGTAGGCAAGTGCGTCAGGCCCATCAGTACGGGCTTTTGCTTCGGCGTAAGTCAACAAGATGTCGGGATAACGCATCACAAGAGTAGGACGGATGCCATACCATACTGGCCTGAAACTCATGTTAGTAAGCCATCTGCTCGTTGGATCGTTTCTGTTTTCCCATTCCCAGTCCGGCACATTGGCTTCCGCATACATTTTGCGATAACATGGATGCGCACATTTCAGATCGGTATAATGATAATATTTGCCGTCTTGATGATAAAAATCCGTCACAAATGTAAATTCTTTTCTTTCGCCTTCCGGAAAGTGTTCATAGAAATACTTTTCCGTTACCCATGATTCCCATCCTGACATTTCAATCGGGCGGGATGCACATGGTGACCGGTGAGATACATTATCACCTGTTGTTGAATGTTCAAGCCAGATGATAATTTCATCTTTAGGAATACTGTAGGCTTCCCAGTATGGATCCCATACCTGATAGAAATGTTCACGCAAAGCATATCCATATTCATCGGCACGGTCAATGACTTCTTTAGCTTTGTCACGTGCTTTAGCGTAATAGTCATTGCCCAGATTGAGAGGAAAACCGGCCATTTGCAGGTAAACTTTTGATAATAACGATTGAGCCGCACCTTTGGTCACAGCGCCACCTGTCATTTTTACGCCTGTCCACTTGACGGGAAGATATTGTTCGGCATATTGCAGATCGGAAATAACCAAATCATACACTTCTCGAGCTGGAGTAAGCGTCACTTCTCTTTTTGTGTCAGCTATGTAAGCATCTGTAATCAAAGGGATATTATTGAAGAAACGGACTAACCAGAAATACATAAAGCCACGTATGAAATGTGCCTGAGCAGCATAACTGTTAATCTCGGCTTCCGACACTGTCCCTGCAGCATTTTGAATGTTGTTTATTATTGTATTCGCCTGATTAATACAATTATAAGCACGTTCCCAGCCACGTTGAATGTCCTGATTACCACCACTTGATATATCTAAGTTGATTTCCATTTCATTGTAATAAACACGCTGATTCCCTGTTCCCAAAATATCGTCCGAACATGCGAACTTGATTTCCATGGATTCATAATTGCGATTTATGGCCCAGTTCCAGATGGAATATAATCCATTGTTCATCATTTCGAGTTCGGTAACATTGTTGAAGAAATTTTCAGACAGTATTTGTCCCTTTGGATCTTCTTTCAAAAACTCGTTATTTGATTGACAATTCGACAAGTATATTATTGCAAATATTAAAATATATTTTTTCATAACTCATTTATTTTTAAATTAATACTCTAATGAAAGACTGAGTGAAAAACTTTTAGGATTCGGATTGGAAAAATAATCTATTCCTGAATTAATATCATCTCCGGCTCCTATTTCGGGGTCAACTCCTTTATATTTCGTAAGTGTCAGTATATTTTGAGCGCTGACCGCCAGTTTTATGTTAGCAAAAGAAATGACATTTCTCGGAATCCTGTATGAAAGACTTATATTGCGAAGCCTCACATAACTGGCATCTTGCATATAATGATCGGATAGTAATACCAGACGATTTGTATTTCCGATTTTTGCAAATTCAGCATTGGGATTTTCCGGTGACCAAGTGTCGAATCTTGCGCGTAAATAATATAGCGCATCAGCGCCAATGGGTTCATTCATATACATATACGTCCAGTTCAAGACATCACGGTCATGCATACCTTCCAATAATATGTTAAGGTCAAAATCCTTATAAGACAAATGATTATTAAGACCCCATGTGAATTTTGGAGTTCCATCACCTACGACCTGATTATCATCCACATCATAAGCCCCGTTATTATTCAGGTCTTCGTATTTGTAATCGCCCGGCGTCTGGTTGTATTTTGCTGCCTCAGCCGCTTCGCTTTCCTGCCAGATACCCAGATATTTCATGCCGTAAATGGTGCCTATGGGATAATCGGGCATAATAACGAATGCGCTTGTTGAAGTATGACTGTTATTATAAATAGTGCCATACAATCTTGTTTCGTCTCCGATATCAAGCACTCTGTTCCGGTTGATAGCACCGGTCAGACCGAAGTCGTAGGAGAACTGTTTGGTTTGCACGACGTCAACATTGACAGTCGCTTCAAATCCTCTATTCATCACCGAACCGACATTGGATATAACGCTTGCGCGTCCCCATTCGGAATCGCCGCCATTATAGGCCGGCACATTGACAGGCGCTAATAAATCAGTCGTTTTTTTATGATAAAAATCAAAGATAAATTCCAGTCGTCCGTCAAATGTTGTCAGATCAACCCCAAGGTTTAACTGTTTGGTGGTTTCCCATTTCAAGTTGGGATTTCCGCCTATCATTCCCATATATCCCACCTGAGGGGCTTGTCCCCAATCCCAGCCATGAGCCATTAAAGTGGAGAAGGTAGCGTAGGCGCTTACCGCTTGATTACCTGTTATACCCCATCCTCCGCGTAATTTGACATTCTGAAATACATTCTGATCTTTCATAAAACCTTCTTCCGTAAGTCTATACGCGGCAGAGAACGATGGAAAGTATGAAAATTTGTTGCCCGCCTTGAAACGTGATGAACCATCGGCGCGATAATTCATTGTCAACAAATACTTTGATTTGTAACTGTAGTTTAGACGACCAAAGAATGAACGCATGGCGCCATTGCTATACCACGAACCGACTTCTATATTTGGTGTGGCTAATGCAAGATTATACCACATGGCGGATCCTATTGGCAATTCTCTGGCTGTAGAACTGAACCCTTCCGATACATTCTTCGTTTCTTCAAAACCTATCATTGCGGTAAGACTATGGACGTCAGCGAATGTTTTGGAATAAGTCAAGATTGTATTAAACAACCAATTCTTGTTGTCGTAGGAACTTTGCGCGGCACTTGCTTGGAGACCGGTCCATATTTGATCCGTAAAACTTCGATTGCCACCGGTGCCATAGATCATATACCCTTTGGCATCCAGAACCAGACCTTCGAGGATTTTAAATTTTAGATTGCCTACCGCAGAACCGTTCGTGCTGTAACTCTCGCTTGTATTATACTCGATTGACGCCACCGGATTGCTGTTACCCACTTTTTTGACTCCTATTAAATGGAATGAACCATCCTCATTATAAATTGGGTCGACAGGCGCATCGCGATATACTAAAGGGAAGGAACTTCCTTGCCCTTCGCTTCGCCCGATGTTAGTCTCAATCTGAACCGTAAGCCGATTACTTAAATCCATATCAAGCTTGCCGGCTATGCTATAAGTTTGACTACCGTTTTTTCTGACCATTCCCGAGTTTGATCCCAAAAACGGGGAAATTCGATATCGGATATTTTTTGTGCCGCCGCTGAACACTAATTTGTGATTCTGGTTTAAGCCTGTTCTGTAAACTTCTTTTTCCCAGTCTGTGCCGCCATTGGCCTTGAAATAGGCAATATCTTCGGCTGTAAAAGGATAACTGCCTGCATTGCTATTAAACTCTGCAAATTCGCCTGCATCCATTTTGTCATACAATTTGCGCATATTGTTAAACGTCAAATCGGAATAGACGTTCATGGTCGGTCGAGTATCGCTTGTGCCTCGTTTTGTCGTCACTAAGATAACACCATTAGCTCCACGGGAACCGTAAATCGCAGTAGCAGAAGCATCCTTTAAAATTTCAATAGATTCAATGTCATTAGGGTTTGGTAATCCACCGTAGTTTCCATCCACTACAATAAGAGGATCATTTCCGCCATAAATAGAGTTGGCGCCGCGAATACGTATCATTGTACCACCACCGCCACTTGTGTTTCTTACAACAACACCAGCAGCCCGTCCTGACAGCACTGAGTTAATCGAACTTGCTGGTTGATCAGCAAACGCTTTCGCCGGAATGGAAGCCACTGATCCGGTCAAGTCGCTCTTTTTGACCGACCCATAACCGACCACCACTATCTCTTCCAACGCCAAAGCATCCTCTATCATATTGACAATCAGGAGTTTACCCCCCATATCGGCTATATTACTGATTTCCTGCGATTTATAGCCTACAAAGGAGATGACTAACGTAGCGTTGTCGCTTACCGACAGGGAGAAATTCCCGTTTACGTCGGTAATTGTACCGTTGCTCGTTCCTTTTTCGATGACGGATGCTCCTGCGATAGGCTCACCCTTTTCATCCTTTACCGTACCTTTCACCGGTTTATCTTCCGGATTTGCGAGGGCGTTTTGGGGAGAAGCTACCGCCCTTGGAATCAGGATGATTTTCCGGTTGTCAATACGCCAGGTGCACTCCGGCAGGATTTCCGAAAGGATTTCTTCAATCAACCGGTTTTCGACATGAATATTTACGGTGCGTTCCATGTTAATCGCCCTGTCGTTGTAGAAAAAGACAAATTCGCTTTTGCTTTCGATGGCTTTTAACACTTGTTTTACCCGCGCATTATCCATGCTCAGATCAATCCGCGTACTTTGTGCATACGTCTCAACTGCAGACACTTCCGCCAGTACGCCCACTAATAAGATGATTGTTAATTTCATCACCCGAAAAATTTTTTTGTTAAAGAAATGGTTTTTCGTACCATTCCTAATTAAATTAATCATACCTTTGTTCGTTTTTTAATTAGACATAGTTTGTTCCGCTTGCTCTGCCAAGGAGTCGGGACAGGTTTAATGAAAAATAATTACGGACAGGCGGATGTAGCAGCATTCGTCTGTCTTTTTTATCTTTTCGTATCTTTGTGATTATCTTTTTATTCTCATCTCGTTTTAGTTTATAAGTTTTTATTTCGGTGTTATGGACACTTCGTTGCCACGGACGGAATAACGGATGGGGACGATCAAAGCCATCGCCCTGAGGATTTCTTCAATGCCTTCATCCCGGATGGTGAGCGACATGCGCGTGCGCCGGGCGAAAGATTCCGGACATTTGATCCGCACTTTATACCAGCTTTCCATACTGACAAGGATGTCGGCCAGACAGTCGTTGTCAAAAACCAACCGGTCTTTTGTCCAGTCTGCGCGTCGTTTAGCGTTTGTTGCGCTTACTTCGGCGTCCTTACCTGTCTTTCCGCACACCAGCATCTGGTCGGGTTTCAACCGGATGTTGTCGCCAAGCGATGTCCCGGCCACCTGAACGCTTCCCCGTACCAGAACGGTTTCGATGATGGAGTCGGAACGATAGTTGGCGATGTTGAACGCTGTGCCCAATACTTCAATTGCGATGCTTCCGGCCTGAACAACAAAGGGTTTTGTTTTGTCTTCCGCCACTTCAAAATAGCCTTCTCCTTCGAGCGACACGATCCGCCTGTCTTCGACGAATGTCTCCGGACAGGTCAGTTGGCTTTTTGCGTTCAACCACACGACGGTGCCGTCGGAGAGCGTGAAACGTTCTTTATCGTTTTGGGCAATCAATTGTTTTTGAACGGCAATAACTTCAGTAGGGGCGTTTTTTTGCGATGCGAACCAATAGCCCATGCCCAGCAGGATCAGCAGGACGGCGGCTGCGCTGTACCACCACTTCAACGGGCGGCGGACGGGTTGCATCCGGCTATACATTAATAATATGCGTTCGCGGAAACGGTCTAACGCGACGTCTGTGTCGGTTTCGTTTTCCGAAAGCGCCACGCCGGAGAGCAGCCAGATATCGCGCGTTTGAGCGAACTCGTCGCGGTTCGTATCCGACGTTTTCAGCCATTGGAGGAGCGTTTGTTTTTCCTCCTGCGTGGCCGAGCCGTCTAAGTAACGGATGATGATTCCGTTGATGTCAGTTTTCTGTTGAACCATATTAGAATACTTCGTCTGATAATAATACAAAAAAAAGAGGATTTACCCTACCTCCGTTTCCAATTTTTTTTTTCAATTAATCAATCCTTTGCTGCGGAGATGGTCTTTCAGTCCCTGAATGGCTTTGCTGATTTGTTTCTCAACGGCTTTGACGCTGATGCCGAGCCGTTCGGCTATTTCCCTGTTTTTCAGTTCATGGCTGCGACTTAGCATGTAGATTTTCCGGCATTGAGGAGGCAGTGTCCGGACAAAACGCACCACTTCGCTTTTCAGTTCCTTCATAAGCAGCGTCCGTTCCTGATTTTGCATATAATAGGTTTCCATATACGCTTCGACGATTTGCGTTTCATGCGTTTCGTCAAGCGAATATATTTCCCTGCGCCGTTCGTTCACCGCGTTGATGGAGCGGTTGCAGACGGTTTTGAACAAATAGGCTTTGACGGCTTCAGGTTCGTCAAATCGCATTTCGTCTTTTTTTATCCATAGCTCACAAAAAGCGTTTTGCACGATATCTTTGGCTGTCTCCCAGTCGTTTACATACCTGAAAGCGCAGGCTTTCAACTGTTCGAACTGGCTTTTGAAAATTTGTTCCACCACGTGATATGCTTGTATATCTTGCATAATTTATTTTTCGACGCGGTAAAGGTAATAAAAAATCAAAAAGAAAAAGCAATTCCACTAAAAATAATTTTGAAATTTGACGTAATGTCAATTTGTTTAGCCGAAAGTAAAAGTGGCAAAAATGAGATCATATTTGGTTTGTATTCGTTTTTTGAATATATTTGCGGTGAAATTTTCATGGATTAAAACGATGAGAAGGAAATATAGCTATATTCTTATGGTATTTACCTGGGGCTGTATGGGCGCCGGAGCACAGGAACAGGACCTCAATTTCAATGAAGCGATCCGCAAACTGATTGAGAGCGGAGGACGGCAACAGGACACGACAGTGGTTGCACAACAGGACACGGTAGCTGTAACTGCAATGGAAGTGGACGAAAGCGAGCCGTTGAGTCACGACAGGATGGTGCGGGACACGATTCTTCCCCGAAAAGAAGTCTCGTTGGAGATATCGGAACAGGCGCACCGGATAGCGCACGAAAGCGGGATGGTTCCGTTTGACGAATACATGACGTATGAAGACACCCTGATAGTCAGTCCGCTTTTTATGCCCGTTCTTTTCAGGGCGGAATATGCGATGCCGATGGAAGAGATTGCGCTAAGCAAGCCGTTTTCCATAGAGGACGAATGGCAGCTCAAACCCTCTTATGAACCCGCGAGAATATTTGAAAAGGAAACGCTGAGGTGGCAAATAGAAGAAAGCGCCGCCCGCTATTTGCAGCAAAAGTATCCGAAACTTTACCAGTACAGCGCGTATCAGTTGCCGAGCGAAACGACGCGGGTGATTCAGAAGCAGGACGATGTTACATTGCCTGTAGTGCGGAAAGATGCCAACCCGACGGAATATACTCCTCCCACCAAGTTTATACCCGACCGGAAATACTGGACGTCGTCGTTTGCGAGTTCGGTTCAGTTTGCACAGAAACATCTATCCCCGAACTGGTATCAGGGCGGTACAGGCTATCTGAACCTGTTTACCAAAAACATGGCGCAATACGATTACGCCAAAGACCCAATTTTGTTCAAAAACCTGCTGGAACTCAATGCCGGCGTGTTTAATGCGACCAATGACACGCTGCGTAATTATAAATTAGGCGATAACCTGTTCCGCATTTATAGCAACTTTGGTTATAAGGCGTTCAGTAAATGGTATTATACGTTCGACTTTGAGTTTAAGACACAGATGTTTACGAATTATCAAGAAAATACGATGTACAAACAGTCGGCGCTGCTATCACCCTATACGGTCAGCGTCAGTCTTGGTATGAAGTACGATTATAACAAGCCCTACACGCGAAAAGACCGTCAGATGAAAATAGCGGTAAACCTTGCACCCTTGTCTTATACATATATGTATAGCATGTATGACGATATTGATTTGGGTCGTCAAGGGTTCCAAAAAAATGAAGAGACAGGCGAATATGAGCGGCGGCTGAGTACGTTCGGCTCGCAGTTGCGTTTCGATATGACCTGGAAGCCCAGCCGGAATGTGGTATGGGTGTCGCGTTTTTTCTATAGTACGAGTTATGAACGGGTTATCGGCGAGTTTGAGAATACGCTGGATCTTGCCATCAGCCGTTTTTTCTCGACAAAGATTTATCTATATCTCCGGTATGACGACGGTGTGGCGAAAGTGCAGGATTATAATTCGTTGATACAGATAAATGAGTTGTTGAGTTTCGGCTTCAGCTATCGGTGGTAGAGGCGTTTAATCTTTTTTGCAAGAAAAAAATGTCCTGTTTCGGGGTTGGTAATTAAATAATCACTACTTTTGCCCCGTTTTTGCAATGTCGGGTTTACAAAATGATGCATACGGAAATTCAACATACTGGGGTTGTGGAACGGGTAGAACCGCGTATGGTTTATATCCGTATAACGCAACAGTCTGCTTGCGGCGATTGTCATGTGAAGTCGGTGTGCACTGCATCGGAAGGTAAAATCAGGACGATAGAAGTAGAAGACTGTACGGGGCGTTTTCGTCCGAACGAAGAAGTGCTTGTCTGCGGGCGTTATGCAATGGGGATGAAAGCTGTTGGGCTGGCGTTTGTCGTGCCGATGCTGTTGATTGTCAGCGCGCTTGTTGCAGGAACCGGTTGGTCGGGCAACGAATTAATTGGCGGCTTGGCCGGTTTGTCCGTGCTGATTCCTTATTATGGATGCCTCTATTTGATGCGCGATAAATTGAAACGAAAATTTGTATTTACGCTCTCAAAAATAAAATAAAATATGGTTATAGTCTATTCAATCATATCATTAGGAGCCATTGGGGCTATCGGCTCGGTTATCCTGTATGTTGTTTCGCAGAAGTTCAGGGT
>JAISUI010000038.1 GCA_031272155.1 Tannerella sp. | reverse complement strand
TCGGCAATTTTGAACGGCAAACCCGTTGAATGTCGCAGTTTGGCTGCGAAAAACTCGGCGACAGTACGCCCTTCAGCTGTTGATGCGTAAAAAACCGTACTCGTACTGAGTTTGAAACTGCCCTCGCCGACAACCATACTCTGCGGCGCGGGAATGATGTTAATACCTTCATTATAACTTGCCTGTTTCTGCGTCTCGTTGCAAGACTGACAAAGAATGGCAACAGACACCATCAAAATTAAACCACTTTTTTTCATACCCTTTTCATAAATATTTCTGCCTGCAAATATACAATTCTATCCTCAATTGCCGACAAATAACCGTATTTTTTTTCAAAAATCCGTTTTCGTCTATGTGATATGTCCTAAAATGTAAAGAAAAAATCGTACCTTTGCGCTGATCTTCAATAAGAACAAATGACACAAGAAGCATATATTCAACGAGAAGCGCTTCACGGAGCGCATAATTACCACCCGCTGCCGGTGGTATTGAGCAAAGGCGAAGGCGTCCATGTATGGGATGTGGACGGACGCAGATACTTTGATTTTTTATCAGCTTATTCGGCTGTCAATCAGGGTCATTGCCATAAACGATTAGTAAATGTCATGATTGAACAGGCGCAAAAACTGGCGCTTACTTCGCGGGCGTTTTATAACGATAAACTTGGTGAGTGGGAAGAATATATAACCCGTCTTTTCGGCTATGACAAAATGCTGCCAATGAACTCCGGCGCCGAAGGCGTAGAAACTGCCTTGAAATTAGCCCGCAAGTGGGCATACAAGGTGAAGGGCGTGGCGCGTGATAAGGCAAAAATCATCGTATGCAACGGGAATTTCCACGGCCGCACAATTTCCATCATTTCCATGTCGTCCGACCCGGACGCTTATCATGACTACGGGCCTTATACAGGTGGTTTTGTCAATATCCCGTTCAATGACACAGTAGCGCTTGAAAAAGCGCTTTCTGACCCCGATGTGGCCGCTTTCCTTACCGAGCCAATCCAGGCAGAAGCGGGTGTAATCGTTCCGAACGACGGTTTTCTGAAGACGGCTCGCGAGTTGTGCACAAAATATCATGCGCTTTTCATCGCAGACGAGATACAAACAGGTATTGCCCGCACTGGGCGAATGTTAGCTGTTGATTATGAACATGTTAATCCGGATATTCTAATTCTTGGCAAAGCACTGTCGGGTGGTATGTATCCCGTTTCGTGCGTTTTGGCAAACAATGAAGTGATGCTGACCATTCGACCGGGAGAGCACGGCTCTACTTACGGCGGTAATCCGATTGCAGCAGCCGTTTCCATGGAAGCGTTACAGGTGATTCAGGATGAAGGGCTTGCCGATAATGCAATGGCAATGGGCAAGTTGTTCAGGGATAAGATGAGCGCTTCCCACTCACCGATGATAGGCGAAGTGCGCGGAAAAGGGTTGTTAAACGCTGTTACGGTGCGTCCCAAAGGGGGAAAAACAGCGTGGGATGTATGTCTGGAGATGAAAGAACTTGGCTTGCTGGCCAAGCCGACACATGAACATACCATCCGCTTTACGCCACCATTGATCATCACAAAAGAACAGATGCAGGAAGCGCTGGAAATCATCAATCAGGCATTCGGAAAGTTTTGACGCTCGACGCATAGCAGCGATTTTAGAATAACAGTTTAATCAAATCTTCCCGTTTCATTTTTCGTAGCGTCCGGATGATTTCCCGACGATTTTCGGGCTGATACCAGAAAAAGAAACGGCGCTGGTTCAGTTTCTCATCCATGCTGCGGGCGCAATACGTCTTTTCCATCGTACAGGGATTGAATCCCGTGTAATACATTTCGGTAGCCAGCGTCATTGGGGAAGGAGTGAAGTCCTGTACCTGTTCAAGGCGAAAGTGCATATCTTTGGTTTTAATAGCTAACTGCGCCATATTTACGTCTAAGCATCCCGGATGGCTGGATATGAAATAAGGGATAAGTTGCTGGTTCAAGCCGTGCGCCTTGTTGATCCGTTCAAAAGCGCGATGAAATTCTCTAAACAGGCCAAACGACGGCTTGCGCATGATCTGCAGCACACAGTCTTCCGTATGTTCGGGCGCTACTTTCAGTCGCCCCGACACGTGATTGAGAACGAGTTCTTCCATGTAGCGGCGGGCGGATCGGTTGAACGCTTCGTCCGAATAACGATGGAGGAGAAGGTCATAACGGATACCGCTCCCAATAAAGATTTTCTTGATGCCGGGTATTTGTGCGGCTGCCTGGTATAAAGCGAGCAAAGGTGCATGATCGGCATGGAGATTCGGGCAACAGGACGGAAAGATACAGGATGGCTTCCGACATTTGCGGCATAGCGTTTCGTCATTCCCACGCATCCGATACATGTTGGCGGATGGGCCGCCCAAATCGCTTATATATCCTTTAAAATCAGGCATTTGTACAATGGATTTCACTTCTTTCAGGATAGACTCAGGACTGCGCGAAGCGATGAATTTTCCCTGGTGAGCGGAAATGGTGCAAAAGGCGCACCCGCCGAAACATCCGCGATGGATATTAACTGAAAAACGAATCATTTCAAAAGCCGGAATGAGTTTATTTCTGTATTTAGGATGCGGCAAGCGCGTATAGGGCAGGTCATAGGAAGCGTCGAGTTCGGTCTCGGTTGACGGCGGATACGGCGGATTGACGATCATAACTTTTTTCCCTGTCTGCTGGCGGATGCGGGACGCCTGGTATTTATTGGATTCATCTTCTATGATTTTGAAGTTCCGAGCTTGTTTGCGTTTGTCGGCTTGACATTCTGCAAAGGAGAATAATTCGATATCCCCTTCTCTTACAGGCTCATCTTCAGCCAAATAAACAGTTTGCGGAATATCTTTCAATTGCCGAAACGGAATTCCTTTGCGCAGGTTGCGAACTAATTCAAGAACAGGCTTTTCGCCCATCCCATAGATTAGCAGATCGGCCGGACTATCCGCCAGGATGCCGGGGCGAAGCCTGTCCTGCCAATAGTCATAATGCGCCAAACGTCGCATTGACGCCTCAATTCCGCCGAGCACGACAGGCACATCGGGATAAATCTCTTTCAGAATCTTTGTATAAACAATGCTTGGATAATCGGGACGTAAGCCGGCCTGCCGATCAGGCGAATAAGCGTCGTCGCTACGCAATCGTTTATTGGCGGTGTAATGATTTATCATTGAATCCATTGCACCAGGCGCCACGCCGAAGAACAGCCTCGGCGCCCCTAACTTCCTGAAATCACGATAATCGCCACGCCAGTCCGGCTGTGGCACAATGGCTACGTGCAATCCTTCGGCTTCCAGCGTCCGCCCGATGACTGCTGCACCGAACGACGGATGATCCACATACGCATCACCACTGAAAAGAATGACGTCCAAACCGTCCCATCCCCGCATTTCTACCTCTTTTTTTGTTACGGGAAGCCAGTCCATCAGTCGGTTAGAGCTCATTCCAATCTTCCCTTCCATACAAAATGATTGGAGCGACAGAAGCCCGGTTCTTTCTCGAACAACCCGTAAACCGATGAGCCGGATCCTGACATGGATGCGTAAACAGCGCCTTTCGCATAGAGTTTTTCCTTGATACGACCAATTTCAGGATAGCGTCTAAATACGCTTGTTTCAAAGTCGTTCGTCAGAAATTCCCGCCATTGGGAAACAGGCTTCGCAACCACTTCTTTCAGCGGAACAGGCGGCGGCGAAGGCGTCACGGACGAATAGGCTTCTTTTGTCGAAACAGACACTTCAGGTTTGACAATGTAAATCCAATAGCCTTTTAATGAAAGCGCTATCGGTTCAAAACAATTCCCAGTACCAGTCGCTACAACCGGCGTGTTACGGATAAAAAACGGACAGTCCGCCCCCAGTTTGGCAGCTAATGTTTCCAATTCGGGTACGGATAAGTTAAGTTCGGCACACGAATTAAGTAATTTCAGCATATATGCCGCATCGGAAGAGCCTCCTCCCAAGCCGGCCCCAAAAGGAATCACTTTCCTCAGACAAATAGCATAAGCAGGCATAAAATATTTGTTTTTTAGCAGGTTATATGCTTTGATTACTAAATTATCTTCCGATGTCGAAGGCAAGCAAATGCCTGACAACCGGAATGATTCCCGCTTGGCCGGAACAATTTCGAGCGCATCACGAAGTGGAACAGGATAAAAAACCGTTTCTATGTCATGGTAGCCGTCTGTGCGTTTGTGAGTGACATGCAGACCCAAGTTGATTTTTGCATTAGGGAAACAGATCATTTTGATCGGATTGTCAGTGACTAATGAGGCCGCTTGCGACTGTTTTGGTTACGGAACGATTTGCCGCGAGGTGCATTTCTGCTACCTTGCGGACGTCCACGTCCCCGATTTTTCTCCGGTTCATAGGCAGGCGCCTTACCAAAGGATATATCCACCGGAATTTTAAAGATTTCCTTTTTCAGGAAAGTTTCTATTTCTTTGAATTTGCGTTGTTCATCCGGACTGACAAAGGTGATGGATAACCCTTCGCCGTTGGTGCCGCGCGCCGTCCGCCCAATACGGTGCACGTAGTCTTCCGGATCTTTGGGAATGTCGTAATTGATCACTAAACTGATATCGTTGATGTCAATACCGCGCGAAACAACATCGGTCGCCACCAACACGTCAATATGTCCGTTTTTGAAATCCCTCATCACCTGTTCGCGCACCGTCTGATCCAGGTCCGAGTGCATGGCCATTACATTGAAACCGGATCTTTTAAGTGTAGCAAAAAGGCTTTTTACTTTTATTTTGGACGAAGAAAAAATGAGCACACGCTGGGGCTTGCTTTCCGTAAAAAGATGAATGAGAATTGGCAGTTTCTGCGCCTCGTAACAGATATATGCCGACTGGAGGATCGTTTCGGGTGGACGAGAGATGACCGTCTTCACTTCTTTCGGGTTTTTCAGGATGGTTTTGGCCAACTGGCGGATTTTGGGAGGCATGGTAGCCGAAAACATAATGATTTGACACGTTGGCGACAGTTGTTTGTAAATCTGCATGATATCATCAACAAACCCCATATCAAGCATACGGTCAGCTTCATCAAGCACGAAAAAAGAAGCGCGGGAGAGATCCACATTGCCCATATTCAAGTGACTGATAAGCCGTCCGGGCGTTGCGATGACGATATCCGCACCCATCTGGAGACCACGTTCCTGTTGGGCGTAAGCGATACCGTCCGTTCCGCCGTAAACCGCTACAGCCGAAACAGAAACGTAGTAAGTGAATCCTTCTATTTGCTGATCAATCTGTTGCGCAAGTTCGCGGGTCGGAGCCATGATAATCGCGTTGATCGCATCGGAAGGGTAATCGCCTTGCGACAATTTGCTGATGATCGGTAATACGTAAGCGGCCGTTTTCCCTGTTCCTGTCTGGGCGCAACCGATGATGTCGCATCCGTCGAGGATAAGAGGGATAGCCAATTCCTGAATTGGGGTCGTTTCCTGAAAATTCATGGCGTACAGTCCATCTAATACCGAATCTTCGAGATCTAATGCTTCAAATTTCATCTCCTGAACAATCTAATTTTTTTGCAAAAGTACGACATTTTACCGGAATAACAATTCATTTGCTAATTTTGAGAATAATACTTCCTGTAAATCCGGTCATAATCACCGTTTTCACGGAGGGAATTAAACCATTGATTAAGGCTGTCGAGCAGTACGGGTGACGTTTTCCTGACAACCCACGCCTGAAGTTGCGTAAAACTTATATCGGTCAGGAAATCAATTTCAGGCAGTTGTTTTTGCAATGTGCGGGCGGTTTGCTGATCACAAACAGCAAATTCGATGTCGCCTTTCGCCACCATCGTCACCAATTGTTCGGACGAGTAAAGTGGTTCCTCCACAATATAAATAGTATCGCCAATTTCGTGCTGAAGATGGTGCAACCGCAAGATGGCGGGCGAATTTTCCGGTATGTGGAGTGTTTTTTTTGCCAAATCCAACTGGTCGCGAACAGGCTCGACGCCATTATTGCTTTCGGCTGTCCGCTGCACAAGCACCTGTTTGTTGAGCACGAGCGGATCAGTAAAGAGGTAATGTTCTTTCAGTTCGCTGACAGTCGGGATATTCCGGGCAATAACGTCATATTGATTGTACCTCAATCCGGCAAAACTCTTTTCCATGCTCAGTTCCGGATACAGTTGCACTTCCAGTCCCGACTTTTGAGCAATGGCACGGCACAATTCATAATGGAAGCCTTCCAACCGGTCGTCCGAACGATAGAAACCGGACGGATCATATTCTGTCACAATCCGCAAGACGCCTTCCGAACGGATTTCGTTGTAGTCGCGCATGGGAATATCGGACAGTTTGAGAAAGATCAGGACGCCCATAAGCACTACCACGAGCGACAGACAGACAATACAGATAATAAGTATTTTACGGAGGATCATTGGGTTGTAATTAATTGTTGAAATAAACAGAGATGCCTATCTTGACAAGCATCGGATTAAGAGGATAATGCGGCATGGAAAAATACTGCGGATGATTGATAAAAAGCGTACCGAGGTTATAGCCCGAAACAAAAAAACGCGCCTGATGGAGATGGAAATTGATATACGCATTAATTAACGGATAATTTCCCATTTTCAGTTCGTTCTGTGTCTGGAATTGCTGGGTAGCCGGCTCATAATAAGGTGCATAATAAGATGTATAATAATGCGCATCCACGCCCATTTGTACGCTCAGCACTTTTACGGCCTGAAATGTCAGGTAGAGATTGGTATAGGCGCTCAATTGCGGCAAGGGCAACACGTCGTTGTTGCTGCTCAACTGGTACACTAATTCGTTTTCCCACCCCAACGCCTTATAACGGAAATCCTGTTTCAGTCGTCCGGTAACGACCTGCAGATTATCGCCGTATTGTTCAGGAATACCTGTCGTATTGAAAAATACATGATTGGTTATATTTTCCACTCCGGCAGACAGTTGCGTGTGCGTCTGTTCCCATCCGACAGCGCCGCCGACATAGACGCGCTGTGTATTTTTCAATTTCTGGTCCCACCAGAAGTAGCGACCGTGGTGATGACGCGTATAGAACGGCGGCGTCAGGTTTTTCAGGTAACCTTCAGCCTGTATGGACGCTATTTTGCCAAACAGGGGAAAACGGGTGCGCACGTTTCCACTGAGGCGGAAGTTTCCCAGATAATCTTCGCCTATCGTACACAATTCGCCACGTGCCTGATAGGTCAGTATCTGTCCCTGCTGTTTTGAAATTTCCGCGCCGACATACGTTGCAAATTCGTTGGACTCCTCTTCGCCGATAACCGAATCGCCCGGAAGGAAAAAACGGCGTTGCTCAAAACGGGCAAACGCTGTCAATCCGAATTTAGCCCAGTCCTGAAAACCTTCGCGTAACGACAGCGCCAGTGTGTTCTGCATCGCCCACCCCGTCGTGAGATCATCCAATAATGAATTTTCTCCACCATAACGCTCTGTATAACAGGCATCTATATCGCGAGACGTGGATATAAAACGACGGTGGTAATTTTCATACTCAAACGTATGGATGATGCTTGAGACCGGCACAAACACCTCATTGGCATGAGCGTCTTCCTCGTCATCCTCTTCTTCTGTTTCCACGACAGGCGGCGGTTCCTGTTGTTGCCGGATATTATTCTGTTGTTGTTGTCGCAGGTTTTCTTCTTGTTGTTTTTCAAGAGCTTCGGCAGCTATTTCTTCTTTTATTTTGGCTTTCAGTTCGTCTTTTTGTCTCTTTTGCTCCTGTTCACGGGTTGTCATTTCGCGATAAAACCCCAAGTTGTAGCGATGTGAAAGGAAAAAGTCGCCTCCACGCACCCGGTTCCATGTATTGGTAAAGCGAGTTGGAAAAGAATGAGTATCCACTTTTCGTTTGCCGTCGGCAAATTCATCGGGATGCGTGATATAGCGGTCATTTGTCAGGCCGCCGTTTTCGCTGTTCACAATATTGGCATTCCGCACGTGGGCGTATGCCTCATAATGGTCAGAGCGATAACTGCCAAAAAAACGATAATTGATGATTTTATTACCATTTGACTGGTAGTAACCTCGGCTATAGATATAATCGAAATCGCCCCCGACGTTAATTTTCTTTCCAAAATTGGTTGTCAGCAGGATTTTCAGTTGTTCTTCGCGGTTGGTTGTTCCACCGCCACGGGTATAAAAGATGTTGGAATACGGAAGTTTGGTATCGTAGAAAGAGGCGTTTTTGCCTGTAATAATGTAATAATCGTATGGATTGGCAAAGATAAAATGGCGTTCTTCATCCCGCTCACTGAAAATCCGACTTTGCGACGGCCCGCCGATATTACCTGTATAGGCCATGGCCACACTGCGCCCTTCGGTAAAGGAATGATTGGCGGCATTGATATAACTGCTGTCCACAAGCGCTTCGTAGCGGTTACCTAATGGCGACAATCGCCAGGCGGAAATACGTCGAACAACACTGTCTGTTATCGCCGTATCGGCTGCCGCCAAGGCAGTTGCGTTCCGACTCGACAAGGAAAAGCCACCCCGCCGCTCTTGGCCGTCCGAAGGCCTTTGCGCTACAGCCGTCGTGCTCCACACGGCCATCAGGAATAGCATACAGAAACCCTGTTTCATACGTTTATTTCTTGTCAAACCGACTGAGGATGATCCGACTGCGTGTTTCGCTGATGATCCGGTACGACGTGCGGAGGATACGGAATGCATACCGGTCTCCCCAAGTTTGTTCAATAGCGGGAAAATCTTTCTCAGTTGCAAGCAGATAGCCTGTTTGCGGCTGTTCCGTTTCAAAATCATGAAAACAGTTATTCATGTAAAAATTCATCCCGTACATATTGCGGTATTTGCGCAAGTCGTTCATCACATACACATTTGTTTCGTTCAGCGGAAAATCCGTCTGAATCTCGCGAGCAAAGGGGCGTGATGACCCTTCCCGCCGTATCTCCGGCATCAGTCCGCCATCAATGAACAGGTTCGTCGCAAAAACCAGGAAAACAGTCGCATAAAGAATTTTGATATGAATCTTTTTAGCCATCTGATAGCAAGTCGTCAAGAACGCTATCAGCAGAACCAGCAACAGCGGCACTACACTCCACGAGGGGGCGCAGGCCGTCGCAATCGCCCTGACGGTTTCGAGAGTTGAACGGCTATGGGTCAATGTCTCTGCGAGGAGGTACATATCTATACATCCGGTCATCTGCATGACGACCAGCAGGATCAGCAATCCCGTCACAACAGCCAGCGTCGTTGCAAACAAGCGGATTACAGCAGGACGGTGTTCTGCAAGATACAGGATATATTGGGCAATAAACAAGGCGATAAACGGATAGGCCGGCATCAGGTAAACACTGCGTTTACTGCTCGGAAATGAATAGAAAAACACAACGCCAAAGGCTGCTACTAAACTGAACAGGCGAATTTTATCCATTGCAAGAACTTGTTTCCATCGTTCCGCAAGCCAGGTACGGAAAGTGCCTGCAGGTTTGGTGACACGAAGCCCGAACAGAGAAAAAAACAACAAAAGCGTCCAGGGTGCAAATCCGGCGATCAACGTAACGAGGTTGTACCATGCACCATTCTCATGCCCCAGATCATAGTGCATCGCACCCTGCGACAGATGAAAGAACCGTCCGAAATTCTCAAACAATGTGAGATTCAAGAACTCTGCCCCACCGTGCAACCATGCCTCAATGTACCAAAGCGCCGGTATGAATAGCGAGGCGACACCTATATACAGGATGGATTTTATGATTTTGAACAGGCTGTATTTGCGGAGCAACAACAGGTAAACGCCAAAAATAAACAACGGCAAAAGGACGCCTACCGGCCCCTTGGTCAGCATCGCCCCGCTCAACATTAGGGGAATGAGGATAGGCAATCCTTTCAGTTCCAATTTATTCTCCCATCGAAACAATTGCGTCAGACCGATGACAACAAAAGCCGTCAGGAGCATATCCACTCGTGCAGTAAGTCCGGCGCGATGTATCTCAATACATGTAAGCGTCAGAAAAGTAGCAATAAACGCTTCCTGAAAACGCACATTTTTTCCAAAAAAAAGCAAAATGATAGCCATGGTCACGACATAGGCAAGCGCCGACGGCAAGCGTGAAGTAAACTCCGTCACATGCCCTTCCGGAAGCGAAAAAACAGCCATCATCCAATGTGCCATCGGAGGCTTGTAGGCATACTCGTCCGCATAGACACGGGGCAAAGTCCAGTCGCCCGTTTTCAACATCGAAACGGCCACAGCCGCCTCACGAGGCTCGCCCTTTGTAGAAAATTCATTCAGGGCAATCCATGGCAAAACCGCTATCGCACAAATTAATATGACACTGCTCACAGGTTTTTGCAAATACAAATATTGCAACAATGGCGTACGCATGTTCCAAAACAGTTAAGTTCTCAATTCACACGCAAAGATACAAATCAATGGATAATTGACAATGGATAATGGATAATTATTTTAAAATTGAAGATGATATGTATCTATCTTGATTTTTTATTTCGGCGAAAAACCTTATCTTTGCACACTTTAAATAAAAACGATATCCTATACATTAATATAATAGAAGACATCATGAACAGAACCATTGGAATTATCCTGTTTGCATTGTGCAGTTTTCTGTACATACATTCGCAGCAACTGCCTCCTGTATTTGGCGAAGAATATGCCGGCGTCAGCTTCAGCGACAGCCGCACACGAACGTATCTCACCCCCCTGCGCATCGTTTGGAAATACGACGGTGGCGGCCATCTCCTGCGTCGCCCTGAACAATTGCTGGCTAAGGGTCATAATGGCCAGAGCGACCTGAGTAATAACCCCGTTTGCATCATGCGTAGCACCGATAACGAATTTCCGTCCATCCTGCTCGATTTCGGCAAGGAGATTCAAGGCGGTATCCAGTTGGTTACCAGCGGTGCAGGTAATCATCGGGGCGTAAAACTCCGCATCCGTTTCGGCGAATCGGTATCGGAAGCCATGAGCCAGATTGGCGATCGCCAGGGCGCGACCAACGACCATGCAATGCGTGATTTTATCACGGAGGTGCCATGGCTGGGCGTAACCGAAACGGGCAACAGCGGTTTTCGCTTTGTGCGTATTGACCTGCTTGAACCCAACGTATCACTTGGGCTGAAAGAGGTGAACGCCATCTTTACCTATCGCGATATCCCCTATCTCGGCTCTTTCCGGTGCAACGACGAGCGACTGAACCGCATCTGGCTGACAGGCGCCTATACCGTCCACCTCAACATGCAGGAATATATTTGGGACGGCATCAAGCGCGACCGGCTTGTATGGCTGGGCGACCTCCATCCGGAAGTAATGACCGTCTGCCACGTATTTGGTTATAACGAAGTTATTCCCAAGAGTCTTGACCTTGCCCGCGACATCACGCCGCTGCCGGGATGGATGAATGGCATGTGCTCCTATTCGCTTTGGTGGATCATTATCCATCGCGACTGGTATCGCTATCAGGGCGACCTGTCCTACCTGAAGCAGCAACGGGCTTATCTGTCGGAATTGCTCCGGTTGCTGTTTACTAAGGTGGATGCTTCGGGACGCGAACATTTGGACGGTGGCGGGCGGTTCCTTGACTGGCCGTCCAGCCCGAACACGAAAGGCGTGGACGCCGGCCTGCAGGCATTGATGGCGCTGGCGCTGGATGCAGGCGCCGAATTGTGCGCCGTCCTGGGCGATCGCGAACTTGCACGCCAATGTACCGAAACCTCCCAACGGATGAAAGCGCAGCAGTCCGATCCGAACGACCTGAAACAGGCGGCCGCTTTGCTTGCGTTGGCCGACATGACGCCGGCGCGTCAGGCCAATGACGAAGTGATAGCTGTTGGCGGCGCGAAAAATTTCTCTACTTTCTACGGTTACTACATGCTTCAGGCACAGGCCAAAGCAGGCGATTACCGGAACGCCATGCGAAATATCAGCGACTATTGGGGAGGTATGCTGGATATGGGCGCAACGACGTTCTGGGAAGATTTCGACCTGGACTGGACGGAAAACGCTGCCGGCATCACCGAACCCGTGCCCGAAGGTAAAAAAGACATTCATGCGGATTTCGGCGCCTATTGTTACAAGAACCTGCGCCACAGCCTGTGCCATGGCTGGGCCTCAGGGCCTACCTCGTGGTTGAGCGAACATGTGCTTGGGGTAAAGGTAATAGAACCGGGCTGCAAGACGTTGCGCATCGAACCGCATCTGGGCGACCTCGAATGGGTGGAAGGGACATTTCCTACGCCGCAAGGTGTTGTCAGCATTAGCCACCGAAAGGCGCCGGATGGTTCTGTCAGCACTTCGGTAAAGGCGCCCAAGGGAGTGAAAATAGTGAAATGATAACTTTGTAACTATAATTTGCATATATTTTCACGCAAAATGTACGGTGAATATTTTTTTGCCTGCGTATCGCGCTCTTAAAAAAAAGAGCCTAATTGCCCAAAATCAGAATATTTCGTACTTAAAACCGCCTGTTTTGTTCATTAATTCGCAGAAAAATGAAAATTTATGCAATTTTTTTTGTCAAAAACATTGTTATTTGCCAGAAAAAGTGCATCTTTGTGCGTTTTATGGCGTGTAGGCTACCGGCGGGTGACTGTCGGCGAAGTCAATAAAACGCTTGAAAATCGGAGATTTATATATTAAAAAACGATTTTTTACATATAAAAATATTCCGAAAAAAGACGTAAAAATAGGCGCGAAAGCGCAAAATTTGACGAAATAAAATTAATATGATATGAAAAAGAAGTTGATTTTTTTAGTTAGTATGGCTGTTTGCCTGACAATTGCCAAAGGATACGGCCAGAATTTTGCAGTAAAGAGCAATCTCCTGTACGACGCCACCCTGTCATTTAATGGGGGCGTAGAGTTTGCTTTGTCAGACCAACTGACATTGGACATCAGCGGACAATACAATCCGTGGGCATTTCCCCAATATGTAAAAAACATACAGACGGGAGTGAAAACAAAAGATCATTCGGCATACCTCAAACACTGGTTTATCCAGCCGGAATTGCGTTGGTGGTTATGCGAAAAATTCAACGGTCATTTTTTTGGTGCACATTTACATGGCGGCGCGTATAACTTCGGCGGCCTCTCGTTCCTGCCGGATGGAATCGGTGATAAGGGCATCCAAAATCATCGGTACAACGGATGGTTTGCCGGCGGAGGCGTTTCCTACGGTTACCATTGGATACTCAGTAGCCGTTTCAGTCTGGAATTTACACTTGGCGCAGGATATGCCTATCTGAAATTTGACAGATACCCATGCGCCGATTGCGGCACTCCGGAATCAAAATATTTGCACTACTTTGGCCCCACTAAAGCAGGCATAACGGCTATATTTATGTTACATTAATATATATAGGAGGACGAAAAGATGAAAAAGAACATAATCAATCGTTATTGGGCGCTGATATTGATCCTCGGCTGTTTCACTATGGCCGAAGCCCAGGAACAACAGACTCAACCCCAGCAAGGGCCGGGAATCCATATTATCCCGAAAAGCATGAAACAAAACGGGAATAAATTAGATATCGAAATGCTTTTCGACATGAGCAACTTGGATATACGCAGTCAGGAAAGCCGGATGTACACGCCGATACTCTCGTTCGGGAAGAAAGAATATGAAATGCCGAAAGTGATTATCAAAGGCGGTACCCGCTACAAAGCCGACCATCGGGCGGAAAAATTGGATGGCGTGTCGCCGGATGTGCTTCGCGACCAGCAGCGTGGATATAAAACATCCGCTATCTACAAGACGGAAAAATATAACAAGAATAAATTCATTCCCTATCGGGTATCTATTCCCTATCGGGACTGGATGGCGGACGCGACAATGAATTTGCGTGAAGAAGTAACGGGTTGTTGCGGTGTGCCGGAAGGAACAACGCTCTACAAAGGAGTCTATGGCAAACCGGTGGACAATACGGATAAGGATGTCAACCTGAAATTCCGTTACCTTGAGCCGGTTAGAGAAAAAGAAAAACATCGTTACGACATCGAAAAAGCCTATCTTGACTTCCCGCGTGGCGAATATACGATTGATCCCTATTTCAGCAACAACAGTTCTGAGTTGGATAAGATCAACCGGATGATTGACCGATTTGCTACAGATCCCGATGTGAATATTACAAGTATTGAGATTCGCGGATATGCATCGCCCGAAAGTACGCAGGAATTTAACTATCAACTCTCGTCGCAGCGCGCGCAGGCCTTGCGCGACTATCTGGCGCGTATCAGCAGGCTCTCGCCGTCGTTGTTCCGCACGGGTATAGGCGGTGAAGACTGGAACGGGTTGAAGTTGCTGCTGAAGACCTATTCGGTAGCCCATAAGAACGAAATCCTGAGCATCATCAACCGCGTGAGCAATTTGGATCAACGCGAGGATATGATCAAGAAAGTAGGTGGCGGACAACCCTATAAAAAGATTTTCCGCGACCTCTATCCGAAACTCCGCCGCGTAGATTGTCAGATTAATTATACGGTACGCGACTTTACGCTGGAAGAAGGGAAAGAACGCATTCTCGACCGGCCTAAGAAGCTTAGCCAGAATGAGATGTATCAAGTAGCGCGTTCCTATCCGGAAGGCAGTCGCGATTTCAACAAGACGCTGATTACAGCACGGGAATATTTCCCCGACAACGATATTGCCAACCTGAATGGCGCCGCTGCAGCCCTGTCGGAAGGGGATGCCGAACTGGCAGAAGAATATCTCTATCAGGTACAAAATACAAAATCGCCTGAATATGCTAACTGCTTGGGCGCTTACTATTTATTGGTAGGTAATTATGACGCGGCAGAAAAATTCCTGCTCAAGGCGCAGGCCGGAGGCGTAGTAGAAGCGAAATACAATCTCGCCGAATTGGAACGAGTACGCAAGCAGCAAAAAACAACCAGACGACGCACCAGCCTGAATCCGGAAGAAGACGAAGATGACGGCGTAAGAATACAGCGTCCTGTGCGTCAAAAACGGGATAACAGACAGTTTGAATCTTACGAAGAAGACGACGATTATAAATGAAAAAGAATTAGTAATTGATGACGTTTTTGAAAAAAGGACGTTTATGGGTCATGTCCGGATATTTACTGTCAGCAATGGCAGTAATATCCGGATGTACCGATAAACCGCAGGAATCAGCGAAACGGACATTTCCGTTTGTGACCGTACCGACAGTCTATGCCGATGCGGTGGCGCGCGCCGAATATTTGGCCATCCACTATTGGGACAATTTTGATTTTAGCGATACGGCTTATGTGAATAGCGCTTCGGCGATTACCGAACAGGCAATAGTGGACTATATCACCGTGCTGCCTTACGCTTCATATAATGTAATCGTCGCAGGCGTCAAACATCTGATGGATCAGGCGGAAAAACATCCGGCCATGTATGCCTATTTCTCATCCAAAATGGAGAGTTACCTCTTTGATGTCAATTCACAGTTGCGCAACGATGAATTTTATATTCCTGTGCTGGAACACCTTGTAGCGTCCGACAGTCTGAATGAGCCGCGCAAAATGCGTCCGACCATGCTACTGGCTGCGCTGCAAAAAAACCGGCCGGGTTCACAGGCTACGGACATTCATTTCACGACCGAATCGGGACGAAAAGCATCGCTGTATGATTTCCAGACGGACTATACGTTGCTGATGTTCCACAACCTGGATTGCGGAAATTGCAAGGAAATGACGGCACAGATAGACGCTTCGGATGTCGTGAAGGAAATGCTGAAACAGCGCAAACTGTCCATTGTCGCTATTTATCCCGGTCAGGATATAGAAGCATGGCGGAAACATCTGTCGGAAATGCCGAAGACATGGACCAATGGCTATGACCACGACGCGGAAATCGGAAAAACAGAAACGTATGTCCTGCGCATCATTCCAACGCTGTACGTGCTTGACAAAAATCACAAAATCGTGATGAAAGACGCTCCGTTTAATTATGTGGAATTTTACTTTAATAACATATTAAATCCTCAGACACAGGTAGTTAATAGATGAAAAAAAGCATCATTTATACCAGAGGCGGCGACAAAGGGATGACTTCATTAGTGGGGGGACAACGTGTGCCCAAAACACACCTGCGTCTCGAAGCCTACGGCGCTACCGACGAACTGAATGCGTTCATCGGATGGTTGATAACGGAAGTGACAGATAAAGAAATTTCTGATATTCTGCTTTTTACACAAAACGCTCTGTTTCTTATCGGAGCTGCTCTGGCTACCGATCCGGCACAGGCGGAACACAAGAACGGCGCGACTATCACTCCTT
This sequence comes from Tannerella sp., assembly GCA_031272155.1. Classification (GTDB taxonomy): domain Bacteria; phylum Bacteroidota; class Bacteroidia; order Bacteroidales; family Tannerellaceae; genus Tannerella. The sequence goes on along the minus strand of JAISUI010000038.1, from coordinate 18,819 downwards.
CGCATATTGAACGGATAGAACAGTGCATTGATCGAATAGACGCATCTTTACCAACGCTAAAAACCTTTGTACTGCCCGGCGGAAGCTGTGGGGCGGCGCTGGCACATGTATGCCGTACGGTATGCCGACGCGCCGAACGACAAATATGTCGGTTGGACGAAGTTTATCCTGTCGAAGAAAGCATACGAATTTTCATAAATAGACTGTCTGATTTACTGTTTGTTATATCCAGACGGTTATGTATTTTGGAAAAAGGTGATGAAATTCTTTGGGATAATGCTTGTAACTAAAAAAAAAATTCTACTTTTGCGGAAAATTTCAGCCCTTCGCGAGGGTTGATAAACATGTTTTACTATATAATTTATTGAAAAAGAGATTGTTATGTATTGGACATTAGAACTCGCATCCAAACTCGAAGATGCACCCTGGCCAGCAACCAAAGACGAGTTGATTGATTATGCGCAACGCTCCGGCGCTCCGTTGGAAGTCATAGAAAACCTTCAGGAGATGGAAGACGAGGGCGAAATTTACGAATGTATGGAAGATATATGGCCGGACTATCCGAGTAAGGAGGATTTCTTCTTTAACGAAGAAGAATATTGACTAAAACTGCGTTTTTGACTACGTCATAAGGGGGAGGTCGTAAAATGATTTCCCCTTTTTTGGTGTTTTTACATGGAGATATATATAGGCAGGGCGCTCACGGAACACCCTGCCTTCTAAAATTACGCTTTTCCAGCCGAACCTAATACATTCACTAATTTGTGTTTGTAGAGCTGTTTCAATCCTTCGCGCGCCGGACCGAGGTATTGGCGCGGATCAAACCATTCGGGATGTTGATTGAACGTTTCGCGGATAGCGGCAGTCATGGCCAACCGTCCATCGGAATCTATATTGATTTTGCAAACAGCTGATTTGGCCGCTTCACGGAGTTGTTCTTCAGGGATGCCGATGGCGTCTTTCAGTTTGCCGCCATTAGCATTGATGATTTTCACCAGATCCTGAGGAACTGACGATGAGCCGTGCAACACGATGGGGAAGCCCGGAATACGTTTCTCAATTTCTTTGAGGATGTCGAAACGGAGCGGGGGAGGAACAAGGATTCCTTCGGCATTGCGGGTGCATTGTTCGGGTTTGAACTTGTTGGCGCCGTGCGAAGTACCGATGGAGATTGCCAAAGAATCCACACCTGTTTTGGATACAAAATCCTCAACCTCTTCGGGTTGTGTATAAGTATGATGTTCCGCTTTCACGTCGTCTTCAATGCCTGCCAATACGCCGAGTTCACCTTCCACAGTAACGTCGTATTTATGAGCATATTCAACCACTTTTGCGGTCAGTTCCACATTTTCGTTGTATGGATGATGCGAGCCATCAATCATAACCGACGAAAAGCCATATTCGATGCATGATTTGCAGAGTTCAAACGTGTCACCGTGATCAAGATGAAGAACAATCGGAATGTTTTTTCCGAGTTCTTTGGCATATTCCACAGCGCCCTGAGCCATATAGCGCAGGATGGTCTGATTGGCGTATTTGCGCGCACCGCTTGATACCTGAAGTATGACGGGCGAGTTTTCTTCCACGCACGCCTGAACGATCGCCTGCATCTGTTCCATATTATTGAAGTTGAATGCCGGAATCGCATACTGGCCAGTAATGGCCTTTTTAAAAAGTTCGCGGCTGTTTACCAAGCCTAATTCTTTATAACTTACCATATTAAACTAATTATAATTTGTAATTTAAAATCCGTACAAAGGTAATGGTTTTATCGGACATAATCAATAAAAAATGACGAAAGATTTCAAAAGCGAGACGATTTGAAAAAAAAACGTACCTTTGCGGCGGATTAAACCACATCACTTACCATTTTATGAAATTAAATATTGCAGTTTTGCCCGGCGATGGAATCGGGCCTGAAATTGTGGCACAGGCGATAAAAGTAGTGCAAGCCGTTTGTGAAAAATACAATCATACGCTTGTCAGCCGCGAAGCGCTGGTGGGCGCATGTGCTATTAACGCCGTCGGCAACCCATATCCCGACGAAACGCATGCACTCTGTATGGATAGCGACGCCGTTTTGTTTGGTGCGATCGGCTCGCCGGAATACGACAATAACCCTGCGGCGAAAGTACGTCCCGAACAGGGTTTGCTGGCTATGCGCAAGCGTTTGGGACTGTATGCCAACATCCGTCCGGTAATGACGTTTCCATCACTTATCCACCAATCGCCGCTCCGCGCCGACCTCGTACAGGGCGTGGATTTGATGTGCATTCGCGAACTTACGGGCGGGCTTTATTTCGGTCGCCCGCAAGGACGTAGCGAAGACGGCAACACAGCCTACGACACGTGTGTCTATTCACGCGCCGAAATTGAGCGCATTGTCCGCCTGGCGTATGATTATGCCTTGAAACGTCGCCGGAAACTGACTGTCGTAGATAAGGCTAATGTGCTGGCCACATCGCGTTTATGGCGTCAGATAGCACAAGAAATAGCCCAAGACTACCCTGAGGTGGAAACCGAATACATGTTTGTGGACAATGCCGCCATGCGTCTTATCCAATGGCCCGGCAGTTTCGATGTGCTGGTAACGGAAAATATGTTTGGCGACATCCTGACCGATGAAGCGTCTGTCATCACCGGCTCGCTCGGCATGTTGCCCTCGGCATCGGTCGGTGAACATACGTCTGTTTTCGAGCCGATTCACGGATCGTATCCGCAAGCCACAGGAAAGAACATCGCCAATCCGCTGGCCACCATCCTTTCGGCCGCACTGATGTTCGAATACGCTTTCCACCTGCCCGACGAAGGACGCGCCATCCGCGACGCGGTTACTGCCTCCATGGACGCAGGCGTTGTAACAGAAGACATTGCACGTGACGGCAACGCCTGCTCAACGTCGAAAGTTGGCGACTGGGTGGCGGAGCATATCCTGTAATACCGGCCACAGCTTGATCATCCGCATCCTCCGTTACGGATTAAACCGGATAAATCCGGTTTAATCCCAATGGAATACTTCTTCCATTGTAGCCCACCATTCGCCCGGCGCCCGCGTTTCAAGCGGTTCCTGGCAAGGGATGCACACATCCCACCAGCGTTGCGTTTCTGGATCGGCGGCCATTTTCGCCATATCAGCGTCATAATCGTCGCCGACATACTCGAAATAGCTAAACAGGTAGCCGTCTTTGTAATAGATAGAATAGTTCGTGATGTTACACTCGCTGATCATTTTCAGCACGCCGGGCCATACGGCGGCATGAAGGCGTTTGTATTCCTCCAATTTTTCCGGCCTTACTTTTAATACACTTCCGTATCTCTTCATCTTTATTTAATATTTAACAGGTCGTTAATTTATAATCTATTTAATATCATTTATTTACATCTCTACATCAAATTCCTCCAATTTCAGAGGATATTTTCCATATTCACGCACCAGATTGACAATATAATCATACGTTTTGCCTGAAACATTGCTCGAAACGGAGTGGTCGGACATGAAAATATACCCGCCGTGTTTCGCTGCATTCAATTTACGGATCGTTTCCTGCCGAATCAAGTCCAGATCGCCACTTTCCCAGAGTTGAATATCATTATTTCCACAGTAGGCCAGTTTGTCGCCATACTGTTTTTTTAATTGAACAGCATCTAACCCGGCCTTCACTTCCAGCGGATTATAACCGTCGAGACCTATTTCAATAAAATCTTCGAGGATCAGTTTCACGTTTCCGCAACCATGGTAGATGACAGGCAGGTTATGCCTGTGACATTCTTCAATCATTTTCTTTACCCAGGGTTTGAAATATTCACGCCAGTAAACCGGATCAAAAAGCATATTTTGTTTATAGGCCACATCGCCCCATATCACGAATCCATCGAGCAGTCCGTCGGCCGCAGCAATCTGCGCTTTAGTACAATCCAAATAAAACTGGCCGATCCGGTTGATGCAAGCGCCTAATTCATCCGGATACATTGCTATCCAGAGTAATGAATTGGCCTGTCCCACCATACGGGTCAGACATTCCGAACATTCAATAACGCTTCCATAGACCGGAATATCAGGACGCAACGATTTGACTGTTTCAATCCATGGAGGTGAATTACGTTCAAAGCCATCCCCTACCCCTGCAATCTGGTTGTCGCCTCCTTCAAAATACCGGCGACAGTCAGATGGATCATCAAATTGAAAAGTTTCTAATTTTTCAATTGTATCCGTGTCGAAAGCTGCAAATTCCGGCATCGGGAAATCAAATTTTTTGCGGATGGTGGCGCCAAAACCGGTTTTGACAACCACCTCCGTCGCGTCTTCGCGGATCGTCTCAAACGGTTTGATTTGAGGATCCAGGTTCGGATTCGTAACGATCAGATCGAGGTCATAATAGGTGTAGGGATTGGCGTTGTCGGGCAATCCAAGTTCTTTTCGCCACCGACGGATAAAACCTCCCCAAAAAAAGTCACTGATCGGTACCCGGTCAGGTTCTTCATGATGTAAAGCCTTATTAATCCTTGCCAGTTTGGCCAAGCAGTTTGTTGTTCGTTCCATCTATTCATTAAAATTATATTGTTAATATACGCTGTCCTAATGTATCCATTCAGTTTGAACTTCATGAAAATCAGCGACAGAAGATTAAGCAAAAAAAGCCCCTCCCAACACACATGTATCAGGGAAAGGGCTTACATGGGTTGCGCTTTGCAGTTTTTTATACTTCAATGCTGTATCCTTCACGTAACGGATTGCTCCGGCGTTGATTGGCTTCGGCGTCTGCGAAAAACTTTTCCTTTGCCGGATCCCAAACTAATGGACGGTTAAACTCGTAGCACAAGTTTACGATATGGCACACAGAAGCCGTACGATGCCCGATTTCCACTGTGCTTATCGGTTGTTTGCGTGTTTTCATCGCATCAAGGAAATCCGCGTAATGGTTTTCACTGTGATAGAGTTTGATCTCATTGTCGCCAATCACCTGATCCTGCAACTTGGCCGGGATCGTATCCAAGAAAGAGCGGCTGATATCAATCACTCCGTCAGTGCCGATGAAACGGACTGCATTGTAATCGGCTTTCCGGAAGTTCCGTTCATGCACCATAATCGTGCCGTTGGCATAACGCATGGTAAGCGGGACAAGGTTCTTTGTATCAGGTGGGAAATACTCGATAGGCGCGGAATCATCCATGCCCATCGCCCACTGTGCAATATCGAACATGTGAGCGCCCCAGTCGGCAACCATACCGCCACCATATTCTTTGTAATCCCGCCAATTGGGAAAACCACCACGCTCCATAAAGATCAGTTCGTCATTAAACGGATTCATCGGACCGGGGCCGATCCAGTGTTCCCAGTCAAGCGTCGGAGGCACGGGTTGCGCAGGCAAATTGTACTTCACGGGCGGCGGTCCTACCGACACTTTGATCTCTTTAATATCGCCGATATATCCATTGCGCACTAATTCGCAGGCATGGCGAAAATTACGCCATGAGCGCTGCATGTTGCCTACCTGCAGCACACGGTTATACTTCTTTACGGCGTCGGCCATGGCGCGTCCTTCAACGATACTGTGCGACATGGGTTTTTCCACATAGACATCTTTTCCCGCCCGGCAGGCATCAATCGTCATAACAGCGTGCCAATGGTCGGGCGTAGCGATAATGACTGCATCAATATCCTTACGGGCAAGCAGTTCCTTGTAATCGGCATACAGTTTGAATCCCTTAAGGGCTTTCCCTTTAGCTTTCTCGGTTTCCTTTTCAACAATTTCCTGAATTTTCTTCAGACGAATAGACTCCACATCGGAAGCTGCAATCACATTCGCACGGCGGGCAAACTCCGAGGCTAAACCTCTACCCTGCGCTCCACATCCGATAACCCCCAGATTAAACTGGTCACTCGGCGCTGTGTAACCTGCTCCTCCCAATACATTTCGCGGCAAAATAGTCCATGCCGCAACACTTAAAGTGCCACTTTTCAAAAAATTACGTCGGTTCATAGTTATATTTCAAAATAAATAATAATTAAATTTGTCACAAAGTTAGAACAAAATATGAATATACAATACCCTATTGGCATATTTTTTTTGCCTTCTTTTGTTTTTTATTTCCGGAAAAAGACTTACCTTTGAATTTTAAAAACCGGAATACGAAGATGAAACGGCTGTTGATATGTTGGATATTGACACTTTTCTCATATACTCCGACTGTTTTTGCACAAAAGGTCGGATTGGTATTGAGTGGAGGCGGCGCCAAAGGCGCCGCCCACATCGGTGTGATTAAGGCTTTGGAAGAAAACAATATCCCGATTGATTACGTGACCGGCACTTCCATAGGCGCCATTATCGGCAGCCTTTATGCGATGGGGTATTCGCCGGACGAGATGTTGCAACTGATATTGTCGGACGAGTTCGGGTACTGGCAAAGCGGAGAGGTGGAAAAAGATTACATCTATTATTTCAAGCGTTTAGATGACACACCTGATTTTATGCGTTTTTCGGTAAATTTGTCCGATTCGTTGCGTCTTAATTCAACTCTTTTGCCCCGCAGTCTGATTAATCCGGTACAACTGAATCAGGCATTTCTGGGTTTATACGTGCAGGCCACAGCGAAAGCATACTGGAATTTCGACAATCTGTTTGTGCCATTCCGATGTGTGAGTTCAGACGTGTACAACAAAAAGGCAATTATCTGGAAAAATGGCGATTTGGCGGAAGCCGTTCGCTCTTCGATGACTTTTCCGTTCTTTTTCATGCCTATCTGGAAAGATGGGGTTCCGCTGTTCGACGGTGGCATATACAATAATTTTCCGGTGGACGTGATGAAAGATGATTTTCATCCCGATTTCATTTTCGGATCGGCAGTAACCGGCAAAGAGCAAAAACCGTCTGATAATCCAATGAATCAAATTGAAAAAATGATTATGCAGCATACGGAATACAGTGTGGCGGAAGAAGACGGATTGATGGTGCAGTTTGATTTTCCGGATGTGTCGCTGCTTGATTTTCAGAAAGCGCAGGAATTGGCGGAAACAGGCTACCGACGGACACTTCTGATGATTGACAGCATCCGGGCGCACGTGTCCCGGCAAGTGTCTCGCGAGGAATTAGACCAGCGGCGCAAAGCCTATAAAGAGAGCCTTCCTCCACTGAAGTTCAAGAATATCTTCATCTCCGGAGTCGCAGAAGCACAGCGTCGCTACATCGAAATACAACTTCATCGCGACATCAACGGGGAATTTTCCATGGAAGAATTTAAACGGGCATATTTCAAAATATTATCCGATTCTAAAATCAAAGAAATCCTGCCTCATGCGATCTATAATTGGAAAAACAAGAATTTTGACCTTTATTTGGACGTAAAAATGAGTAATGAAATCAAAGTGAGTATCGGAGGGAATATCTCTTCCCATCAAGCCAATCAGCTATTTCTTGGCGTTGGATATCAGGGCCTTAGCGAATACGCAACCGATATGAACCTGCATTTCCAGATGGGGAACTCCTATACCGGCGCTTCAATGAACGGGCGGCTCTACATGCCGATGCGCCTCCCCTTCTACTTGAACATGCAGGCCGTCTATTCCAACCGGAAATATTCACAAAGTCAATCTCTTTTTTATGAAGATGTACTGCCTGCTTTTATCAAACAGAGGGAACAGTTCGTCAAACTGACGACAGGTTTCCCGATCCTGACACGCTCCAAAGCCGAAATAGGCGCAGGTTATGGACGTCTAAATGATGATTATTATCAGACAAATACCATATCTTTTTCCGGCTCGCAGTTCGATAAGAGCTGGTACGATTTGTTTCAAGCCTTTATGCGTATTGAACGGAACACGCTGAACATCAAACAATATCCCACCGAAGGCATGAATTACTTGTTGATGGCGCAGTATATTTCAGGCTCGGAGTCATACAAACCTTTCAATCAATACAATACAGACGAGATACCGCACCACTGGTTGCAATTCAAAGGACGGTGGATTTATTATGCACCCCTAAGCAATCGGGTGCATTTGGGTTCAATGATTGAAACCGTATGGTCGTCCAAAAAACTGATGAGCAACTATACCGCATCTATCCTCCAGGCGCCGGCGTTCACACCCACGCCCCACAGCAAAGTCGTTTTCAATGAGGCATTCAGGGCAAACCAATATGCCGCGGCCGGACTTTCTCCTATCGTGACGCTGGGCAAGATGTTCCACCTGCGCACCGAACTGTATGGTTTTCTGCCCCTCCGCCCCATCGGGAAAGAGATCATCACTTTGACCGACAGACCATATAGCGACCTGCCTCATTACGGGAAAATATTCAGCAAAGTAAGGTACATGGGCGAAGCTGCGCTCGTGTTCCAGTTGCCGTTCGTTTCCGCCAGCCTGTTTGTCAATGGCTACAGTTATCCGAAAAACAATTTCAACATCGGACTGAATATCGGTTACTTGCTTTTCGATTCCGGTTTCCTCAATTAAACACAGTTATTGGACAAGCGTTCCTCTGCCGCTCCCTATTTCAGACGCTTTAGTGATAATCACTCGTTTCACGCCGGCATCAATCGCCTGAAACGCATTCTCTAATTTGGGAATCATTCCGCCACTAATAACGCCTTCGGACTGATATTTTTGAAACAATGCCATGTCAATTATCGGAATAACACTGTCTTCATCCTGTTCATCCCTCAACACTCCACTCTTTTCAAAACAATACACCAACGTCACCTCAAATGTGCCGGCCAAGGCTTTGGCTACTTCGCCGGCAATCGTATCGGCATTTGTATTCAGCAGATTTCCCTGTTTGTCGTGTGTCAGGGGCGACAAGACCGGCACGATATTCCGTTGCAGGAGCATGGTCAGCAGTTCATAATCCACTTTCTCCACATCGCCGACAAACCCGTAATCAATCTCCCGAACAGGCCGTTTTACCGAGCGAATCACGTTCATATCTGCGCCTGTCAAACCAATTGCATTGATTTTCAGCGCCTGCAAACGAGCGACAATCATTTTATTCACCCACCCGGCATAAACCATCGTGACGATTTTCAGCGTTTCCGCGTCCGTGATACGTCGGCCGTCCACCATCCGGCTTTCGACACCCAGTGCAGAGGCTAATTGAGTGGCTAACCGCCCACCGCCGTGCACCAATATTTTATAACCATTAATGGCCGAAAAATCAGACAGTAGCCGATCCAGTTCCTGTTCCTCTTCTACGATCTTTCCACCAACTTTTATTAATGTAAGTTGTTCCATGCATCAAAATTTTTCGACAAAAGTACAAAAAACAGGAAAGAATTGTGTACTTTTGCACGATGAAATTGCGGTAGTAGCTCAGTTGGTAGAGCATCAGCTTCCCAAGCTGAGGGTCACGAGTTCGAGCCTCGCCTACCGCTCATTCTTATAAACGGCTTAAACTTAATTGTTTGGGCCGTTTTGTTTTCGTATGATACGTTTGTTTGTTAATATTCTACATTCTTTTATTCAATTCTAAAATACGCAAAAGTCTTTGTTATCTGGAAAATTAATCCGACTTTTGCAAGATTTTATGGATGATATGAATTGGAAAAGACTGAAAAGAGGTATATACATACTATTATATATATGGATGGCAGGCCATGCGTCATGGCTTAATGCACAGCAACATACCATTCAGGCAGAAGGATATATCAGGGATTCATTGACAAATGAGGCTTTACCGGCAGTGTCGGTCTTTCTGAAAGGGACGACGATTGGCACTACAACCAATATGGAAGGTTATTTCTCACTGAAAGCGGTGTCGGACAGCGCGACGCTGGGTGTATCCATGCTGGGTTACAGGGATTATTTCCTGCCGTTGCAGGCGAAGGGCATGAACAACGTGAATATCTATCTTCAACCGATCGCGTACGAGTTGCAGGATGTAGTAGTCAGGCCGGGGAAAGAAAAATACAGCCGGAAAGGAAACCCAGCCGTGGAATTTGTGGAAAAAGTGATTGAACGTCGCGAACTGCACAATCCGCGACTACAGGATTATTTCAGTTATGAGACATACGAACAGAAATCATTTGCCAAAAATGATTTCAACGAAACGGAAGCGCGTAAGAACTGGGTTTATAAACGGGCGGATTTTATTTTTGACTACATTGACACTTCGGCCATTACGGGCAAACCCATCCTTCCGCTATATAATGAAGAAATCATCGGGACAACCTACTATCGCCGTTCGCCCCACTCCGAAAAACGGGTGATTGAAGGCTACAAACGCGCCGGATTGATAGAAATTATTTCTGAAGACGGCGTCACGCAATTCCTTGATGAAGTTTTTAAAGAAGTAGATATTTTCCAGAACAATATACCGCTGTTTCTCCAGCGTTTTGTCAGTCCGTTGGCAACCTTCGGCCCCAGTTTCTATAAATATTATCTGCTGGATACGGTGATGATTGGCAACGAACGGTGCGCCGACCTGGGGTTCGTGCCGTTCAACTCGGAATCGTTTGGATTCACGGGACATCTGTTCGTCACACTTGACTCCACTTATTTCGTGAAGCGTATGAAATTGAATGTCCCTAAAGACATTAACCTGAACTATGTCGGACACATGAGCATTGAACAGGATTTTGAACGGACTGCGGAGCAGACGCGCTTGAAAATGAAAGATGATATCGTTGTGGAATTTCACATCACCTCCAAATCCAAAGGAATGTACGCCCGCCGCGTCTGCATGTACAGGCATCATTCCTTCAAGCCTCCCGAAAAGCCGGAAGTATTTGACGAAAACGCCCCGGTCATTGAAACGGAAGAAGCCCGGAAGCAACCGGAGATATTCTGGCGCGAACACCGCATAAAAACAAAAGAAATACAGGAAACATCCGTCGAGAAAATGATGGCGCAATTGCGGGAAATGCCCGTATTTTACTGGACGGAAAAGGTCGCAAACGTCCTCATCAACGGCTATGCCCAGACGTCGGAAACGAACAGCCTGTTTGAAATCGGACCGGCCAATACCTTCATCAGCGGCAACTCGCTGGAAGGCACCCGCTTCCGCGCGGGCGGAACAACAACGGTGAACCTCAGCCGGCAGTTCTTTGCCGATGGCTACCTTGCCTACGGCGCCCGCGACAGGACATGGAAAGGCGATGCGTTGCTGGAATATTCGTTCAACCGTAAAAAAACGTACCGCAAAGAATACCCCTTCCATTATCTGCGGGCAGAATACAAATACGACATCAACCAAATCGGGCAGCATTACATGTACACCAATCCCGATAATATTTTCATGATGCTTAAACGGCGGAAGAACAACCTGATAACCTACATGCGAACTGCGGAGTTGAGTTACTATCACGAACACTACAACGGCTGGGGTTACGGCCTTTTGGCGCGTCACCTGACGGAATGGGCAACACCTGATGTGCCGTTTGAGAAAATCCTGCCCAATGGCGCTACGACGCCAGCAGGTTCCTACCGCTCTGCCCAACTGGAACTGAAGATACGCTGGGCGCCGGACGAGAAATTTTACCAGTCGCGAAACTACCGCTATCCGATTACGCTCGACGCTCCCGTACTGACGTTGAGCCACGTCACCTCACGCAAGGGATGGCTGGGATCGGACTATAACTACAACCGCACCGACATCGGCATCCGCAAACGTTTCTGGATGTCGCCTTTTGGATACGTAGATATTTACGGGCAGGCAGGAAAGGTGTGGGACAGAGTGCCTTACCCAATGCTAATCATCCCAAATGCCAACCTGTCCTACAGCATCGAACCCGAATCATATACCCTGATGGATCCCATGGAATTTATCAACGACCGCTATACGTCGTGGGAAGTCACTTATTTCTTGAATGGATGGCTGTTCAACCGTCTTCCATTAATCAAATACCTGCAATTGCGTGAAGTCGTGGCCTTCCGCGGCTGGTATGGCGACCTGAGCGACCGGAATAATCCGATGAAGGACGCTGTCGGACTTTATAAATTCCCGTCTAACACGTATCTGATGGACAAACCCTATATGGAATGTAGCGTAGGAGTGATCAATGTTTTTAAAGTATTACGGCTGGATTATGTTTGGCGGCTGACCTACAAAAACCACCCTCACACGCCCAACAATGGCATCCGGATGAAAATGGAATTTTCGTTCTAAGAAATATTTTTCTGTGATTTACAAAATAAATGCTAACTTTGTACCGGTTTACACAATATACAAACATGCAACCGTTAGCAGAAAGAATGAGACCCAAGACGTTGGATGATTACATCGGCCAACATCACCTGACAGGCGAACATGCCGCCCTTCGCCGGATGATTGAAGCCGGTCGCGTCCCGTCGTTCATCATGTGGGGGCCTCCGGGAGTGGGCAAAACTACGCTTGCACAGATCATTGCAAACAAACTCGAATGTCCGTTCCATACCCTGAGCGCCATCAGTTCGGGGGTAAAGGACGTGCGCGAGGTGATAGACAAAGCTAAAAATAACCCACTGTTCCAGACTTCCCATGCGCCGATCCTGTTTATTGATGAGATCCACCGGTTCAGCAAGTCGCAGCAGGACTCGTTACTCAATGCTGTGGAAACGGGTGTCGTTACGCTGATTGGAGCAACGACGGAAAATCCTTCGTTTGAAGTGATTCGCCCGCTGTTGTCAAGATGTCAGGTCTATGTGCTCAAATCGCTGGAAAAAGCAGATTTGCTGACGCTTCTCCATAAAGCCCTGTCGGAAGATGTTGTCCTGAAAAAAAAGAAGATCGAATTGAAAGAAACGGATGCCATCCTGCGTTATTCGGGCGGCGACGCACGCAAACTGCTCAACATCCTCGAATTGGTTGTCCATGCGGAAGAAGGGAACGAAGTCATCACGATCACCGATGCAAAGGTGGTGGAACGCATCCAGGAAAACCCGGCCGCATACGACAAGGGCGGTGAGATGCACTACGACATCATATCCGCGTTTATCAAGTCTATCCGCGGCAGCGACCCCGATGCGGCCATCTATTGGTTAGCGCGTATGGTGGCAGGCGGCGAAGACCCGGAGTTTATCGCTCGACGGCTGTTGATCTCGGCGGCCGAAGATATCGGATTAGCCAATCCCAATGCGCTTCTGCTGGCCAATGCCTGTTTTGAAGCGCTTAAGAAGATCGGCTGGCCTGAGGGACGTATCATCCTGGCCGAAGCGACGGTCTATCTGGCATGTAGCCCGAAGAGCAATTCATCCTATCTGGCCGTTGAAAATGCCCTTGCATTAGTGAACGAAACAGGCGATTTGCCTGTGCCACTCCACCTTCGCAACGCGCCAACCCAACTGATGAAAGACTTGGATTATCACAAGGGCTACAAGTATGCGCACGACTACGAAAACAACTTTGTTAAACTCGATTATCTGCCTCAGGAGCTCCTCCACACCCGTCTCTGGCACAATCAGCCCAACCCCGCCGAAAACAAACTGATCGAACGAATGCAACAATTGTGGGGCGAACGGTTTAAGGAGTAAAAATGCATTGGCAATTTACTCATTTTCCGTGTACCATGAAGCGTACAGATGGTAGTTTCGTGCGATTTTTCGATTGATTTCCTGCGCCTGCTCAGGCTCTACCTTTTTGACGAATTTGGCAGGAACGCCCGCATAGATGCTGCCTGCTTCTACCTGCGTATGGCTCAGCACCACCGAGCCGGCCGCCACGATAGCGCCCTCTCCGATAACAGCATGATCAAGCACGACAGCGCCCATCCCGATCAACGCACCGTCGCATATCCTGGCGCCGTGGACAGTGACGTTGTGCCCGATGGACACATCATCGCCAATCTCAACAACGGATTTTTTATATAAAGTATGCAAGACAGAACCATCCTGTATATTGACACCGTTCCCAATACGGATGGAATTAACGTCGCCGCGCAATACGACACCATACCAGATGCTGCACCCTTCGCCAATGACTACATCGCCTATCACCACAGCCGTCTCAGCCAGGAAGGTATCCTTGCCGATCACAGGCGTAAATCCCCTGAGAGGTCTGACTATTGCCATACATCCATGAGTTTAAGTACGTTCAACTTATTGTTCAATCCCTCTGTGAGGCTTTTCATAATGACTTCCACCGGTTCTACCTGCCTGATACCGGAAGCTATCTGCCCGATTTCAAGCAATCCGTTTTCCAAATCGCCGTCGAAGATACCTGTTTTCGCCCGTCCACGACCGAGAAGTTCCTGAAGCTCCGCGACGTCAGCGCCTTTGTCTTCCGCTTCCTTTACGCGCTCAAAAAAGACATTCTTAACCATGCGCGTCGGGGATATTTTTTTGAGTGCAAGCAATGTATCGCCTTCGTTGAGCGAAACGCACAACTGTTTGAAAGCGGGGCTTGCCGAACTTTCTTCCGAGAGGGCAAAGCGCGTCCCGATCTGTACGCCATCGGCGCCAAGACACATCGCTGCCAGTATCGCCTCGCCTGTTGCAATCCCTCCCGCTGCAATCAGCGGCAATGTCGTCGCCCTGCGTACCTGCGGGATAAGCGTCATCGTGGTCGTTTCCTCACGGCCATTGTGCCCGCCTGCTTCAAAGCCTTCGGCCACAACAGCATCTACGCCGGCATCTTCCGCCTTGCAGGCGAATTTTGAACTCGACACGACATGCACCACCATAACGCCATTCGATTTCAGCGTCTGCGTCCATGTTTTAGGATTGCCCGCCGAGGTGAATACGACGGGAACGCCCTCGTCAAGGATGACTTTCATAATTCCCTCAATTTCGTGATACAGCAAAGGGACATTCACGCCATAAGGTTGTTTCGTCGCTTCCTTGCATTTGCGGATATGTTCACGTAATATTTCCGGCGTCATTGACCCGGCGCCCAACAGCCCCAGTCCGCCGTTGTTGCTGACCGCCGAAGCCAGCCGCCAACCGCAGCACCAGACCATCCCACCCTGGATAATTGGGTATTTTATCTTTAATAATTCTGTTATTCTATTGTTCATATCATGTAAGACTTTGATACATTCATTTGGCGGACAAAGGTAGGCTTTTCTTCCGAAATCACAATAATTTATGTCTAAAGTAAAAATAAATTCCTCTACAACATAGAAAAGATTCCCTGTTGTCGCTTAATTAATAATTTCGTACCTTTGCAGCCTCATTCAAAACAAAATAACAGAACAATGATAACAATTAGCGGTTTAGATATACAATTCGGGAAGCGCATCCTGTTTCAGGACGTGAACATGAAGTTTGTGCCGGGCAACTGCTACGGCATTATCGGGGCGAATGGCGCCGGCAAATCCACATTTCTACGCGCCATCAGTGGCGAGATGGACCCAACGCGCGGCCATATCGCACTGGGTCCGGGCGAGCGATTATCCGTGCTGGCGCAAGACCACTTTGCATTCGACGGGTTCACGGTGCTGGATACGGTATTGATGGGACATACGACGCTGTGGGAAGTGATGAGCGAAAAGAACGCACTCTACGCCAAAGCCGACTTCAGCGATGCAGACGGTATCCGCGCCTCCGAACTGGAAGAAAAATTTGCCGAGATGGAAGGCTGGAACGCCGAGAGCGACGCAGCTTCGCTGCTGAGCGGACTGGGGATTAAAGAAGACCTGCACTATATGATGATGAAAGACCTGAGCGGGAAACAGAAAGTGCGTGTCTTGCTGGCGCGGGCGCTGTTTGGCAAACCGGACAACCTGCTACTTGACGAACCTACAAACGACCTTGACCTGGAAACGGTATCCTGGCTTGAGCATTACCTTTCCGAATGTGAACAAACGGTGCTTGTGGTCAGCCATGACCGGCATTTCTTAGACTCTGTCTGCACGCATACGGTGGATATTGATTTTGGCAAACTGAAACTGTTTGCCGGTAATTACAGTTTCTGGTATGAATCAAGTCAGTTAGCTTTGCGCCAGCAGCAACAGCAGAACAAGAAATCCGAAGAGAAAAAGAAAGAACTGGAAGAATTTATTCGCCGTTTCAGCGCCAATGTTGCCAAATCGAAACAGACAACCAGCCGTAAAAAGATGCTGGAAAAACTGAACATTGAGGAGATACAGCCTTCGTCGCGCCGTTATCCGGGCATCCTGTTCACACCATCCCGCGAACCGGGGAACCAGATATTGGAAGTGAAAGGGCTTACAAAAACCGTCGGAGGGCAAACGCTGTTCAAAGACCTCAATTTCAACGTTGAAAAAGACGATAAAATCGTGTTTATCAGTCGCGATCCACGTGCTATGACCGCCCTGTTCCGGATCATCAATGACGAAGAACATCCGGATGAAGGCTCTTTCAAATGGGGACAGACCATCACGACGGCTTACCTACCGTTGGACAATGCATCTTATTTTCAATTCGACTATAACCTGATCGAATGGCTCAGCCAGTTTGCAAAAGACGTCAATGAGGTCTATCTGAAGGGATTCCTGGGGCGGATGCTTTTCTCGGGCGATGAACTGCTGAAAAAAGTAAGCGTCCTGTCAGGCGGCGAAAAGATGCGTTGTATGATTTCTCGGATGATGCTGAAAGATGCCAATACGCTGATTTTAGACACACCGACCAACCACTTGGATCTCGAATCTATTCAGGCATTTAACAATACATTGTGCGCTTTCAAGGGGAATGTGCTCTTTGCCAGCCACGACCATGAGTTTATTCAGACCGTTGCCAATCGTGTCATTGAACTAACACCCAATGGCAATATTGACAAAATGATGGAATACGACGATTATATCTCCGATCCGAACATCGCTGCCCTGCGCGAGCGACTGTACGGAAACGGATAGACCGAGCTCCCCTCTAACGGAAATTTTTTATCAATAAAGGCTTTACGGCTCGTTTCCCCTGCGGATACTATATTCGCAACCGCAATAGGTTTGGTTGTAAAAACGATATTCCCTGATCAGTTCGTTACGCCGCTTATCCAAACCTCCCTTGCGCCAGTTTTGCGTCAAGAACGCAACGCCGGGGAAAAGCGAAGCGGCATACAGGCCGGCTTCCGTGATCTGCTGCAGATTTTTCCATCGGGACGACGCCAGGGTTGTTGCAAACACCGAAAAACCGTTTTCATGCGCATAATGTGCAGTTGCCATCAATCGCATCCTGAAACAGGAAAGACAGCGCCGCCCCCGTTCCGGCTCCTTTTCCAGCCCGATCATCTGTTCGCGCCAGCCGTCGTAGTCGTAATCGCCATCAACGAACGGCAACTGCAACGATTCCACCAGACGGATACTTTCGGCTTTCCGTCTTTCGTATTCTTCACGGGGATATATGTTCGGATTATAATAAAACACCGTCGGGTGCAAACCGTTGTCCAGCATACACTCAACGACAGCGCCGGAACACGGCGCGCAGCACGCATGGAGCAACACCTTCGTTACTCCATGCGGTACATGCAACTGTATAATCGGCCTATCCTTCACTTTTCCTCTTTACCCACAGCCCAAACCAGGCTATCACGATAAAGCATATCAACGGCAGGACAAACGAGAAACGCACAGACGAAATCCATCCGAAATGCGCCACATCAATCAGCCAGCCCTGTGCCGGCGGCATAATGCAACCGCCACCGATGGCAAGAATCAAGCCTGCGGACGCCAATTTCGCTTCGTCACCCATGCCTTTCAGGGCGATGCCGTAAATGGTAGGGAACATTAGCGACATACAGATTGACACCGCTACTAAGCAGTACAAGCCCCAATATGCGCCAAAATACTGCCCTTCAACGTATTGTGCATTGGGCAGGAATATCAAACCAATAACCAACAGTCCGCCCGCTGCAGCGAGAGTGGTCAGCAGTACGCTCGGTTTGAAATATTTAAGCAGGAAAGTGCAGATGAAACGGCTTGTTACGAAACTGGCCATCGCCACCATGTTGTAGCCCTGCGCTGTGGCTTTCGGCATTCCCAGTTCTTTCTCGGCATACTGGATGATGAACGTCCAGATCATAATCTGCACGCCTACATAGAAAGTCTGTGCAACGACCGACCATACGTAACGCTTATTTTTCAGCAGGTTACGAACAGTCTGCCCAACCGTATAAACGCCCGAATCAGGCGAAATTATTTTCGGCAATCTGGATATTAAGAACACGATAAAGAACGCCAAAACTACGAGACCGAGCATCAGGTAAGGGCCGCTAACCGTATCGAGGTCTTGCTGCTGGATAGCCATCAGCGCATCAGGGTCTGTGCCGCGCATGGCAATGCGTTCCGCTTCGGTTGCAGGATTCAGACGGGCAAGGATAAACTCCTTGGCGATCAACATTCCCGTCAGTGAACCGATTGGATTGAACGCCTGCGCGAAGTTAAGGCGTCGCGTCGCATTCTCATCCGGGCCTAACGACAAGATGTAAGGATTGGACGTCGTTTCAAGAAACGCCAGCCCGCAGGTCATCACAAAATATGCTATCAGGAACGCCCAAAATGCCATCGCATTGCCTGCGGGAATAAACAGCAGACAGCCAATGGAATATAGCGCCAATCCCACAAGAATACCGTTCTTGTAATTGAATTTGCGGATGAACAGCGCCGCCGGAATAGCCATAAAACAATAACCTCCATAAAAGGCGAACTGCACTAACGAACTCTCAAAATTACTGATTAACAGGATATTCTTAAACGCCGCCACCATCGGATTCGTGATGTCGTTGGCAAATCCCCACAACGCAAACAGCGATGTAATCAGAATGAACGGAAAGAGGTAATTCTTTCCGTTCTTGACAAATAATGATATTTTTTTATCCATAACATTCTATTTTTTATACAGCGCTCCGTAGGCTTGGCAGGCGCGATAGTCGGCGCCTTCCTTGTCCATGCCGAAAGCGTTCCACGCGGCGGGGCGGAAGACGTCCGTCTCGGCGACGTTGTGCATACATACGGGGATAC
>JAISUI010000057.1 GCA_031272155.1 Tannerella sp. | reverse complement strand
TTTGTAGCCGTAAACTTTTAAAACGGCTCAAATATGGATAAGAAACTTATAAAAATAGGCGACAGTATTTTCGACAGTCAGGCGGCAAATTACTACTATGTTGATAAGTCGCTGTTAATAAAGGAGTTGCTTGACCATCCTGCGGAGGTAACGCTCATTACACGCCCGCGACGGTTCGGCAAGACGTTGAACATGTACATGCTCAAGTCGTTCTTCGAGTATAACAGTGAACTTCGAAAAGACCATGGAAGTAAACGGCGTCTGTTCGATGGTTTAAAGATAGAACAAGCTGGCGACAACTACATGCAACATTTCGGGCAGTATCCGGTCATCTTCCTGTCGTTCAAGGAAGCGAAAGCTAAAAAGTGGGAACAATCGTACAACGCACTTAAAGAATGTTTTTATGCTGAATATGAGCGACATATCAACATTGCTGATTCGGAAAAACTGACCGAAGCCGGGAAAATACGCTTTCGTCGTTTTCTCGACCGAGCGGCGCTCAACAGCGATTTCCCAAGTGCTATCAAGTTCCTTTCCGACTGTCTGAACAGCCATTACGACAGGCAAGTTGTGATACTGATAGACGAGTATGACGTGCCACTTGACGCCGCTCACACCGGCGGGTTCTACGACACGATGATAGACCTTGTCCGTTCCATGTTCTCCACTTCTCTCAAAGATAATGATTCACTCGCTTTCGCTGTCATGACAGGCTGCCTCCGCATCTCGCAGGAAAGCATCTTCACCGGTCTGAACAATCCCGTCATAGCCTCAATAGCAAGTTACGACTATTCAGAGCATTTCGGTTTTACGCAGAAAGAAGTTGATGATATGCTTAAATATTTCGGATTAGAGGACAAACGCGAAGAGATACGCAACTGGTACGACGGCTACCTGTTTGGTAAAGCTAACGTTTACAATCCATGGAGCGTAATCAAACGAATTACTACCCTGCTACGAAATTACGACTCCTATCCCGAACCTTATTGGGCAAATACCAGCGGCAATGACATTATCCGCAAACTGATTGACAGGGTAGCAGACGACGACGCCAAACGCGAATTAGAAACGCTTATGGCAGGTGGTACGATAGAGAAGCCGATAAACGAGAACATCACCTACAACGATATAGACAGTTCGGTTGACAACCTTTGGAATTTCCTGTTTTTTACCGGCTACCTTAAGAAAGTGAGTGAGACGATTATTAAAAACAAACGACACTTCGAGTTTGCTATCCCTAATACGGAAGTTGAGGCCATCTATCAGGACCAAATCTGCCAATGGTTTGATAAAACTGTTAAAGACAGCAATATCCCGCAGGAGTTTGTCCACGCGCTGATATCCGGCGACAAAGAGACTGCCCAAAAGCGGCTTTCAACGATGCTGATGAAATCTATCAGTTACTTCGACAATGCAGAGAGCTACTATCACGGCTTTCTGACAGCGTTGTTCGTAAGGACGCCCGAATACGAAGTGAAATCGAACCGCGAGACAGGCGACGGGCGTTGCGACATTTTCATGCGTCCGTATTGGCGAGAAAAACCTGTAATTCTTATAGAAGCAAAGATAGCGCCTGCTTACAACGCATTGGTAGCCAAATGCCAAGAAGCGCTTCAACAAATCGAAACCAACCGCTATGCCGACGAGTTCATCGAAGACGGATACACCAATATCCTCAAATATGGCATCGCTTTCTACAAGAAAGAATGCCTGATCCAAATTGACTAATTATAAAATGGCATTATTTTATTAACTTTGTAGCGAATTTCTAACTATTACAATAATTGACATCATGAATGCCCAAACATCAAGAAGAGATTTTATTGCAGCGACCATGACCGGTACGCTTGCCGCAGTTGCCACGCCATTAGTTAGCGCAGGCGAGAAAATTATCAACATGCCGATGGTTGTGCCGAGTGAATCATTCGGAGCAAACGACCGTATCCGCGTTGCCGTTTTAGGAATTAATCAGCGCGGAAAATCGCATATTCAAGAGTTGATGAAACAAAAAAACACGGAACTTGCATTGCTGTGCGACCCGGACATGGTTCTGCTTAAACAGCGTGCAAAGGAATTTGAAGAGACTTATAAGCGTAAAATCGCTGTAGAACAGGATTTTCGTAAAGTCTTTGAAAATAAGGATATAGATGCGGTTACGCTGGCTACTCCCAACCACTGGCACGCATTGCAGGTCATTCTGGCTTGTCAGGCGGGCAAAGACGTTTATGTGGAAAAACCTGCTACTCACAATATTTATGAGGGCAGAAAGATGATAGAGGCGGCGTATAAATACAATCGCATAGTACAGCATGGCGTTCAACTGCGCAGTTCCGTAGCCATTCGCGAAGCTGTTCAGCATTTGCGCGACGGGCTGATAGGACGTGTTTATATGGCTCGCGGATTAGTTTACCGCTGGCGTCCGGACATAGGAAACAAGGGTATTTCCAAGATTCCCGAAGGACTGGATTATGACCTCTGG
Organism: Tannerella sp.; assembly: GCA_031272155.1. Classification (GTDB taxonomy): domain Bacteria; phylum Bacteroidota; class Bacteroidia; order Bacteroidales; family Tannerellaceae; genus Tannerella. The sequence continues at coordinate 8,386 of JAISUI010000057.1, read as the reverse complement.
TGCGGACCGGCGCCGATGGTTCCTTTTACGCACAATCTTGTACATTATAATTGGCACTGGCACTGGAATTATGGCAATGGCGACGTCGGCAACCAGGGTATCCACGAAACAGACCTCTGTATGTGGGGACTTGGTGTCAATTCCCTGCCTGAGCGTATCACTTCTATGGGCGGCAAATTTCTCTTTGACGATTGCAAGGAAGTTCCTGAAATACAAACATCTATATATCACTATCCGAAAGAAAGAAAGATCATTCAGTTTGAAGTGCGTAACTGGTGCACCAATCTTGAAGACGGCGCCGGAGTAGGCAATATATTCTACGGCGACAAGGGATATTTAGTTGTAAAGGGATATGGTACTTATAATACTTATTTCGGAGAGAAACGCGAGCCGGGTCCTTCGCGCTCGGAAGAAGGCGAATTGTCGTTGCATTTCACAAACTGGCTCGACGCTATCCGCGCCCGCGATATGAGTATCCAGAATGCGCCTGTGGAAACAGGACATCTGTCGTCGGCTTTGGCTCATCTCGGCAATATATCATACCGGCTTGGCAGGCAATTGGAATTTGACCCTGTTGCCGAACAGTTTGTAGGCGATGAAGACGCCAATCGCATGAGAACCCGCGAATACCGCCAACCTTTTATTCTGCCTGAAAAAATATAATTTATCACAATTACATAATAAAATATAGCTATGTATCACAAATTATTTATGGCGGCAACAATGGCTGTAATTCTGACCGGCTGTACTCCTAAAACGCCTGCCGATAAGATTTCTCTTGGTCTCGTAACCTATCAGTGGGGCAGGGATTGGGATCTTAATACTTTGATAGCCAATTGTAAAGCAACAGGATTGTCGGCAGTAGAGCTTCGCGTTGAACACAGCCATAATGTATCTCCAAGCCTGTCTGCCGACGAACGCAAAGCCGTTAAAGAACTTTTTGCCCAAAGTAATATCACATTGCTTGGCTTCGGCACAAATTATGAATTTCATTCTCCTGATCCTCAAATCGTTAAAGCAAACATTGAAGGCACAAAAGAATATTTGCTGCTTTCCCGTGACTGCGGCGGTTCGGGCGTCAAAGTGAAACCGAATGATTTGCCTGAAGGCGTTGATCCTGAGACTACTATCGCTCAAATAGCAGCAGCCCTAAGCGAACTGGGGCGTTTTGCAGCGGAAATCGGACAGGAGGTGCGGCTTGAAGTTCATGGCGGATGCGCTAAAATTCCGATAATTAAAGCTATCATTGATAAAGTGCCGGAAAAAAATGTCGGTTTATGCTGGAACAGCAACGATCAGGATTTGGAAGATTCCGGATTAGAAGCAAATCTGAACTCCGTCAGGGAACGGCTGGGACGCACGGTGCATGTCCGCGAACTGGCATTGGATACATATCCTACAAAAAAACTGTTCAAACTGCTGTATCAGTCCGGTTACGAAGGCTGTTTACTTATTGAAACGCATACTTTCCCAAGCAATGAGGAACGTTTGGAGAAATTGCGCCATTCGGCGGAACTGTTTGCCCAATGGAAAAAAGAAATACAGGAACATCCTGAAACAGAGATAAATGATGATATAACTTTTGTGGATCATGGCGCGACCGAGCGGAAAATTGACGTTCTGTGTGACGGCAAATTGTTTACATCTTATATTTATCCCGAAGATCTTGAAAAACCGGTTTTGTATCCGGTCTATACCGCGAACGGTACGGACGTGACCCGCGGTTTTCCCCGCAATCCGCGTCCGGACGAAAGGATAGACCATCCGCATCATGTCGGGCTGTGGTTCAGTTTCGGAGACGTTAACGGTTTGGATTTCTGGAACAATTCTTATGCCATTCCCGCCGAAAAAAAACAGCGCTACGGTTCTGTTCGTCACCGGCAGGCAACTACGGCAAAAGGCGGCGTACTTGACGTCATCTGTGATTGGGTTGATTATCAAGAAAATATACTGTTAAAAGAGAATACAAAGTTCATTTTTAGCGGTTCAGGCGACCTGCGCTGTATTGACCGCATAACAACGCTTACGGCAGAACAGGATTCCGTTGTTTTTACCGACAACAAAGAGGGATTGATAGCCATTCGTGTTGATCGCGCATTTGAGGAGCCGTCCGAAAAACCGGAAATGTTTCTTGACGCCGCCGGCAACAAAACAGATGTGCCGGTGCTGAACAATGAAGGCGTCAACGGTGTTTACCGTAACAGCGACGGCTTGGAAACGGAAAAAGGCGTATGGGGTAAACCTGCCCGCTGGGTCAGCCTGTCGGCGGACAAGAACGGCGAGAAAATAACGATTGCCATAATTGATCATCCTGAAAATCCGGGTTATCCGGCTCATTCTCATGCACGCGGATACGGACTTTTTTCAACTAACAACATGGGGAGCAAGGTCTTTGACCCTGCGGCGTCGCCCTTCCGGTTGGTCTTGAAAAAAGGCGAATCGGTCACTTTTAAACATCGTATAGCGTTTAAAACTAATGGTTTTGCTACGGACGAAGAATTGAATGATTCCTCATTCAATTGTCATCCACTTACCTGAAATGTTGTTGTTTAGAGGCACAGAGATAATGATTTTCAGGAAAAGAAAATCACCTCAATATAAACAAACGAGAAACGATTTCTTTTTTTTGAAAAAAAATTTCCCTTTTTATTTGCGGTTTCAAAAACTTTATTTATCTTTGCCGTCGTCAATTGTTAATAAAATATCAGACAAAAGACATCAGACAGAAAGTAAGAAATTTACAAACAGAGGCTATGAAACAGGAAATGAATATTCGGAAAACTGCTGCAGGCATGGAAAAATTAGGTTTTTTTATGCCGTGTAATTTGTTTGTTCTGAGTATTTTGTTACTCTCTCTCTCTCTCTCTCTCTCTCTCTCTCTCTTATAATTAATGTATATACACGGCTTCGCGCGCGTCTTTTATTCGCGGGCGCGATAAGATATAATTTTCCCTTTATTCATGCAAGTTTTCTGCCATTCATTTTCAATTTACGAAATGGCGGAACGTCCCCCCGTTTTCATATTGGAATATATAAATCATTATATATTAATACCTTAATAACATTATTATTCATTTTAAAATTTTCATTATGAAACAGCAGAGTCATTTTAAAAGAAAGGAGCGCAGATTACACAGATTGCTATGCTTGCTGTGTATCCTGTGCATGGGAACGCTAACGGCCTTCGGGCAAAAGCGTGTGAATGGTACGGTGACGGACGCCAAAGGCGAAACCGTTATTGGCGCGAACGTGGTGGAGAAAGGGACTGCCAACGGGAGCATCACTGATGCAGACGGGAAATTCACACTGACCGTCAAGGAAAATGCGACACTTGTGATTTCGTTTGTCGGGTATGTGACGCAGGAAATCGCTGTCGGGAACCGAACGGCACTTGATGTTACGCTGCAGGAAGACACGCAGGCGCTGGAAGAAGTAGTTGTCGTGGGTTACGGTACCCAAAAAAAGATCAACCTGACGGGTTCTGTGGACATGGTTACGTCGAAACAAATCCGCGAACGGCCGGTCACGAATACAACGGAAGCGTTACAGGGCGTATCGCCGAACTTGAACATCACACCAAGTCAGTATTCAGGCGAACCCGGCCAGACAATGAGTATCAATATACGTGGCGTCGGGTCTCTAACGGGCGATTATTCACCTTATGTGCTGGTGGACGGCATGCCAATGGATTTGAATATTATCAATCCCAACGATATTGAATCCATTTCCGTTCTGAAGGACGCTGCGGCGTCGGCTATTTATGGCGCTCGCGCTCCTTACGGCGTGATTCTTATCACGACAAAAAAAGGCGCCGTGGGCGAAAAAATCCGGATTTCGTATGATAACAACATCTCCTTTTCAAGTCCTATCGGAATGCCGCACATGTCAAATTCGCTCAAGTATTTTACGGCGCACAACCAGGCAAGCGTCAATGCAGGACTGGCTCCGGAATTTACGGAATATGAATTTGAACGTGTCCGCCAATACATGGCCGGCGAAATCAAAGATGAAACCTGGCTACGCGACGATGGCGTGAACGACTGGCATGGCAACGACATCTGGGATATTGCCGGCAATGCCAACTGGGACTGGTTTTATGATGTTTATTATAAGAATAACGTAGTGCGCCAGAAACACGATGCGAGCGTCAGCGGCGGCGGTAAAAACAGCTCGTACTACGCCTCTGCCGGTATGTGGGATCAACCCGACGAAATGCGCTATGGCGGCGGATATTATAAACGGTATAACATCACGGCCAATTTGACGGTTAAACCGGTTGACTGGCTAACGTTGAATGTAAATTCCAAATATGTCAATGCGATTAGAACCAGTTTTACGGCAGGTTCGTATGACAGAAGCACTCAATATCATAACTTTTTCCGTACCAATTCTTTCCGGCCTTTGTATTTGCCGAACGGTACATTTTCAAGCATTTCGTATATCCCATTAATGATTGATCCTGACGGCAAAGAGCGGAATTACGGTTCGCAATACGTGGCAACATTGGGCGCAATCGTTGAGCCGATCAAGAATTGGAAAACCCAATTCAATTACAATTATAAAATAGCCGATACGCGAATTACAAATTATCATCCGACTATTTACGGCACGAATCCGTCTGACGAAAAAATCGTTTACGACACAGCTATCAATAATTACCAGACATCGTTTGCACAAACCAATTATGCGATGTTCAACCTCATTTCGTCCTACGAGCGCACCATCAAGGACCATTATATTTACGTGATGGGCGGTTTCGAGAAAGAAATGAACAATTACAATTATCTGTGGGGACAGAAAACAAAAGTGCTCGTATCCAGCGTGCCATCCATCAGTACGGCTGTCGGCGAGCATTACGTGGACGACGCTATGGAACATTGGGCAACAGCCGGTTTTTTCGGGCGATTCCAATATAACTATAAGGAAAAGTATCTGCTGGAAGCCAATATGCGCTACGACGGCAGTTCGCGTTTTGAAGAATCTACCCGATGGGGATTATTTCCCTCCTTTTCCGTTGGTTATAATATTTCACGCGAATCATTCTGGAAAACGATTGAGCCATATATCAGCAGTTTGAAAATCAGGGCTTCATGGGGTTCGCTGGGCAACCAGAACGTACCGAACTATCTTTATTTGCCAAATCTGGGCGTCAATACGAATTTGTCCTGGATTATGGGCAGCGAACGGCCATCCTATACGACAGCGCCGGCCTTAGTAAGCGCCAACCTGACATGGGAAACGTCCACAACCTCCAACATCGGCTTTGATGCCGGTTTCCTGAAAGGACGGCTCAATGCCAGTTTTGACCTCTACCGCCGATTGACAACTAATATGTTTGGTCCTGCGGAAGCATTACCTAATATATTGGGGACAAGCGTTCCGCAAACAAACAATGCGACGCTTGAAACCGACGGGTTTGAACTGGTTCTCAGTTGGAGAGACCAAATCGGTTCCGACTGGTCCTATGATATAAAAGCAACTCTGTCGGACAATGTTTCTACCGTCAAAAAATACAACAACCCGACAAAAACATTAAGCACTTGGTATGAAGGAAAAAAGGTAGGTGAAATATGGGGATATGAAACAGTAGGGATTTACCAGACAGATGATGAAGCAAAAGCAGGCCCCGACCAATCCTATTTCTTTCCGGTATGGAGCGCCGGTGATATCCATTATAAGGACCAGAACGGCGACAATATAATTAACAATGGAACTTATACGGTGGATAATCCGGGAGATTTGACTGTTATTGGCAATAGTAGTCCGCGTTTCTTGACCGGACTGACGGCAGGATTGAATTGGAAAGGCGTTGACTTCAGCATGTTCTGGCAAGGCGTCATGAAAAAAGATGTCGCTTTCTCTCAGGACGACCAAGTGTTTCATGGTTTTCATGCACAAAACTGGTGGGACATGAACATGTGGGAAAAAGGAAGCAGTACAACTTTAGATTACTGGCGTCCGAGCAACGAAACCAACATGTTAGGCCCAAACACCAATGCCTATTACCCGAAACCGTATTTGTCGTCGGAAGACAGGAAAAACCGGCAGGTGCAAAGCCGGTTTACGCAAAGTGCAGCCTATTTTCGGTTGAAAAACCTGACGGTCGGCTATATGTTTCCACAGGATTGGGTACGTAAAGTCTATGCAAGCAATGCACGATTATATGTATCCGGAGAAAATCTGCTTACGATTACTTCATTAACCGGTTTATTGGATCCTGAAGCATCATCTACAGGTTATGGTAGCATGGTAGGTAAAATACATTTTCTCCGAAGATCTTATTCGGTAGGTTTGAATATCACATTTTAATCACATCTAAATTGAATGAACGATGAAAAGTAAAATATTTAATATATCAATGGCTGTCCTGCTTATTATGTCGTTGGCAGGATGCGAAGACGCAGTGGATCTGAACAGGTATCCATTAGACATGATCTCGTCGGAAGATTACTGGAAAACGACAAGTGACCTTGAACTGTATGTAAATCAGTTTTATTCAGGTACTTTCTGGGCCGGCGAAGGCGATCAGTTACAGGGCAATTATTCACGTGACATCCAGTCGGACGACATGACGTATGTAGAAGCGAATGCCCGTCTGCGCGGCTCAATGTCGGTGCCTTCAACAGGTGGATGGGATTATTCAAAAATCCGGAGCATCAATTATTTCTTTGCTAATTATGAGCGATGCGGAGATTCTTTCGATTCGTATAAAGCCATTCTCGGAGCCGCTCATTTTTTCAGGGCATTCTATTACTTTGGCTTAGTGAGGGAATACGGAGACGTGCCATATCTTGACAAACCCTTAGATACCAATTCGGAAGAATTGTATATGGCGCGTACGCCACGCAATCAGGTAGTGGATGCCATTATTGCCGATCTTGATAAGGCGATCAGTTATTTGCCTGAAGGCAAGCAATTGGGCGGCACTAAGTTAAGTCGTGACGTAGCGATCCTGTTTAAGTCGCGTATATGCCTCTACGAAGGCACATGGGAAAAATACCAGACCGGCGTATTCGGCGTGTCCAACCCGAATCCGTCCAAATATTTAACCCTGGCGGTTGAAGCGGCAGAGGCATTAATGCAAACAGGAAGTTACGGGATCTATAATCCGAGCGTTCCGCAGTGGAATTATTTCTTCTTTGGAGAAATTGACCATTCCAATAATCCGGAAGTACTTTTCTGGAAAAAGTATGATTTAAATCTGGGTATTGGACATGCCAATCAATTCCAGATGGCTACCGGAAAAGGCGGCGGAATAGGTTTGACAAAATCGTTTGCCGAATCTTATTTGTGTACCGATGGACAACCTATATCACTCAGCCCGTTGTACAAAGGTGATGGTGATTTGAAAACAGTTACCACCAATCGCGACCCGCGTATGATACAAACCCTCTTTACGCCCGGATTCCCGCTTCAAGTCATAGATGGAGATACGTTGCGCTTTACCCGTCCGGCTGTTGATCAGGCTGCACATACGGTTTGCCCGACAGGATATCAGCTCAACAAAACGCTGAATTGGGATCCGATTCATCACAAGAGTCTGGATACTCATGCAGACGGATATACGGGATGGATTATTTTCCGGTACGCAGAGGTATTGTTGAATTATGCCGAAGCAAAGGCAGAACTGGGCACACTGACGCAACAAGATATTGATAAGACTATCAAATTGTTACGCGACAGGGTTGGAATGCCCAACCTGGTAATATCGGATATTAAGACCGATCCGAACTGGTTATTTCCCGATTTATCGCCAATAATCAACGAAATACGCCGCGAACGCCGCATTGAATTTGTGGCGGAAAGTTTTCGTTGGGACGACATAGCCCGTTGGGCTGCCGCCGATGAATTGATTGTTGGGAAACGCCCGCTGGGAGGCAAATTCAACAGTATTGACTATCCGGATTTGTCGGCTGCCGACTATAAATTGACGGATGGATATTTCGATCCGTTGAAAGAACAGTTACCCGACGGGTTTGGATTCAAATTGGACAGGGATTACCTTAGCCCGATTGCGACACAGGAACTGACATTGAACCCGAACCTGAAACAGAATCCTGGATGGTAAGACATTGGCAAGTAACGGTTTCATTCGGGTGAAACCGTTACTGCCATATCTTTTCATTTGTGTTTATTATAAAAAATCAAATAAATCATCGTTTTGAAGATATTTTATTGTATATTTGTCGCGTGAAATCAAATATTTACATACGGCGCTCGAATAGTTGAATATGCAAGAATATTATTATCAATACAATAAACGATTTTATTATGAAGAAAACGAATAATTACATCGTCCCGCTTGCCATCGTAGGAATGCTGTTTTTTCTGCTTGGCTTTGCGCTGGGAATTAACGGGTTGCTGATACCGTTCCTGAAAAAGGCCT
>JAISUI010000043.1 GCA_031272155.1 Tannerella sp. | reverse complement strand
TCGGGTTGCAACTGTGCGTAACAGCCTGTAACAATGACAAATGCGTTCGGATGGAGCTTGCGGACACGGCGAATCAGCTGTCGGCATTTCTTGTCGGCAAGCTCGGTAACGGAACAGGTGTTGATGACGCAAAAATCAGCCTCTTCGCCTTCCTGCGCCTTCCTGATGCCATTGCGGGCGAACTCGCGCCCGATAGTCGAGGTCTCCGCAAAATTAAGTTTGCAACCCAATGTATAATAGGCTGCTACCTTGTTTTCAAAAATATTCAAATCTGTCATTTGCCATCTTTTCGATGACAAAGGTAAGGAAAAGAGAGCAAATTTCTTCAAGATTTGTTGGAAAGTCGGCAGAAAACATGTACATTTGCCCTTTCTTAGAAATAAATTATTATCATCGTGGCAACTACAAAATATATATTCGTTACCGGCGGAGTGGTGTCGTCGCTGGGAAAAGGAATTGTTTCCGCATCGTTGGGGAAACTGCTTCAGGCACGGGGCTATCGGGTGACTATTCAGAAGTTTGACCCGTATATCAACATTGACCCCGGCACGCTCAATCCCTACGAACACGGCGAATGTTTCGTTGCGATTGACGGACACGAAGCCGACCTCGACCTGGGTCATTACGAACGGTTCCTGAACGTGCCGACTACCCGTGCGAACAACGTCACTACCGGACGTATCTATCAGACCGTTATTGACAAAGAACGCAAGGGCGATTATCTGGGCAAGACGGTGCAGGTCGTCCCTCATATCACGGACGAAATAAAACGCAACGTCAAACTGTTAGGTTCAAAGAACAGATTCGACTTCGTGATTACCGAGATTGGCGGGACGGTAGGCGACATCGAATCGTTGCCGTTCATCGAAAGCGTTCGCCAGTTGAAATGGGAAATGGGACGCGACTGCATCTGCGTACATCTGACGTATGTACCTTACTTGGCCGCCGCCAAAGAATTTAAGACGAAACCGACGCAGCACTCGGTGAAGCAATTGCAGGAACTGGGCGTGCAGCCGGACGTACTCGTACTGCGCACCGAACACGAACTGAACGAAAACCTGCTGCACAAAGTAGCCCTCTTCTGCAACGTGTCGAAAGAGTCGGTAGTGCAGTCTATTGACGTGCCGACTATCTACAAAGTGCCTATCGTCCTTGAGCGGCAGAAGATGGATGAGATCATCCTGCAAAAGATGGGTATCGAAATCGCTCCCGAACCGGACATGAAACCATGGAACGACTTCCTGATACGCAAGGAAAATGCGACGAAGAAGGTAAAAATCGGATTAGTAGGCAAATACGTAGAACTGCAGGACGCCTACAAGTCCATCACGGAATCGCTGTCAATCGCATCAGTCTATAACGACCGCAAATTAGACCTGCATCTGGTTCATTCGGAAAAAGTGAACGAAGCGAATGTGGAAAGCCTGCTGAGCGGCCTGGACGGTATTCTGGTAGCGCCCGGCTTCGGACAGCGCGGCATCGAAGGCAAATTTGTCGCTATCCGCTATGCCCGCGAACACGATATGCCCTGTTTTGGCGTCTGCCTGGGAATGCAGTGCATGGTCATCGAGTTCGCCCGCGATGTATTGGGACTGACCGGCGCCCATTCGACGGAAATGGAACCCTCAACGCCCTACAAAGTGATTGACCTGATGGAAGAACAGAAGAACGTCACCAACCTGGGCGGCTCCATGCGGCTTGGCGCCTACGACTGCGTGCTCAAGAAAGGTTCCAAGATTTATCAGGCCTACGGCAAGGAACTGATACAGGAACGCCATCGTCATCGCTACGAGTTCAACAGCGAATACCGCAAGCAGTTTGAAGCGGCCGGCATGATGTGCGTCGGCGAGAATCCCGACACAGGATTGGTCGAAGCCGTCGAAATCCCGTCGTTGCGGTGGTTTATCGGCGTGCAGTATCACCCGGAATACAACAGCACGGTGCTCAATCCGAACGCCCTGTTTGTCAGTTTCATCAAGGCCGCCATCTCTAAATAACATTGAACCATTTTTTTAATTTTTGAATTTTAATAAATATGTCATTTGATAAAAATACAATTTTTGCTTTTCTGCTGATCGGCCTTGTGCTGTTTGTTTTCACGTGGTTGAACCGTCCTGACCCCGCAATGGTTGCGCAACAGCGTTATCAGGATTCGCTCATACGGGTGGAACAACAAATGCAACAAATCACGGAAACTCCAGCCGCTACCCAACAGGCTGAAATCAAAGCTCCGGAGAGTCTTTCCGATTCCGTTAAAGCGGAACAGTTGTCGCCGGTTCACAGCATTTTCGTCGGCGCAACCGAAGGCACGGAAAAACTGATTACCCTTGAAAACGATAAAATAGAACTGAAAATAAGCAATAAAGGCGGCAAATTGACGTATGCCCGCCTGAAAGACTACAAAACATTCGACAAACAGCCGCTGGTACTTTTCGACGGCGACAGTGAATCGGATTTTTATTTGAACTTTTTTTCGGCGGCAAACCAGCCAATCAATACATCGGATCTCTATTTTACGCCTGTTCCGGGAACGGACGAACGTTCAACAGTAATGCGCCTGCAAACCGGCGAAGGACAGCATTTGGATTTTATATATACCTTAACTCCGGATGATTATATGCTGTACTTTACGATTCAGGGGACTGGATTAAATGAGATATTATCGCCCAATACCGATCATTTAGACATCCAATGGATCCAGAAAATGCGGCGAACAGAGCAAGTGCGAAAGTTTGAAAACCAATATACAGGCCTGTATTATAAATTGGCGGTGGACGATGTGGAAAATCTGAGCGAATCGAAAGACGACGAAGAACGGGTGCCCAACCGCATTAAATGGATCGGCTATAAAAACAAGTATTTTTCAACGGTGCTGATTGCCGACGATGCTTTTCTGGCCAATCAGTTAAGTTCCACGCAATTTCCCGAAAGCGAAACGACCTATTTGAAAGAATTTCAGGCAAAAACATCCGTAGCGTTCGACCTTGCCGGCAAGGAAACGGCATCGTTCCGTTATTACATTGGACCGAACCAGTATCAATGGTTGCAAACGTATGACAAAGGCACGTCGTCGGACGAACAAAAATTGAAATTGGAAAACCTTGTGCCGCTGGGACCCAAGTTTTTCCGACCCATCAACCGATATTTTATCCTGCCAATTTTCCATTTCCTGGGACGTTTTTTTACGAACTATGGACTAATCATTTTCCTCCTTACGTTCATTATCAAAACGGTGCTTTTCCCGTTTACCTATAAATCGTTCATGTCGTCGGCCAAAATGCGCGTGCTTCGTCCGCAGGTGGAAGCCATCAATGCCAAATATCCGAAACAGGAGCAAGCCATGGAACGCCAGAAAGCTACGATGGAACTCTACAGTCAGGTCGGCGCCAGCCCAATGAGCGGTTGCCTGCCAATGCTCCTGCCAATGCTGATACTCATACCGTTATATTATCTTTTCCCTACGGCGATTGAACTGCGGCAGGAGAGTTTCCTCTGGGCAAAGGACTTGTCCACTTTCGATCCTGTCATCTCATGGAAAGGGAATATCCCGTTGATTTCAAGTTTCATCGGCAATCACATCAGCCTGTTCTGCCTGCTGATGACAGTGGCGAATGTGCTCAGTACCAAAATCAATATGAGTAACAGCAATACCGGCCAGCAGCAAATGCCGGGCATGAACATGATGATGTACCTGATGCCGGTAATGTTTTTCTTCCTGTTTAATCAAAATTCGTCGGGACTGAGTTATTATTTCCTGATTTCCACGTTGATTACGCTTGCACAGACATGGATTTTCCGCCTATTCCTGAATGAGGATAAATTGCTTTTACAATTAGAGGAAAACAAGAAAAAACCGAAGAAAAAATCCGGTTTTATGCAACGGATGGAAGAAATGCAGCGCAAACAACAGGAAGAATTGCGCAAACAACAAAAAATAAGAGCAAAACAGCAAGCCGGCAGACGGCGCTGATTCACAGGTATTCATTATGCGCATTGACATCTTGACCGTATTGCCCGAAATGATTGAAGGATGCCTGCATTGCTCTATCCTTCAGCGGGCACAGGATAAAGGGCTGGCAGAGATTCAGATACACAACCTTCGCGACTACACGACGAACAAATGGCGGCGTGTGGACGACTATCCTTTCGGCGGTGAAGCAGGCATGGTGATCCAGATTGAGCCGGTGGATCGTGCAATTACCGCCCTTAAAGCCGAACGCACGTACGACGAAATCATCTATACCTCACCCGACGGTGAACTATTTGACCAGCCGATGGCCAATCGCCTGTCGCTGTTACACAACATCATCATCCTTTGCGGACACTATAAAGGAATAGATTTCCGTATCCGTGAACACTTGATTACAAAAGAAATATCCGTTGGCAATTACGTACTTACCGGCGGCGAACTGGCTGCAGCCATCATTGCCGACGCAACAGTGCGCCTTCTTCCGGGCGCCATCGGCGACGAACAGAGCGCCCTCTCCGACTCCTTCCAGGACGGATTAGTTGCACCTCCGGTCTATACCCGTCCGGCCAATTACAAAGGATGGCAAGTGCCTGAAATCTTGTTATCCGGGCACGAGCGGATGATTCAAGACTGGCGATTACAACAGGCGCAGGAACGCACCGAACGGTTGCGGCCGGACATGGTTTGCTCCGAAGAAAGAAAAATATTTTAAGGAGAACTATTGTAAAAGAAAAAAAAGTGCTATCTTTGCAGCGATTTTCCGGACGATAATTCACTCGGAAAATGAATATGGTGGATGTAGCTCAGTTGGTTAGAGCATCAGATTGTGGTTCTGAGGGTCGTGGGTTCGAGCCCCATTCTCCACCCCCGAAAATAAACTTAAGAAGGCTGTCCGAGTGTGGACGGCCTTCTTGGTACAGTAATGACCATCTCAAGGCAAAAAAATTAGCTTTATTATTGCAACTATTTTTCGGAAAGAAATACATTGTTCGGTAAATTTCATATATTTGTGCCCGTAAGAAATTATCATTAAATATTTAAATTATGAGAAGAAGACTATTAAACATTTTTGCATGGTTGTTAGTTGGCTGTGTCTTAACCTCTTTTACGCCGGACAATGATCTTCCTGTAGCGAAAGGGAAGTTCAAACCGACTGACGAATCGCTGAAAACGTATAAGTATCCGGAATGGTTCCGTGATGCCAAGTTTGGCATCTGGTCGCATTGGGGGCCACAGGCTGTTCCCCGTCAGGGCGACTGGTATGCACGCGGCATGTACGAACGGGATTTCTACAATTGCGCCAAAGAAGAATACCAGAAAGCGAACCGTTACTACACTTACCACGTGGCGCATTACGGCCACCCGTCCGAGTTCGGCTACAAAGACATTATTCCGCTCTGGAAAGCCGAGCGGTGGGAACCTGAAAAATTGATGCAACTTTACAAGCGAGTGGGCGCCAAGTATTTTGTTAGCATGGGTACGCACCACGACAACTTTTTTCTCTGGGACTCTAAAATCCATCGATGGAACGCTGTAAACATGGGGCCGAAGAAAGACGTAGTAGGCCTTTGGCAGGCGGCTGCCCGGAAAGAAGGGCTTTATTTCGGTGTGTCGGAACATCTGGGAGCCAGTTATACGTGGTTTCAGGCCGCTCACCGTTCCGACCAGATAGGCGACAAGGCCGACATTCCGTATGATGGCAACAATCCGGAATACTGGGATTTATATCACGAACCAACCCTGCCCGGCGATGACAACTGGTACACGAACAATCCCAAATTTCAGCGCGAATGGTACGATTGCATTCTTGAACTGATTGACAATTACCACCCTGATTTGCTTTATAGCGACGGCGGCTTGCCATTCGGTAACGATGTGGGACGAAGCATGATTGTACATTATTACAATCAGGCGGCAGGACAAAAAAAATCACAAGGCGTAGTTTATACCTGCAAGGAAGCGTCAGCCGGCCGATGGGTGCAGGATTATGAACGCGGCTCGGCTGATGGCATTCGCGAATATCCTTGGCAAACAGACACTTCCATCGGAGACTGGTATTATCGTACCGGTCAAAAATATATGAGCGCTGAAGAAATTATCCAGATGCTGGTTGATATTGTCAGTAAAAACGGCAACCTGTTGCTTAATGTAGTACAAACTCCCGAAGGCGACCTCGAACAGGATGTACTGAATATCCTGGAAGGAATAGCTTCATGGATGGCCGTGAATAACGCATCTATCTATGGCACACGCCCATGGAAAATTTTCGGCGAAGGGCCGTCGCTGTCCGGACAACAGGAAAAAGCGCCTTACGGTCATATTGACAATGCCGTCAAAGATGTGCGTAAATATTTGCCCGGAGACATTCGTTTTACGTTGAAAGGTAATACTTTATATGTATTCAGCATGGAAATTCCCGAAGGCGATCTTCACGTAAAATCTCTTGGGTTAAAAGCAGAAACAGGTCAGAAAGTGAAATCAATCAACTTGTTGGGAAGTCAGGAAAAAATCCGGTGGACACAGAACGACGACGAATTAGTTATCCATAAACCTTCGCAAACACCGAGCCGGCCGACCGTTGTTTTTGCGATAAAACTCTAACTTCCGAAACAAAGCATGATCAAACTGATTGACGCCCACGCTCACCTCTGGCTCCGGCAGGATACGGAGGTGAACGGGCTTAAAATAAAAACATTAGATGGAGGCAAGTCGCTGTTTATGGGCGAAATCCGGCAGATGGTACCGCCGTTTATCACCGACGGACGTAATACAGCCGAAATCTTCCTTTCCAATATGGATTATGCGCAGGTTTCAGCGGCCGTCATCACGCAGGAATACATTGACGGACTGCAAAATGAATACCTGTGGGAGGTTCAGCAGAAATATCCCGACCGCTTCCTGTGCTGCGGCATGGCGGATGCCCGCCATGCAGGCTTCCTGCAACAGGCCGAAGCATTGATCCGGCAAGGATTCGGCGCCATCAAAATCCCTGCCGAGCGGCTTATCATGCCCGACCGTCGGGTGCGTCTTACCTGCGATGAAATGATGCAGATGTTCAAGATAATGGAGATTAACGACACGTTGTTGTCCATTGATTTGGCGGCCGGCACAGCACAAGTTCCCGAAATGGAAGAAGTGATTGCCGAATATCCGCATCTGCGAATAGCCATCGGACATTTTGCAATGGTCACCCGGCCGGGATGGCACGAACAGGTGCAATTGGCACGACATCCCAATGTGATGATTGAGTCGGGCGGCATCACGTGGCTGTTCAATGACGAATTTTATCCGTTCCCCGGTGCAATTTGGGCAATCAAGGAAGCCGCATCCATTGTCGGGATGGAGAAACTGATGTGGGGCTCGGATTATCCGCGCACTATCACAGCAATCACCTACCGGATGTCATACGATTTCATCCTGAAGTCGAATCTGCTGACGGACGAAGAAAAGGCCCTTTTTCTTGGTGAAAATGCCCGCAGATTCTACCGGTTTGGGGAACTCATAGAATTACCGTATATCAAAAACATGTCGGAATAACGAATTTATTAATACTGAATCATAATGAAAGCAGTGCAAATCATACAACCCGGCGAGGTGCGGATCACGGATATTCCGAAACCGGCGCTCTCTACAGGGGAAGTACTTGTAAAAATCAACTATGTAGGATTCTGCGGGTCGGATTTGAATACTTACCTCGGCAAAAATCCGATGGTCAACCTTCCCGTCGTGCCCGGTCACGAGATCGGCGCCGTCATCGAAGCGACAGGATCGCAAGTTCCCGATCACTTAAAACAGGGAATGGCCTGTACCGTCAATCCTTACACGGCTTGTGGGCATTGTCCGCCATGCCGCAACATGCGCCCGAATGCCTGTCGCTACAACCAGACACTGGGTGTGCAACGCAACGGCGCGATGTGCGAATATCTTGTCGTACCATGGCAAAAAATAATTGCCGACCAGCATCTTACGCCGAAACAATTTGCGCTGGTTGAGCCTATGAGTGTCGGTTTTCATGCCGTTTCACGTGCAAAAGTAACCGATTCGGATACGGTGATGGTTATCGGGTGTGGGATGATTGGGTTAGGCGCCGTAGTTCGTTCTGCATTGCGGGGCGCCAACGTCATTGCCGTGGATATGGACGACGACAAACTGTCGCTGGCCAAACGGTTAGGTGCGCAAGAAACTATTAATTCACGCACAGAAGACGTTCACCAACGGTTGGAAGCCATTACCGGCGGCGACGGTGCGGACGTGGTGATTGAAGCCGTCGGAGCGCCTGCCACTTACCTGATGGCAATCAATGAAGCAGCCTTCACGGGTCGCGTCGTGTGTATAGGCTATGCCAAAACAGAAATTGCATTCGAGACTAAGTATTTCGTAATGAAAGAATTAGATATACGAGGCTCGCGCAATGCTATGCCTGAAGACTTCCGCGCTGTCATTGCTTACCTCAAACGCGGCATTTGTCCCGAACAGGAACTGATCAGCGGCGTTTATCCGCCCGAACAGGCGCAGGAAGCGCTTGAAAAGTGGAAAAGCGACCCCGGAAAAGTATTCAGGATATTGGTTTCGTTCTAAAAATCAGAACTGTCGCCAGTTTCATCGCCACTTGCGTTATCCGTGATGATAAGCGAGGGGATGTTTCCAATTGCGGAAATGCGTTTCCATTTCCTGCGACAACACTTCGGGCGTCACGGACAATTCGGTTGCGAGGCCGGCGTAAACGTTGCGGACGGAAGATGGTTGCATGTCGGTTTCGGCAAACAGATGCTGCGCTTCCCAAGCCGCATGTACGGCTTCAGGATGGAAATGGATACCAAACGAAAGATAAAATCCGTGCCGGAGTAATTGTCTCGCCAGTTCGCCGTTGCCTCTGAAACCGTGGATGATCCAGGGAATATGACTGCTGACTGCTTTCCGGATGCTCAACAGTTCCTCCCAAGCCCTAACACAATGGATAATCAACGGTTTGTTTACTTCTCCGGCCAATGCGACATGAGCAGTAAATACTTCTTTCTGAATGGACATTGGCACTATTGCCATTTTATCCAATCCGGTTTCTCCAATAGCCACAACCTCCGGGCGCACAGCCCATTGCTGCAGGATTTGCAAATCAGCCGTCGCTGCTCCCCAGGGATGAATGCCTGCACTGTAATATCCTTCCGGCAATTTCTCCGATTTTCGGATATCAACTGCAACAATCGCTTTTTCGTCCGGCAGATTTCGTTGCTTATGTGTATGTATATCGTAGTATATCATCTTGTTATGGGACCGGATCATAACCGCTTCCTCCCCAGGGATGGCAACGACAAATCCGTTTGACAGTCAACCACAGCCCTTTAAACGGACCGTGTTTCTTCAGCGCTTCGATGGCATAATCGGAACAGGTCGGACTGAAGCGGCACGAAGAAGGTGTAAACGGCGATATGGCGTTTTTATAGAAATAAATCGGCAATAATAATAGCCTTGTAATCAATTTCTTCATGCTACTTTCTCTTCAATGAACCGGAGCAGTTTTTCCATTCCCCCATCAATGACGCTATACGTGGTGATCGTCCTGTCTAAATAGATAAAAGCAAGCAACAGAGAACCTTCTTTTTCGTTGAGGGAACGAATCAGGCTACCTTTCCTCAGTCGCAAACTTTCACGGATACGCCGCCGGAGCAGGTTCCTGTCCACGGCATGTTTGATCTTCTTTTTAGGGACGCTCACAAAGGCTGACAGTCCAGCCGTTTCCATTTCTTTTTCATCTATGGGCAAATAGATGACTCGCAGAGGGAACGCAACGAAAGATAGCCCTTCACTGAAGAGAAGGTCTATCAAGCGTTTCCGGCACAATCGTTCGTTCTTCGGAAACGTCTGTCTGATTTTACCGTCCATTTTTCTTTTCGCCCGACGCTTTTTTCAGATATAATTCCAATGCTGCAGGCATGGAAGGCGCGTCCGGCGTAGGCGCCTCAATATCAAGTCGAAGTCCGGCATCCACAGCCGCCTTGGCTGTAGAAGGCCCGAAACATCCGATTTTAATATCTTTTTGACTAACATCAGGGAAGTTCTTTATCAGGGAAGCTATCCCCGACGGACTGAAAAAGACCAGCATATCGTAGTCGAATTTTTCATCCTTTGAAAATTCGTTGCTGACAGTCCGGTACATAACAGCCGTCGCATAATGAATCTTCTTTGTATTAAGCAGTTGCATTAATTCGTCGTTATGCACATCGGAAACGGGAATCAGATATTTCTCTTTAGAATGTTTACAAATAAGAGCGAACAGGCTCTCTACTTTTCCGGTAAGTCCGTAGAACACTTTCCTTTTCCGATAAACGATGTATTTCTGCAAATAGACAGCAATCGCTTCCGTCATACAAAAATATTTCATTGTTTCCGGGATATTGACCCGCAATTCACGGCAAAGGTGAAAGAAGTGGTCAATTGCCGTGCGTGACGTAAAAACGACGGCACTGTAGTCTAAAACAGAAACACGCTGCTGCCGAAATTCCTTGGCAGTCAGGGGTTCTACTTTGATAAACGGGCGGAAATCAATTTCCACTCCATATCGTTCTGCTATCTCAAAGTATGGGGACTTTTCTGATGCAGGCTTTGGTTGCGATACCAATAATTTCTTAATACTCATTGCCATAACGTACTCGTCTCAATAAAGTTTCGCAAATAATTAAAACCTTCGTATAAACACAATAGAGGCACAATTTCCTGGGCGCAAAGGTACGAACTTAAATACAATATTCCGTTTTTTTTGTTATAAAATATACGGACTGTAATATAAACAAATGATAATCTGAATATTATATATATAGCGCAAAACAGGATGAAAGCCATCATGAAATGTTTGTTTACTAACGTTAGCCACAGGATCGGAAAATAAACCAGGATGCCCCACAAATAAACAAGCATCTTGTAATTATTATTCCAGAGTTGCACCTTTTCCCTTTCGCCAAACACGAGACCATAAACATGGTACATCCCCTGTTTGATCAGATAATAAACATATATCAAACCCAAAAATAGCAATACCAACAAGCCAACCGCCCGGATATTACTCCCATACACATCCCACTTACGGATGTATATCACAACAAGAAACATGGAAACCAACAGCAGTGTCTGGAATTTCAGGAACAGCCTGAAAAAGAAATTTTCGCGAACGGTAGTATCAAAAATACTCTGACGTTCTTTGCTCGACACAAGGCTGTTGAATTGTTTAGCAAGCAATGCGTAATGCGATCGAAAAACGAACGCAAAACAAGTCAATAACAGAAGGATGACAACAAGTATGCCGTCATAAACCAACTGTCCGCTATCCAGCGGAATCCCTGCAAAACCATCCCACATAGTTGCATTCATGCGTTTAATTACGAATGTTTGTTTTCGGGCGCAAAGGTAGGAATTTTTTTGATATGCAACACCTCCGATTTGAAAAATATTGATGGACAAAGTGCCAAAACCCTTTAGGAATAAGGGTTTTGCAATGATATTTTTTTTGTGCAGAAACAAAAAAAGAGGGCCTTTCAGCCCTCTTTTTACAAAACATTAAGACAACATAATTACAACACAACACCTGCTTCCCGGGCTTGTTCTTCACCAGAGAGCGTGATGAGTTTGTATCCTTTACCATGGATATTGATAATTTCAATATCCGGATCGTCTTTCAATAGCTTGCGTAATTTTGTGATATACACATCCATACTCCTGGCATTGAAATAGTTGTCATCCACCCAAATCGTTTTCAGCGCATAGTTGCGTTCCAAAATCTCATTGGCATGGGCACATAGGAGGCTCAGCAGTTCACATTCTTTGGTTGTGAGTTTCGTTACTTTATCGCGAATCGTAAGCGTTTGTTTCTGTGTGTCAAACGTGAAGTTTCCGAGTTTATAATACGGAATCTCCGCTATTTTTTTGCCTTTCACACGGCGCAAAATAGCCTCTATACGAAGCAATAATTCTTCCATACTGAACGGTTTCGTCAGATAGTCATCGGCTCCGAGTTTGAATCCTTCCAGAATATCCTCTTTCATTACTTTTGCCGTAAGGAAAATAATGGGGATTTCCGAATTGATTGACCGGATTTCCTGTGACAATGTGAAACCGTCCTTTTTGGGCATCATCACATCCAATACGCAGATATCATACGTGCCGGAGGTAAATCCCTTATATCCGGCCTCGCCATCAGAAAATAAATCTGCTACATAACCTTTTGCTTGTAGGTATTCTCTTAAAAGCATACCTAAATTCTCATCATCTTCACATAAAAAGATCTTCAATTTTTCTTCCATAACTTTCAATTTTTAATAAGTGGTAATACAATTATAAACTTAGTTCCAATAAATCCTTCTTCCTGTTCGGCGCGAATGCTGCCGCCATGATCTTCCACAATTTTGCGGACATAGGCCAATCCAAGCCCGAATCCTTTGACGTCATGCACATTGCCGCTTTGCACACGGAAAAACCTGTCAAATATCTTTTTCAGGTGTTCTTTCTTTATTCCGATGCCGTTGTCTTCAATCATAACAACTAATTTCCCGCCTTCGTTCTTGGTACGCGCCATCAACCAGAGCGGCACTTCCTGACGCCTGTATTTCACTGCATTATCCAGCAAGTTGAACAATACGTTGGTGAGGTGCATGGGGTCTGCCAAAATGGTGGACTGTTCTGCTTTCAAATCAATATCAATCGTTCCCCCGTACTTCTCCACTTTCAGGGCAAATGTACTTGCCACGCTGGATATCAGATCATTCGCGTCAATTTCTTTCAATTTCAACGTTGTCCTCTGCTTTTCAAACAATGAAATCTGAAGCACTTTCTCCACGAGGAAATTCAATCGCTTCGTTTCATCATTGATTACGTTCGATATATGCTTGAACACATCGGGATTTTTGCTTATATCCGTATCTTTCAACATTTGGGCGGCTAATGAAATAGTAGATACCGGCGTTTTCAGTTCATGCGTCATGTTGTTTACAAAATCGTTTTTCATCTCCGACAGTTTTTTCTGGCGGAAAATGGTGTATATCGTTATCGTAAACGTCATTAACAATATGACGGAAAATATGATAGACGGAACCAGAAACGAAACCGAACTTGAAATATAATTCCTCTTGGTAGGAAAATAGATTTTCAGATAATTCCGTTTAGATGGCGGATCGCCGGAAAAAAGCACACCGGTAATGATATCCGCCGCCTTGAGCGGTTTGTCAAACTGCGTGTTTTGATAAACCGTTTGTCCATCTTTATTGACTATCATAATAATATACGGCAAATCCAGATTATTGCCTTTCAATTCCGCTTTCAGGTACTCGTTCAACATATCAAAATCAATCCTGTCCTGAATCGGTTTCAACCAGGCCGTATAAACAATATCGTACAAAACTTCACTGACAAGGCCTGACTCATGCTGATAACGACGGTAAAAATCCCGTTGCTGTTCTTCCGATTGCCTGATGATCGCGTCTTTTGTCTGACTCCGCTGATTGCTCTGCGTCCGGCTACGGGTTATCCCGTAACTGTATTCCTGATTCAACGTAATGGACGACTGTTCTGTCTGCTTACTGTAACTCTCCCTGTATTGCCAGGAATCATAATCATTCTGCAAGTACTTGGCAACTTCGTCCAGTTCCAGCGAATGAGACACATCTTCCAGGCAACGGCGGACAGTCGCATTAAACTGATCATTACTCGTTTTCAAAATAGCTTTCACGTAGTTTACCTGCAGATAAATCAAACCTGCAAAAGCAAACCCCATCACTATGGCGAGTAACCAAATCGTTGACTTTTTCATCGTTCCTTTGTCTAATTATTACGTTATTGTTTTTAAGACGGAACAAATGTCGCATATTTTAGTTTAATATTCACACAAAAAATGTAAAATTTTGCGCGCTTAAATATTAATAAATCTTTATAAATTGAGGTTATCTTTTTTCGACATTAACTTAAATATGTGATTTAATTTGTTGTGAATAACCGCATTAATACACAAATAATGTATATTAATGCGGTTAATAAACTATAATTTTTGTAATTATATAAACAAATGACCTTGTCCTGAGAGATGGTTTTTGGATAAAATTTATCCGAAAACACGTTCTCTTTCAAAAATTTTCTATCCACTTTCGTGCGTTTACAAAAGCTTCCATCCACGGTGTAATCTCATCATGCCTCCTATTTTCAGGATAATAGCCGCATTGCCATGGAAAGACAGCCCTTTCGGGATGCGGCATCATAGCCAGGTGACGGCCGTCATGCGAACATACGCCGGCTACAGCCCACGGCGAACCGTTTGGATTGGCCGGATAGCCTTCGTAATTGTATTTGGCTACAATATGATACGCCTTTTCTTCATACGGGAACGAGAATCTTCCTTCGCCGTGCGCAATCCATGCGCCTAATTTACAGCCGCTTAATGAACCAAAAAGCACCGAATGGTTTTTAGGTATTTCCAGCGTGACAAATCCGGATTCAAACTTATGTGATTCATTATGAAGCATTTTGTGTTTTTTCTCCTGTTCGGGATAAATCAGTTCCAATTCAGCCATAAGTTGGCATCCGTTGCATATCCCCATACTCAACGTGTCTTTCCTTCGATAATAGTTATCTATGGCCTTTTTCGCCTTTTCATTATAGAGAAATCCGCCAGCCCAGCCTTTGGCGGAACCTAACACATCGGAATTGGAAAAACCGCCGCAGAAGACGATGAAATGAACATCTTCCAGCGTTTCCCGCCCGCTTGTCAGGTCGGTCATGTGAACATCCCTTACATCAAAACCCGCCAGATAAAGGGCATAAGCCGTTTCGCGCTCGCATTGCGAGCCTTTTTCACGAATCACAGCGGCTTTGACGCCCGAAGCGCCATTCCTTCTGACCGGAAGCCCATAAGCGGAAAGTTGCCCTGTAAAGTTTTTATTATACTTAAATTCAAGTGGTTGTAATTTATAGTTTTCAAAACGATTGCCGGCGCATACGCTTCCACTTTGCTTGACATCCAATTTGTAAGAAGTCGAATACCATATATCCCGCAAGTAATCAATGCCAAAATGATATTGAATCCCGTTTTTAGATACGATGATATGACGTTCTTCCGTCGGACGGGCAATGACAACAAAACCGACACCGACCGCTTTCATCAATATTTCAAAGGCCTTTTTGTCTCTTACCTGCAGCATAACTCCCGGATTTTCAGCAAACAGGATCTTAACAATGTCCGTTTCCTTAATTACATCCAGATTGACCTCCAAGCCACCTTCTACATTGGCAAAACACATTTCGAGCAAGGCCGTAATCATTCCTCCGGCAGAAATATCGTGGCCGGCTAATATCAAGTCCTTTTCAATGGCCTGTTGTACGGCATTGAACGCATTGCAAAAATAGTTCGCATCGGTAACGGTTGGCGTTTCTTCGCCCACACAATTCATTGACTGCGCTAATGCGGAGCCGCCGAGTTTCAGTTTGTCGAACGAAAAATCTATATAATATATATATGTACGCGAGTCCTGAATCAAGACAGGCGAAACGATTTTCCGAACGTCGCTCACTTCCGCACCGGCAGAAATAATCACTGTGCCGGGAGCCAGAATCTTCTCATCGCCATATTTTTGCGTCATGGACAGACTGTCCTTACCTGTAGGGATATTGATACCTAAGGCGCAGGCAAATTCCGAAGCGGCTTCGACGGCGCGATACAGGCGGGCATCCTCACCTGCATTGCGGCACGGCCACATCCAATTGGCGCTCAACGATACGCCGGACAAACGACCTGTCAGCGGCGCAAAAACAATGTTTGTCAACGCTTCAGCAATCGCCATCACCGATCCTGCCGCAGGGTCTGCCAGCGCCACTTGCGGCGCATGACCGATAGAAGTAGCGATGCCTGCTTGCCCACGGTAATCCAATGCGGCGGCGCCAAGATCGCTCAGCGGCAGTTGTAGTTTGCCCTGACATTGCTGGCGAGCAATCTTACCGGTCACAGAACGGTCCACTTTATTGGTCAGCCAGTCTTTACAGGCAACAGCTTCTAATTGCAGCACATTTTCCAGATAATAATGAATTTGCGATTCTTTATAGATAAGCGACCGGAATATTTCGGCAACAGTGGAATCATTCATAACCGTTTTAGGCGGATTACCGAACATGTCCTTCAACTCAAGATCTATTGGTTTTTGTCCATCAGCCTGCCTGAAAACAAGCCGTTTATCGCCGGTTGTTTCACCAACGACATACATCGGAGCGCGCTCTCGTTCAGCAATGCGTTGCACGCCGGCAAGGTCTTTCTCCCTGATAAGAAGACCCATCCGTTCCTGGCTTTCGTTACCGATTATTTCTTTGGCCGACAACGTCGGATCGCCCACAGGTAACTGGCTCATGTCCACGCATCCGCCAGTAGCTTCAACCAATTCGGAGATACAATTCAGGTGCCCGCCTGCACCGTGATCATGAATGGAAACAATCGGATTCTCGTCCGCTTCGGCAATCGAACGGATGACATTGGCAGCACGTTTCTGCATTTCAGGGTTGGCGCGCTGCACGGCATTCAGTTCAATGCCATTGGCATACTGCCCCGTATTCACAGACGATACAGCTCCGCCACCCATGCCAATGCGGTAGTTATCACCGCCGATGACAATAACTTTTTCACCCGGCTGCGGCTCACCTTTCAAGGCGTCCCGCCGGTTGGCGTAGCCGATGCCGCCGGCAAGCATAATCACTTTATCATAAGCGTATTTCTTGTCATTTTCAGCATGTTCAAACGTCAGCAATGATCCACATATCAGCGGCTGGCCGAACTTATTGCCAAAATCGGAAGCGCCATTGGACGCTTTGATAAGGATTTGCTCAGGCGTCTGGTACAACCACGGGCGCGGATCAAGTATTTTTTCCCATTCACGCGCCCCTTCAGTACGAGGATAGGAAGTCATATAAACAGCTGTTCCTGCAACAGGTAATGACGCTTTTCCCCCACCCAGCCGGTCGCGAATTTCACCACCGGTACCGGTTGCTGCGCCATTGAATGGCTCGACGGTCGTCGGAAAATTATGCGTTTCTGCTTTCAGTGAAAGCACGGTGGGTATCTCTTTGACGGTATAAAGACTCGGCTTGTCGCCCGATACAGGCGCAAACTGTTCGACAACAGGCCCTTCTGTAAAAGCCACATTATCTTTATAAGCCGAAACAAGCCGGTTGGGGTTTTCTTTGGATGTCTTTTTAATCAGATTAAAGAGTGACGATGGTTTTTCTTCTCCATCAATGACAAATGTCCCGCCAAAAATCTTATGACGGCAATGCTCTGAATTAACTTGCGAGAAACCAAATACTTCGCTATCGGTCAGCGGGCGTCCGATTTTCCGGCTTACTTCGTTCAGATAGGCAATCTCTTCGTCGCTCAGCGCTAATCCTTCTTGCTGATTATATGCGGCAATGTCCTGCACACTAATAATAGGATCAGGCTGCTTATTAATGTCAAAAATATCCTGGTTCAACCCATTATAGATGCGTTGTAACATCGGGTCATACGCGGCATCATTCGACGCCACAGGAAAAAATTCCTCGATGCGTGCGATGCCATTCAACCCCATGTTCTGAGTGATTTCAACAGCGTTTGTACTCCACGGCGTAATCATCTCGCGCCGCGGACCAACAAACCACCCGTCCACTCTGTCTGCCGCCATGCACGTTGCATTACCAAACAACCAGACCAATTTATCCGTGTCGTCACGGGAAAACTCCTGTGCCGCTTCCACGGCCAGCAGCGTCTTTTCCGAAGATTGAAAAAATAGAATCATATCGTCTTTTGATATTTCACAAATCCGGAACAAAAGTAACAAATAAATCCGGAATATATTATTTTCGAGACACAAAATCTGTCCCAAAAAAGCATAATGTTAGTAAAGAGCGATCATTACTTGATTAAACGAAAAAAAAGCCAGGATTTTCACAAATCCGGACTTTTTACTTAGGAAAAAAACTTTTCAATACAGCCTAATACTAATATTAACATACTTCTCATTTACAATATCATTTACCAAGCATTTTTATATCATTCCAAAAATGGAATAAACGATTGTTTCACAACAACCTCAGTATAATCTAAATTTGGGCATCTATTGCAGCCTCACAGGACGATCCCTTTTTTATTCTTTCCGCCTTCCCCGGAAATATTAAAACCATCCTGTTATAATAATAATTCTTCTTCTCACAACTACTTTTGACCATTCAATAATTTGTATGTAAAATAATGTTTTATAGAATTTTACATTTGTATCATCCATCATTGCAATAAAGAAATTCAGTTCTTTATTGCAACAATCCTTCTTAACACGATACAAAAATAGATGCTTTATTTCAGATGGTAAAATTGATTTTTGCAACCAAATTTTATTTATTTGCAGAAAATATCACATGCAGTCCAATTCGAGGAAATTTTTTGCGAAAAATGCAAAAAGACAACGAATATCGTAAGCACTTTTGCATTTTTCGCAAAAAAAACTTTATGCTGTCACTTTTTAAAAGTGAGCACTAAGGTCGGGTCGAGCGGGTAGCGACCGAAATCTTTGCCGTAGAGCGCCAAGCCGCCGTCCACTCCTTCAGGTATCTCGAAGCGAATGTGTATATCTTCGCCTTCTTTCAATGCCGTAACGGG
>JAISUI010000060.1 GCA_031272155.1 Tannerella sp. | reverse complement strand
CTGTTAGTGGTATGTTTAACGCCGCTGATTATATGGTATTTCTCGTTTTTGCGCAAAAAAGACAAAGAACCGTCCACGCCGAAGAAAATCGCAATCGGTATGGGAATCGTATTGATCGGCTACCTGTTTTTATCCGTGATTTCTTACGTCGCAGGCTATCCTTCATATAACGAATATGAAACGTTGAATGAAACGTCGCGTCTCGCACTCAAATCCACTCCGTGGATACTGATCGGGATGTACTTTTTCCTTACCGTTGCCGAACTGTTTATCTCGCCGCTCGGACTGTCGTTTGTGTCGAAAATCGCACCAAAAGACAAACAAGGCTTATGTCAAGGCTTGTGGCTTACGGCTACGGCGATCGCCAACCTGATCCTTTTTATAGGCGGTATCTTGTATGAGGCTATACCTTTGTGGCTGTGCTGGCTTGTGTTTGCCGTGCTTTGCGCTATTTCGATGATTGTAATGCTGTCGATGGTAAAATGGCTTGAGAGGGTCACGAAATAAAAAGGCATAAAAAACACGGTGCAAGTAATGACATATTGATTTTTTTATTACCTTTGCACCCGCAAAATGTTGGCGAGATAGCTCAGCAGGTTAGAGCGCATGATTCATAATCATGAGGTCGCGAGTTCAATCCTCGCTCTCGCTACTTGATTATCAGAGGTTTACGCGCCAGTGTGAGCCTCTGATTTTTTTATTTGCATGTAATTTGCATACTACTTCTACGGAATTTTTATCCGACAACCACTTTCACCATCTCCTTGCCGACCTTCACAACATAAATGCCGGGCGGCAGCGGAATCGCCGTTTGTCCTGCACCGACGGTTTGCTGTTTATATAATGCACCCGAAAGGGTGTAAATGCTTACGGATGTGGAGACGGGTGTGGAGATATGCAGATTGCCGCCGGATGACCAGATCTTTGCATTGCTAAACGTTTCGACAGCGTTGGGCGAACCCTGTTCTTCGATTACGCCAAAGTCTTTCCAGACAAGCCCTTTGGAGTAAAGCTCTTTCTTGCCGGGCGGAACGACAAGCGTGATTTGCGATATATCAATGTATTCAAACACATTCTTATTGATAATCAACGGTTTTCCCATCTGAACTTCTATTCTGGTCAATCCATAACATGCGCCAAAAGCCGACACTCCAATCGTTGTTACGCTCTGGGGAATCGCTACTGATGCTAACTTTTGACAGCCCTGAAAAGCATACTGTCCAATGCCTGTTACCCCTTCCTGAATCTCAATAGCGACAATTTCATTTTTGTATTCGGCAAAAGTTTTAAATGGATTGTCCGGGATTGCCCCTATCCCGCTAATGGTAAGCGTCCAGTCGCTCGAAATCGTTCCGATAAGGCCGTTACCAACGGCAAAACTGGTGTTTTCAGCGCCTTTCTCTACAATCAGTCCAAAATATTTCCAACCGTCGGCGTTTTCATAGTTGGATTTGGCGCCGGCAGGAACGGTAAGCGTAAGGGCGGATAAATCACTGTTATAATAACTAAATCCAGCGTCTGAAAAATAGTTTACCTCAATAAATATCGGCATCTCCCATTGAACTTCAATACCGGTTAAATAAGAACAACTAAAAGCATTTCCTCCGATACTTGTTACACTCGCCGGAATGGTTATTGAGGACAGATAAGCAGCTACTTGAAAAGCAAGATTTTCAATCCTTTTCACGCCGTCGGGGATAATAAACTTGCTTCCTTCTTTTCCACCCGGATAATAAATCAGCGCCGTTTTGTCCTTATTATACAAAACGCCGTCTTCCGACGAATAATTCGGATTAGCATTATCTACCTCTATGGAAGTTAACGAATAGCTCATACTAAATTCTTCACCAATCGTTGTTACACTTGCCGGAATCGTTATTGAGGTTAAATTACAGCTCTGAAAAGCATACTTTCCAATCGTTGTTACACTTGCCGGAATCGTTATTGAGGTTAAATTCAAACAGCTCTGAAAAGCATACTTTCCAATTCTTGTTAGTCCGTCAGGCAGCGTGATGGACGTAATATTACTGCAACCAGCGAAAGCCTCATTGCCGATGCTTGTTATATTATGAAATTCAACCGCAGTGATCTCTTCTCTGCGTTTATACCACGGTGGAGGATTTCTAAGTACTCCATTCGTGCCACTATAATCATAATCCGGCATCACTCCTGTTGCACTCGTCCCTCTCAGGATAAGCGTTCCATTCTTGATTTCCCAACTGATGCTCTGTCCGAATACTTGCACAGTCATCAGCATGCATACTGCAACGCAAATTATTTTTTTCATCCTTTACCTATTTATATGTAATTCGTGGACAAAATTACAAACAATTTTTGAACGGGCAATCAAAATTTTGCTTTATCTTTGCCTCAAAAAAAATTATGAAGTCCAAAACAGTTTATGCCGGCCTCTATCTGGCGGTTGTGATTCTTTTTTCCGCCTGCAGCAAGCATTTGGAAAAAATGCAGGCAGTTTCGTATCGAACCATCTGCAATCCATTGAATATCAGCTATCGGTTTCAGCCGGAGATTCATGCCGGCAGCGTGAACGGCAAAGTTCCTTCCTATCGTGAAGGCGCCGACCCGACGGTGGTATTGTTCCACGACGAATATTATGCCTTTGTTTCCCATTCAGGAGGCTATTTTCATTCCGCCGATCTTATTCAATGGGATTTAATCGTTCCAAACGAGGTTTTTCCCGTCGAAGCCTATGCGCCGACAGCCGTGGTTATGGAGGATGAAATCTACCTGATTGCTTCGGGATCGGAACAGGTCATTAAAACATCCGACCCCCAATCGGGCGTCTGGGAAACGGTGAATCCGGCGTTTACACTGCGTTTGGCTGATCCGGCTCTGTTTCTCGACGACGACGGGCGGCTGTATTGCTATGCCGGTTGCAGCAATCGAACGCCGATCTACGGATATGAATTGGATCCGAAAACCTTCGAGCCGATAAACGGGCGAAAATCGCTTATTTACAGCGATAAAGAACGCAGGGGCTGGGAGGAAAAGAGCGATTACAACACGCCTGTTGAAATAAATCCTCATATCGAAGGCGCCTGGATGAATAAACACAATGGCAAATATTACCTTCAGTATGCATCTCCGGGAACGGAGATGAAGAGTTACAATGACGGCGTTTTTGTGTCGGACAGTCCCCTTGGGCCATTTACGCTTGCCGAACATAATCCGTTCGCTTACAAGCCCGAAGGTTTTGCCTGCGGAGCCGGTCACGGAAGTACGTTCCAGGACAGGTACGGCAATTACTGGCACATCGGAACGGTGACCATTTCCATGCGCCACATGTTTGAACGGCGGCTGTCCCTGTTTCCCCTCTTCTTTGACGAGGACGATGAAATCGTCGCCTGCACCGGTTTTGGGGATTATCCCATGATTGTCCCCGATAAAAAAATCACTTCTGCCGAGTCGCTTTTTCCGGGCTGGATGCTATTGTCTTACGGTAAAAAAGTAGAAGTTTCATCCACCCTGCCCGGTTATCCATCCGAAAACAATATGTGGAAATTCTTCCAGCATAATGATGCGGATAACATCACCGACGAAGATATCCGTACCTGGTGGAGTGCAGCTACCGGTGGAAAGGAGGAATGGTTTACGCTGGATCTCGGTGAAATGGCCTTTGTTTATGCCTTGCAAATCAATTTTGCCGACGAAGGCGCACAGCTTTACCAAAGACAAAACGGCATTTATTACCAATATACGATAGAGACCTCTACCGACGGGAATGATTGGGAAATGCTGGTTGACCGTTCCGACAATACCGTGGATATGCCGCACGACTACATTCAGTTGGAACGACCGGTGAAATCGCGTTTTTTCCGCATGAAGAATCACTATGTTCCTTCGGGAAACTTTTCCGTATCCGACTTCCGCGTTTTTGGGAAAAGCGATAAAAACGCGCCTTCAAAAGCGGATTCCTTTACCGTGGAAAGAGATGACGACCGCCGCACCGTAAAACTGAAATGGGATGCGGTTCCCGATGCGGTCGGGTATGTTATTCGTTTCGGCACAAGAGAAGGGAAATTATATCATCACTACATGGTATATGATCAAACCGAACTGGCGATCCATAGCCTCGACGCCGGAAAGCCCTGTTTTTTTACCATTGACGCCTTCAATGAAGGCGGAGTCACGAAAGGAACAACGGTACGGCAAGCCGAGTAAGATAGTGGATTGGGAATCAGCCGCCTGTTATTTCAGTCCGTATTCCAATCCTGTCACTATAAATTCGGTGCGCCGATTGATCTGGTCGGCAATTTCCTGTTGCTCAGGCGTCAAGGCATTGACGAAGGTTTCCGTCAGCACCGTGCCTTCCGGCAGGAAGTCGTACTTTCCTACCAACTTGCCGCTAATGGTTTTGGGGACGGTTTCACCGTAGCCTTTCGCCGTCAGGCGATCCATCGCAACGCCTGCCGCAATCAGATAATCCACGACGGATTGCGCCCGCCGCTGCGCAAGTTTTTCATTGTAGGCGTCGGAGCCTTTCCGGTCGGTATGAGCGCCTAACTCGATGGTTACATTCGGATTATCATCCAATATTTTGATGAGTTGGTCAAGCGCTTCTTTCGATTCCGGACGCAACGTAGCTTTGTCGAAATCGTAGAAGATATTTTCAACTACAACCGGCCTGTCTATCGGTGAAAGAAAGAAATCAACGTAGTAGGTTTCATTTTTTTCTTCCGCATCCGTTTTGAGTTCAAAGTTTTGGTTCAAATAGTTAGGAGCGCTGGCCATCATCACGTAACTGATGTCGCGTTCCAATTCGACGCGGTACGACCCGTCCGGTTTGACCGGAACTTTCACGTTCAAACCGTCTTTGCCAACGATGCGCACCACAGCGTCTTCAATCGTATATTCCTCCGCATCGGATACATAACCTTCGATAAAAATAGTAACTGTAGGATAATCAAACGAATATATATGATCCCAACCGCGAGCATCATTGCGATTGGAAGAGAAATAGCCCCGCTCGGCATTGGTTTCAAACGTGATGCCAAAGTCGTCGGATGACGAATTGATCGGCGCTTTCATGTTGGTTACATTCCAGTGACCTGTGCTGTCGAGTGTCGCTTTAAACAGATCCAGGCCGCCCATTCCGGGATGGCCGTTGGAGGCAAAATAAAGCGTGATGGAATCGCGCACGTATGGAAACAGTTCGTCGCCTTCCGTATTGATTTCGGGACCCAGGTTTTCCATTGGGCCGAAATCATTAGCACCAAACAGTCGGGCGCGAAATATATCTTTCCCGCCGTATCCGCCTACGGCGTCGGCCACGAAATACAGATAATTCCCGTTGGGCGAAACGGCCGGATGCGCCAGCAGGGTAATCGAATCCTTCACAATCGCAGCCCGCTGGCCCTTCCCCCATTCAGCGCCGCTGCGCGTAGAGACGTAAATCTCGGCTGTGCGGGCATCCGTAGCGTCCTCCGAACAATAGGTGTAATACATCGTATTTCCGTCTTTGGTGAACGAGGGCGTTCCCTCGTCAAATTCGCTTGCCACAGCGTCTTTCACCTCTTCCGGTTTTTGCCATACGCCCGTTTCGTTTTTCTTAGACACAAACAAAACATTGTTTTTCAAGCCTGTAATGCCGCTTACGGAATCTTTTTTGACAATGCCGCGCGTAGAATTGAAATAGAGCTGGTCATTTTTTTCTCCGCACAGCATAGGGCAAAACTCGCTCCGCCGGGAATTGAACAGTTCCATCTTCGCTACTTTATATAACGTAGGCTGACTTTGCCAGCTCGGCGCCACTTCGCAGCCCTTGATACCGTTGAGAGCGAGGCCGGTTTTTTCCGGATGAAACGAGAGAAAGTCGTTATAATATTTGATGGCTTCGGCATACCGGCCGTTTTGGTGATTTACCTGCGCCAGATGCAGGTAGAGCATACTGTCCGGATAATCGTAACGCAAAGCGTTCATATAGGCGCTTATAGCGCGTGGAGTGTTGTTTATCAGGCGATTGCAGTCTCCCATTCGATATGCGATATAGGCGCGCAAATCTTTCTGCTCGGGTTTTGATTTGGTGTAAAGTTTCCTGTACATTTCGCCCGCCGCATAATACTCGCCGAGACGCTGCTTTTCTTCCGCGTCTTTCAATTTGACCGTTTTGCACGATGAAATCGCGAAAACAGCCAAACATCCGAGTAGATATATCCGAATAATTCGTTCCATCTTGTTTGTATTAACGAAATGACGGGTAAGTTATTGTATCCTGCGGCTTGTGAAACGATAGGATGAACAGCGGTTTTGATCGGATAAAAAGAAAAAAACCGGCCATCGCGGTTAAAAATAACCCGAAAGCCGGTCTCTCACCTAATAAAACCACCTGTTGTTAATTCTGGCGGGGTGGCCTCTGACCGCCACCGGGTCCGCCGCGACGCTGACTTTGCTGCAGTTCAAGATATTTCGTGTACTGCTCGTCGGTCAGGATCGTTTTAACTCGTTCGTTTCTCTTTTCGTTCATTTTTTGCATCTCTTCGGGGTTGAAACCGCCGTTGCCGCCGTTCTGCTCCCGCGCTTTCTGAAACTCGGCGCGGAATTGAGTGTCAATTGCCTTGAGACTGTCAACCTGAGCGTCTTCAAGTCCCAATTCTTTCTTCATCTGCTCGTAGCGCTGTTCGGGATTTCCCCCGCGACGTCCCTGCCTGTCTTGAGCCGACATTGACATCGCACAGACAAAAATCATCGTAATACATACTATAAGAATCCTTTTCATAACTAAATTTTTACTGAAACCAAAAATTAATTTATTCACAGACTTTAGACACATCCCAAAGCAATAAGTTTAATCTTTCGATAAAAAAACATTGAAGTTTCACTTTGCAATTATAAACTTCACCGGCCCTTTCAGCCCCGACAGGCGGTAGTATTTGTCGGCGTCGGGGGCGTTGAACTTGATGACGTTGGTGCGGGTGAGGCGTTGCTCGGCAGGCTGTTTGCCGTCGTATATCAAACGGTTCGG
>JAISUI010000022.1 GCA_031272155.1 Tannerella sp. | reverse complement strand
ACCACATCAGTTTTCCGTCGCCGTTTCGTCGGGTTGGGCGATGGGAGGCTCATCTTCTGTGGTTTGCGGGATTACGGGCGGTGCGAGGGCTTTGGCTTTTTTGGCTTTTTCTTCGCAGGTTTTACACAGCTCGGTGATGTTTTTCAGTTCGCGGGCTTGCGCTACCGTTCCAGAGAAAATCTCGTCCGTTTTGCTGGTGTTGATGTGCTGGCAATCGTCGTAGATGTGATATTTCGATCCCGACTTTGTCCAGTAAACGTGATTGCCGCCCGTCAGTTCCTCAATCTGGTTGGTTTGCTCGGTGTACTGTTCGACCGACGGAGGGTTGAAATCGGCGCTTGAGATGCCTGCCGCTATCAGCGCTATCGCCGCTATGCCTCCGAGAATGCCTTTTTGTTTGCCATCCAAGTCTTTGTTGGTGAAAATCAGGATGACTAACGGCAGGAAGGCAATGACCGAAATAATCACTCCGAGCTGGTTCTGCAGGAAGAATTTGAAGGCTTCCTTGCGCGACGCCGGGTCGAAGCGGTTAGCTTTTTTCCATAGCTGCGAGCCAATGACGACTAAAATCAAATCCAACACAATCAGGCCAATAAGCCACACCCAGTCCATATTGGTATGGATGCCGATTTTGTAGAGATAGAAAATAGCCCCTGCTTCGGCGGCAATTCCCAAAATCCATAGAAGAACCGCGAACAAACGCAGTTGAGTCGCTTTGCCTTTGCTCTCCGCGGTCGGGACAAAGGTCTTTTTCTCCTGTTGCGGCGATGTGTTTCCGCCTTCAACAACTGTTACTTTCTTACTTGTAGCCATTTCTTAAATTTTTTAATTTGGGGCTTTCAATCAGTTTTTCTTATAGACAGCAATATCTGTGCATACGGACACGAAACCCCATAATGTCCGTTTTGCAAAGATGATGCAAAAGTAAGAATAAAAAATCATATAGTCGTTTAAAATTTTATTTTTTTATAGCGTTTGATATAAATATCGTTTGATGCTTTTTTTGGGTGTTTTTTCAAATGCCGTCGGATACAGTTCGATTTTTGAGATATGTTCGTAGGGTGCAAGCAGTTTGTTCACATCCACGCGGTTCTGTTCCATAATCATAGGCAGGTCGTCGTGATGAATCAGAGTGCCGTCCACCGTATCGTAGTCCGGATAAACCCATGCCACTAATTTGTCGTTTTTCTGGATAACTAAACTTTCCATCACGAAGGGCATGTTGTTCAGTTTCGCCTCCAGTTCTTCGGGATAGATATTCTGCCCGTTAGAACTCAGTATCATCGTTTTGTTTCGACCCCGGATGTAGATGCGTTTTTCTTCGTCTATGGTTCCAAGGTCGCCGGTACGCAGCCATCCGTCGTCGGTAAACACGTTGCGTGTAGCTTCTTCGTTCTTATAATAGCCTTTCATCACATTTTCGCCCCGCACCTGAATTTCGCCCACCTGGTGATACGGGTCGGGCGAATCAATGCGCACATCCATAATATCTTTCAGAACATGCCCGCACGATGTCGGCTCAAAGAAACGATGATTCGAATAGCTGATCAGCGGCCCACATTCGGTCATGCCATAGCCAATCGTCACCGGGAACTTGATCTTGCACAGGAAGTCCGTCACATCCTGACTCATTGCCGCGCCACCGACAATAACTTCACAAAACCGGCCGCCCAATGTTTCGACCAGGCGTTTGTTTATCTGCGCATAAATATGCGAATCCAGCAGCGGAATACTTAATGCCAGCCGGAGCGTCCGCTTGTTCAGGTGCGGAAGAATAACGCTTTTGTACATCTTTTCAAGTATTAGTGGAACCGTAATGATCAGGTTCGGACGAATATCACTGAATGCCTTTATCAGAATCTTGGGCGAGGGGAGTTTTCCAAGGATATGCACGTGGGAACCTATCGCCATTGGCGCCAGCAAATTAAATGCACAGCTGTATGCGTGTGCAAGTGGCAGGAAACAGAGTTCTTCATCGCCCGGAAACATCAAATCCAGCGTTTTGGCATAGACTACATTTCCGGCCAGGTTATTTCCCGTCAGCATCACGCCTTTGCTGAATCCCGTCGTCCCCGACGTATAATTGATTTCGACTACCTCGCTGTTGTCCACATCGGCATAGAGGATGTGTTCTTTTGTAAACCCGTCGGGATACTTATTTTTCATGAGCGTATCCAGCGTTTCCGACAGCAGTTGGTCTTCATTTCCGAGGCTATGATGGATGCAATGATAATCCTTCAGCGAAAAAGCGGTCTTGACATTTGGGATTTTGTCTTCTTCCAGCGAATCCCAGATGCGGTCGGAAACAAACAGCAACACTGCGTCGGAGTGGTTAATGATATGCTGGATATCGTTCGGGTTGAAGTCCTGGAGAATAGGGACAATCACCGCGCCGTAGGTAATGGCCGCCATATAGGCAATGCACCACCGTGCACAATCTTTCCCGACTAATGCGATCTTGTCGCCCCGGTTCAGGTGGCACTGTTTGAACAGCAGATGCAGGCGGGCTACTTCATAAGCCACATCCTTAAAATAAAAAGTAGTATCGCTCCCATAGTCGGACAATGCCGCCAAATCCCAGTGTTCACGGAAGCTGTCTTCATAGAGTTTGATAAAATTTTCTTTAATCATATCTTATCTTATAGATTCAACAATTTGTTTTTCGGATACCTGACGCTGTACGTAAGCTGATATACTTTTGTTTCACCGGCTTTAAGTTCCTCTTCCCAGGTGATCACGCCAAGGTCTTCGACGTGGAAGGTGGGCGTTGTCGTTTCCTTCAGTATGAGTTCGACGCGGATGTCTTTCTGCGTCGAGATGGGGTACTGGTCTTTGAGCGTCATCCGGACGGGTTTGTTTTGGTTGTTGCGAACGGTAATCTTATAGGAGAACGTTTGCTCTATGTCCGTGCCGAGTGATTTCTTGCTGCTGAAGTCCAATCGTTTTTCGCGTTTGACGGGCACACGTTTGTCTGTGCCCAGCGTCAGTGTCAATTTTTCCTGAGTGGAGGCCATGTCAATGCGTGTTTCGCCTACGTATGTTCCTTCGTAGGTGATGTTGGCTGTCCCTGATAGCAGGTTCAACTTTTCGGGGTTGGCAATCTCGGCCAGCAGATAGGTCTCGGTGTCTAATTTAGGAGCGCAGTAGTAGTTGTAGTTAGCCGTTACTTCCTGCGTCCGCAATTCGAGTGTCTGTTCTTTGCCGTTTGGAGGAATGGAGTAGGGCAAATCAATGGCATAAGTTACGTTGAGATCGTTGTCGGCCACGGCGATGTAATCGTCCAAATGGCTCTTGAGCGTCGCCACCCATACCCCGTCAATGTCCTGTCCGTATGCGCCTGTCACTTCTTCTCCGCGCAGCAGTTGTTTGGACTTGACTTGCGACGGGTCGAGCGAGAGGAAAGTCTGCTCGTCCACCACGGCGCCGTCTATTGTGTAGATGTACGTTTTCTGTTTTGCGCTCCGCGTAGTGAGCAGCGCGTCTGCATTCTGCATGGGCATGGGCGCCGATGCCAGCATTTCGGCTTTGGAATATGAATATGCGTTTTGCCTCATCTGCACCTGACTGCTCTCTTCCAGCGCCAGCGGCTCGTAGGTGATATAGTCGAGGAACCATGCCTGGAAGAGAGGCGCTGTTTTGCCATTACTCGGTGTAGCAGTCGAAAGGGTCAGTTTGACTTTGTCCCAGTCTATGCCGCTTGTCTGGCGCAACTTGGCCTTGCTCACTATGCGGACGGGTTTCTCGGCCGATTCAACCAGTACGTCGTAGAATGGCGACCAGCCTGCCGAAGCAGTGTAATAGCTGATCGTAAATGTACTGGTGACAGCCATGGGCGACGTCAGCGCCAGTGTCAGCACCCCGGATGTCCGGTTGTTTTTTTGCGATTCCTGATTTAACTGAGCCTGAAGCCGCCGGACGATTTTTTCGTATTCCTCTTTCTTCTCTTGATTGGCGATAGTAGCCGTTTCCAATTCCAGCGATTTTGTCTTGTAATAGTCCATCGTCTTGACTAATTCATCGAACGACATGCCTTTTTCGGAGCCGGAAACATTCTTCGTCGTTCCTTTTTGCAGCAATTCGATCAACTGTTTATTGATTTCGGCATCTATCCCAATCTGTTGCAGTTTTTTCTGATATATTTCAATGGAATCCTGCAATTTACGCACGACGGGACTGACGTTCTTTTCCGACAGATAATCCACTGCATATTCGTAGGATGATATTACGACGCCCCCGCTTGCCTTGATTTTCAGGCTGCTTTTGTCTATTGACGAACTCAAGCCTTCAATTCTCAGTTCACTTTCGCCTTTGTCTAAGGAGGCGGTAACGGTATGAGTCAGCTCCGCTCCCCGGAAAAACATCGTCACTTCGTTCAATTTCGACCGGACAGTCTTAGGCGTTTCCGCATAACTGTCCATCCAAACGGCCATCATAAATGCGATAGCCAGCACAAACTTTCCTGTTTTCATATCAGTTTGTTTTAGTTTTGTTATACGTATTCGTTATGTTATAAATCGGCTGTAAATATAGGGATTTTTTTCGTACCAACCGTTTTGCCAGTTAAAATAAGTATGTACGCGAGGATTTCTGCCATCTGCAAAATGTTGTTTTTTGCGAAATTTCTTTGGTGTTTTAATGAGCATACTTTGACCAGTCCACTTCTGCGAATGATATAAAAAAACCCTTCCGTGAATGAATCCGGAAGGGTTTCTTTTTTCAGAGCGACGTATCGCTGTGCCGTTTCAGACACGCTCCTGAGTTGGAAACTATAGGAGCCCGCAGAGGATTTACATTAAAATAAAACTTTTACTTTCTTTTCGCCGGCGACTACAATATAAACGCCGCGTCCGGGCAGATTGACAAACGTCTCCGTAGCTTCCGCCACACTCTGATAGATCAAAGCGCCCTGTATTGTAAATACATAGTAGGCTTTGCCTGTCGTGAGGCCGGAAATCTTCAGTACGCCGTTCTGCGCCCATGCCTTCAATACGGCGTCTTCAACGGCGTCGTTGCCGGTTATTGAGCCATCGCCGTTATTTTCAGAGCCAAGCCCGTTAGAATTAAGAGAAGCGTTGTTGTTGTTGCTACTTGCAGTTCCATTATTCGAAGTGGAACCGGTAGTAGTTGTACCACCCGGATTAGACGGATTAGACGGGGTTGTACCACCACCCGGATTAGACGGGGTTGTCCCACCACCCGGATTGTTCGGATTAGACGGACTGATTGCTTTAGTTGTGATGCTAAGTCCATCGTCCGATGTCAGCAACTGAATTTCAATACTGCCTAATTTGAGCAACAACACGACGGGCACGGTGTACGTTTCGCCTGCCTGTGAGCCAAAGTCCACGACCTGATCATTGACGATTGTAAACGGAACGTTGCCGTTCACTTCAAATACTAAATCAACGCCGATAGCGCTCAATAATTCGCGTATGCTACCGAGATTACCGATTTGTTTGTCAATGAGTACGTCGTAGTTGGTGCCAACTGTTGCGAATGGCGTTTCGTCTTGCAGGTCGGAGAATACGATGCCGGGTTGACCGGTCGCCTGGATGAGAGTAGCCAATCCCTGGACGGCTTTTACCGTTTCTTCCGCAATGGCGGTGGCTTTAGCAGCGAAAGCGGCTACATCCGGATTGGAAGCCAGCCGGTCGTAG
This sequence comes from Tannerella sp., assembly GCA_031272155.1. GTDB lineage: Bacteria > Bacteroidota > Bacteroidia > Bacteroidales > Tannerellaceae > Tannerella. The sequence goes on along the minus strand of JAISUI010000022.1, from coordinate 1,840 downwards.
GCGTCTTTCAATTCGCTGTACGCACGTTGCTGGATCTCTGCCAGAACCTCCTGACCGACGGCTTGCCATTCTTCGGGGCTGGAAGGAAGTTGGTTGAGGGCGGCTTCAATCTTTTGAGCCGTTGCAATAACATCCTTAGCCACTTCTGCCACTTGCTGGACTTTTTCCCATGCACTGATCAGGTCGTTCACCGTCTGGCTGTTGCTTACCGCCTCACGGATATCGGCTACTTCATCCAGCAATTGCTGAATGATTTCCTGCCTCGTTGCGTTAATTTGCGTCTTTGCTGCAGCCTCTAACTGCGGTATGATTTCCGCCAATTTGGCTGTAATAAGCGCCTCGTAATCAGTATTAAGCAATTCTTCAGCTTTGTCCTTCAGCGCGAGTGTATATCCGGAAAATTCGGTCAGTTTCTTCAGCACTTCGTCAATCTTTCCCGAATAGCCGACAATGTCTGCCAGTGAGATGGCCGGCAGGTTGTCCAGCTGCGCATCGGCTTCGGCGAACAGTGCGTCGGAGAGCGCTTGAGCCACACCCTGCTGGTCTTCGGACAGCTGGCCGATCTGCGTATTAGCCAGCGTCTGCACCGTGGCGATGCCGCCGCCGAGCATTGTTGGGATAGTTTCAATCACCCCATTGGCCAAATATTGAGCGATGGTGCCTTCGGCGTCGTTCAGCGCATTCAGCGCTACGTCGAGTGCGTGGTAAACGTCATACAATCCGTTGATATAGGCATCGGCGGCTTCGAGCGTCTTGATATCCTGAACGTTATTGTTCGTGACATAGTTCTGCAGGTTGTAGAACGCTGTCATCACGTTGGTGAACGGAGCGACCTGGGCTGCATAAAAAGCCTGGAATTGTTTGTACGTATCGCCGTTTGTAATATTGTCCACAGCGGTATTGATCGTTGTGACGGCTCTTTGCTTGCTAACCGGTATTCCCAGGATTTTCGGATCCCCGTCATTCCACGCGATAGAATTTGCAGCTCCGTTAATAGCCGTCTGAAGAAGGGTGAATGTCGCATTACTGCCCGATACGAGGCTGTAATCTTCAATGGCTTTATTCAGCTCGGCCTGGAGAGCGTCCAATTTCGCTTTAGCCGCAAGGTACTGTGCGTCGTATTCGTTGGTCACCTTGATGGTGAACGAAGCGGAAGCAGTCTTCCCATCGGCCGATGTGGCTTTTACGGTTACCGGATAATCGCCCGTGTTCGCATCTTTTCCTACTTTGATCGTGCCGTTTTCGTCCAAAGTAATCCGGCTGTCCGAAGGCGCTGTCGTAAACGTATATTTATACGGCGGCCGTCCGCCTTCGGCCTCGAAAGCGCCGACAATGTCATGACTGCTGTCGTAGTTCGCTTCCGTGATTACGACTGCGGGATTGGTTATCGGCTTGAATGAAACATCCGGCGTCGGAGTCGCTACGGCGTCAACGGCATTTTTTACAGTCGTATAATACGTATTATAGGCTGTTGTCAATGCGGTTTCTGCAGTAGTTAAATCGCTTTGTGCGGCTGTTAGCGCAGTTTGTTTTTCGCCCACTTTAACGTAGGCGTCATAGACTGCCTGTACAAGCGCTTCGTTTGCTTTGGCTGCTGTAAGTTCAATTCCGGCATCTTTAAGTTTATCAAAGGCAGCTGCTTTGGCAAAAAACCCCGATGCATTATCATACGCAGTTTGTGCATTATCATACGCAGTTTGTGCAGCCTGAGTGGCGGCTTTTGCAGCATTTAACGCAACCAGCGCCTCGGCCGTACTTGCCGGCGCCGATGAAATTCCCAATGCAGTAAACACTGTATTTGCAACATTTAGAGCAGTAGTTAAAGGAGTATTAGCCGCAT
>JAISUI010000007.1 GCA_031272155.1 Tannerella sp. | reverse complement strand
TATCTGCGCCGCGCATGGTCAGGCTCCGCTTCATGGAATGGAGACGAGGCTTCCGTATCCGAAGATTATCGCCAATTGATAAAGAATTGGAAAGACGGGAACTACCCGATAGGCGGAGTACCTGATATTGACGAAAACGGCATAGCGGACGTTAGTTATATGGTTAGTGCAGGTTATATCATTGTGGCGAGCGAACGAAAATTCGACGCCGGACGTGATTATCTGTGGCCCATACCCGACGCCGACCGTCTCATCAATCCCAATCTTACTCAGAACCCCAAGTGGTAATGGCATAAACAAAATAAGAGGTTGGCTTAAAATATCTTTAGTCAACCTCTTATATTTTTTTAATAAAATGAAAAAATTAATCGGAATACTCATTTGCTGTCTTCCTTTTCTCTGTTTTTCGCAGCAACAGACCGTTGTCAGCGGTGTCATACCCGAACTGACGATGGTATCCGACCATTCGCCGCGAACCGAAACAGGTACGGGAGCGCTGTTCCCATGGGCAAACCGCTTATGGATAATAACTTATGTGGCTCATCTTGAGCGTTCAGGTGCAGGAACAGGGCTGTACGAGATAAGCGTCGTCAATGGCAAAATGGAATTGCACAAACGCCCCGAAAGCGTTGTCGGAACGTATGCCAACCGACTGCTGCACGGCGCAAGCGACCAGTTGATTATCGGCCCTCACATCATTGATGTCAACGGCAATGTACGCACTGTTGAAGGCGTGAAGAAAACCCGTCTGGCAGCAACCCTGACACATCTTACCGACCCGGATAACAAGGTCTATTTCCTTGGAATGGAAGGCGAATTTCTTGAAGTCAACGTACATACGCTCGAAACAAAAAAATTGTTCGACCTGATGGACGAACTCAATGAACCGAAAGGGTCGAAACCGCATTTCAAATCGGGTTTTACGCGCCACGGACGTGTTGTTGTCTGCAATAACAGTTACACCGACAAGGATTATGACCGCGAATGGAGCGCCGGACGTCTGGCGGAATGGGACGGCAGGACATGGAAAGTGCTTGAGGAAAAGCCATTTACGGAAGTTTGGAGCGCCGGCTCTTTCGGTGCGCCAATAATAGCTACGGGCTGGGATAATGCTTCTGTCATAATGAAAGTGTTCCTGCCGAAATTGCAGAAATGGATTACTTACCGGCTGCCTAAATCGAGCCGCAGTTTCGACGAAACAAGCAACACCGAATGGCTGCGTATCCGCGAAGTCGAGACCGAGCGTGCTTTAATGGACTGTCACGGAATGTTTTACGAAATCGGTTTTCATCTTTACGGCAATCAACTGTGGGCTATCCGACCCGTTTGTTCGCATCTGCGCGTGATACCCGATTTTTGTTCGTGGCAGGGAATGTTGGTACTCGGCGGCGACCAGGCAAGTCCGCTGAAATGGAATCCATTAGACATCAACCCTTTGGCCGGTCAACCTCAGGCGGGTCTCTGGTTCGGCAAGACCGACGACCTCTGGAGTTGGGGCAAGCCGTCGGGCGAAGGCGGCGTCTGGAATAATGATGCTGTTTCGGCAAATCAACCTTCCGACCCTTATCTCATGTATGGATTTGATAAAAAATCACTGCATTTATGGCACGATAATTCATCTTCGGTCAATTTTACCATTGATGCAGATGTAGTTGGCGACGGCAATTTTCATACTTACCGGAAGCAAACAGTAGCGCCGGGTGAATATTTTCATCACGAGTTCCCCGACGGCTATAGCGCCCGCTGGGTCAGAATCACCGCCGACAAGGACTGCAAAGCTACCGCGTGGTTTGTTTATGACTGAATTTGCTTGGTGGAAAAAACGTTCTTTCTACAAAAAAGAATGTCTGATACAAATTTAAAAAATTAATATTTATGTACAAAACATTTTTCTTAAGTTTATGTCTTATTTTTACGCTTTCATGCGGCAATGGAAATACGACAAAAAGCGAATCCGAACCGCTGTGTATCAGCGGTATATATCCATCGTTGGCGCATTACAATGATGAGGGCGAATGTGGTCACGGCGCTGTTGTGCCATGGGCGGGCAGCCTGTGGACTATTACTTACGGGCCGCACCTGCCGTTCGGCTCGTCGGACAAGTTGTATCAGATAACTCCCGACATGCGGCAAGTTACGCACGAAGAAAGCATCGGCGGCACGCCTGCCAACCGTATGATTCACCGCGAAAGCGAACAGTTGTTTATTGGCCCCTACGCCATTGACGCTCAAGGTAATGTGCGCACGATATCTTATGACGCTATGCCCGGACGGCATACCGGCAACGCCCGCCACCTGACCGACCCCGCCGGAAAAATCTACTACGGAACGATGGAGGAAGGATTTTACGAAGTAGATGTTAAAACATTGGAAGTAAGGATGTTATACGAAGACGGCAATGTCACTTCGAAGAAAGAAAACGATACCGACAGCAACCAAGCCGGCATGTTGCTGCTTGGCGCTCACGGTAAGGGGTTTTATTCCGGTCAGGGCGTTGCGGTCTATTCCAACAACGGCGAATCGGGCGAGGCGGCGCTGAAATATTTCGATACACCCTCCGGCTCGCTGTCGGAATGGGACGGAACAGCGTGGCGATTAGTGCGCCGCAACCAGTTCACCGAAGTAACCGGTCCAGGTGGCATTTACGGTAATCCCAATCCCGCTACCGACCCAATCTGGGTTAACGGTTGGGATCATAAATCGTTACTGCTTGGCGTTCGCGACCCGCAGAAAGGCTGGTCGTTCTACCGCCTGCCGAAAGCCTCGTATTCATACGACGGCGCCCACGGCTGGAATACCGAATGGCCGCGGATACGAGACATCGGCACTACGGAACAGCCTGATTATATGATGACTATGCACGGCATGTTCTGGCGCTTCCCGGCGACTTTTTCCGCCGACAATACGGCAGGCATACGCCCCCGTTCGGCATATCTGAAAGTTATCGGCGACTTTACGCGCTGGGGCGACCGCCTCGTCTTCGGATGCGACGACTCGGCTCAAAACGAGTTTCTTAACAAACGCCGTGCAAAAGGCGGCATCGAAGGGCCGGGACAGTCGAACTCCAACCTGTGGTTCACTTCGTCCGAAACGCCTGATATGCTTGGCCCCACAAATGCCGGAGGTTATGTCCGGAAAAACGAGCAGATTGCGGCAAATATTCCATCGGAGCCTTTCCTCTTTACAGGATGGGTAACCCGGATAGCATGGATTAAAAATTCAGGTAATCAGACTGTTAACTTCATTTTTGAAACAGACCGCAACGGCACGGGCGAATGGGCAGACCTGAAAACCATAAGCGTCGGAGCCGGCAAAAGCGCCTTAACCGTTTTCAATGATAACGAGCAGGGCGAATGGGTACGTGTAAAAACCGACAAGGCCACAACGGCAAGCATTGCCTTCGTTTATGGCGACACAGACACGCGCAAAGCCACGCCTGACGCCATTTTCAATGGCCTGGCAACTATCGGCGACACGCAGCCGTCCATCGGCGGCTTGCTCTACGGACTGGGCAATGACCGCCGCGCACTTGGGATTTTGACAACAGCGAGCGACGGCGAACAGCTATATTATGAGGTTGACAGTCAGATGAATATCACGGCTAAAAACGACCCCGAAACGGCGACGTTTATCCGCGAAAAATTCGCCATCCCACAGCAGGCCGTTGAGATAGACGAGAGTTCGGCGCTTATCGTTGACGATGCCGGCCGTCGCTGGCGCCTTCCGCTTGGCAATGAGGCGTTTACCGACGCCACCCGGAAAGCCGCGCTACGGATATGCCGCGAAGTAGCTACAGAGCGCGACCTGTTCAATTGCCACGGCACGTTCTACGAACTGCCCGCCGAAAACGCCGACGGATACGCCAAAATCCGCCCCATAGCCTCGCACAACTTTGCCGTCAACGACTATGCTTCCTATCGCGGCTTGCTGATAATGACAGGCATAAATTCCGCTCAAACGCCTGATAACAAACATATTTTCGCATCAAAAGACGGCAAAGCCATCATCTGGGCAGGCGCTATTGACGACCTCTGGAAACTCGGCAAGCCCACCGGACACGGCGGCCCGTGGAAAGACGCCGCAGTGAAAGCCGGCGTCGCCTCCGATCCCTACCTGATCGGTTTCTACGACAAACGCAGATTGACGCTGTCGCACAAATCGCCTGAAACAGTGAACTTTACGCTCGAAATAGACCCGACAGGCGATGGCGAATGGATTGAATATCAATCGTTTGTCGTCAAAGCAAATGAAATTTTCAAACATGACTTCCCCGCCGCTTTTCAAGCCCGTTGGATAAGATTTAAAACAGACAAATCAACCATCGCTACAACGTGGTTAGAATATGGAATGAAATAATAATATAGAAGGCAAAGGCGGGGCGGACGGTAGCTTCTACTCTGAGACGGCGCAGGGCAGGTTGGGCGTAGTGGTGTCCAATGTGTAAGACATTGATTATAAATCAATTAATATCCCAGTTTGTTTTATCTCGCGCGCAAACGGATTGCCCGAATCAATGTCATACAAAGCGATTGGGTGCGGCTCGATACGTGAATCGTACTTTGACGCAAGTAACAGCAAGCGGACTTGCC
>JAISUI010000050.1 GCA_031272155.1 Tannerella sp. | reverse complement strand
TATCTGTCGGGATATTTCATCGAAGAAACGCTTTCGATAGATAATATTTTCGTGATACTGATGATCCTTCGCGGCTTTGTTGTGCCGTTAAAAGATTATAAATCAGTGCTGTTTTGGGGCATCCTTGGCGCTATCGTGCTGCGGTTTGTGTTCATCTTTGCAGGCGCGGCTCTGATTCACCGTTTCGAGTGGATATTGCTGATATTCGGCGCGTTCCTGCTCTACCAGGGCTTGAAAATCATCTGGGAAAAAGAGGGCGACATCCGCGACCCGCGCGACAACAAAATCGTCGCTTTCCTGTCCAATCATTTCAACATCACAACCGATTACGACGAGGGCGACCGCTTCTGGTTCAGGAAAAACAAAAAGCTGTGGTTCACGCCATTAATACTTGTTTTGGTGATGATCGAGTTTACCGACCTGCTGTTTGCGATGGACTCTATTCCGGCAGTCTTTTCCGTGTCGCTCGACCCGTTTATTGTGTTCTTGTCCAATATCTTCGCTATCATCGGTTTGCGCTCGCTGTTCTTCCTGATAGCCGATATGGTTGACCGCTTCCGCTACCTGAAATACGGTGTCAGCGTGCTGCTCGGTTTCGTAGGCATCAAGTTGCTGTTCCACACATGGTTAACACAAATAGGCTTCAAACCCGTCTATTCGCTAATCTTCATTTTTGTCGTTATCACGAGCAGTATTTTGCTATCGCTTGGAAAAAAAGCGAAATCCGATGAACAGGAGCAGGATGTGAATTTGTCGCTATGATATTACTATCACCGGCAGATTTCAATATATTCCGTCCCAATGAACTCAAGTATTCGTTCAAATTTTGTTGCGCGTCCAACCCAAGCCGTTTACGCAGACGGCAACGACGCGACGTCACGCTGTTTCTCAACAAACCGCTCGCTATGCTGATTTCCGATACGGTCATTCCTTTGGCAATCATGCAACACATGTCCATATCGTTCTTGCTCAAGTCAGGATGTTTAGCACGAATATTTTGCTTGATTTCTTCGTCGTCCTGCACTATGTCACGCATCTGAAATACTAACTTTTCACGGTCTTCTCTTTTCATGTTTTCAAGGAGTTTTTCCGACTGTTCACGATTCCATCGCCCTTCTTTCATGAGTTCCCACTGTTCAGGCGTCAGACGAAGAATTTGAAACACGGTTTCCTGTTCTTCCTGTATCCTATTGTATTCGCCTCGTATTCTGGCATTTTCTTCTTCACGATGACGGTTTACCTGCAGCAAATACGAATAACCGTAACTGATCCCGACAATCATGATAGAAAGTATCGGCAAACGCATATACAACAATTCATTCTTCGTCCAAACGGCGGCGGCAATATAGCAACCGAGCAATATTGTTCCTATATAGACAGGGTAATGACGCACACGGGTCATTCCAGCTGCCACAATCGGAAATGTCCCCAGTCCTACATCGGCCAGGATAATGGCCGCCGATTCCGATCCATGGTTTCTTTTGGCTTCTATTAATAAGGACAACCCAAGATTGATGGTTATTACTAAGCAACTGTACACCATGCAACGGTTAATATCCAACTTTTGGAACCGTAAAATCACGTACAATGTCCCATACAAGACGATGCTCACGCCATTTAAGAGCATCAAAACATGTTTTTTTTCCATCGCATAGAAAAAAAAATGAATCCCCAAACCGACAATATACAATGCCGTTGAGAGATTGAAGATGATTCTAAGAGAATCATTCGTCTTAATCAAGGTGCTATTTTTCAACCTGTCGTTCATTATGTTATCTTTATAAAATAAACTGCGTGCAGCATTTTGCAGCATCCCAAACGGCGCAAAAAATCGAAAAATTATTTCCAAAACAGGATGCAGTATTTTGCAGCCACAAAAATAATTATTTTTTTCTATTTGTGCATTATTTTTTTTATTATCTTTGTGGTTCCAATAAAGCAAGTAAACAAAAGCGATTGTTACGTCATTGTTTTATTGTTATTAATAGATTCTGTTTTTGAGAGGGCAAAACGGGGGTGTTTGTCCTCTCTTTTTTTTCTGATTTACAGGTATTTAATTATTAAAACAAAACCATCCCACAATAAATATAAAAAAAATAAGTTTAACATGAAGACAGATAGATAAAATAAAGTGGAAGAAATCATTACATATCTCATTCAGTTCATGTTAGGGGAACAAATTCCGGCGGAAACAAGCCGACTGATAGCTTATACGTCTGACAGAACACAGTTTCACTCGTATAAGATTGTCATCATTCCCTCCGGCTTTTTTGATGCAAATAGCTATGGAAAAGCGAGTTCCATGCCCAAACTGCCTGTCCGGCAAATAGACGACATTCCTTTTTTATTTGGTGAACCACGCGTTGAACAGCAGGAAGATACGCTTGTGGTACATGCCGACCTGGTTGCGAGCGCTTTTTTTCTGCTGAGCCGTTACGAAGAAATCGTGCGGCGGGACGTGCGCGACATTCATGGACGTTTTCCCGGACGGGAATCGCTTCCGTATCGCGCCGGATTCATCCATCGCCCCATTGTGGACGAATATGGGCAATTGCTACGTAAATGGTTATCACTATGCGGAATACAGACAAAAGAGCCGACAGGGACGATTCGTCACTGTTATTTCACGCACGATGTGGATGCACCGTTTGCTTACCGTACATGGCGAAACATGGCGCGAGGATTGTTCAGGGAAGGTAAAACCCTTGCTTATTTGCTCCGTACAAAATTCAGCGTTCCGGAAAATGATCCATTTTACACCTTCCCCTGGTTACTTGAAAGAGATGCGTGCGCCCGAAAACGCATTGGCGAAGAAAAATCCAGCATCTACCTGTTTTTCAAAGCCGGAGGAACAGCGCCGCAGGATAAACCCGGATATGATTTGCGGAATAAAAACATTCAGGATATCCATCAATTACTCACTAAATACGGTGGCAAAACCGGTTTGCACAGCAGTTATGAGGCCGGGAAAAAGCCGACGCTGATCCCGGTGGAAAAAAAGCGATTGGAAGAAGCGACCGGACAAGAAGTGACCGCCAATCGTCATCACTTTCTTGCATTGCGTGAACCCGAAGATATGGATACACTTGAAAAATCAGGTATAACAGACGATTTCACTATGGGTTATGCCGATATAGCCGGATTCCGTCTGGGGACGTCGCGTCCGGTGCATTGGATAGATGCGACCAGCAAACGTCTGTCCCCTCTCCTACTCCATCCATTGACTGTCATGGATAATACGCTGTCAGAATCGCACTATATGGGATTATCGTTCGATGCAGCGCAGGAATATTGTTTCCGCTTGACAGACGCAGTGAAAAAAGCCAATGGCGAACTCGTGCTACTATGGCATAATTCTTCGGCAATGGAAGGAACGGGATATCATAAGATGTTGTACGAAAATCTGTTATCCTATATTGAAAACGGATAAATCCCTGTTTGCCTCAGAACGAAAAACGCGCTGCAATTCGGATGCCTCCTTTTTGAATATTCGGATGATCAAGATAGGATAGCCGACGGTAATAATTAACCTGAAAGATGCGGAAAATGTTTTCAAGCCCAAAACTCATTTCCATATAAGGTTGTTTTCCAAGTGGATATGTACCATTGGGCAAAAGAAACAAATCATTGGAGATAGCGGGATTATTCTGCCTTGAGAGCGAACCGTAAACTCCACTAAAGGAAACTACTTCGCGCAATTGAAGCAAATTTATCAATGGGATGCGATTCAATATCCAGCCTTTCAGATAGTAAGCCGCATCCACAGAAACATACTGATCGGCTACAAACTCAAGCGCATTCATCGTATGGAACGTTTCCGGCTGAATGGTGACGGACTGGTTGGTATTCGGCATAATCAGCAGCGGGAAAGGAACTTTATTCCAGATTTTACCTGCCTTGACGCTGGCGTCAATATGCCCGAACGATGACAGCCAGATGCGTTTACTGGCGCTTGCTTCCGTATGATGATAAGCATATTCTCCGCCAAGGAAGTCATTAATTCCTACCTGGTGAGTGAGCAGGAAAACGGGTGCATCTTTTGAAAGGTTGAAAAGGGACGATTTGCCGAGGCGACTGTTATAAGCCCGCTCGTTTGGCGAAAAGCGGATTTGCGTCCCCCATTCAGTCGTAGTGACACTGTTGATGCGAAAATAACGATTGTCGTCCGTATGAAGGATATAACGCAAAGCGCCGGTAGCCTCATTGTTCTGATTTTGCATCCATGTCTTGACTGTCAGTCCGTTGAGCCATTCTTTTTCGTACTGAAGTTTTGTTTTGCGCAAATAGTTCATTTTGTCTATGGTTTTGCCCACTTTCCATGCCACAAACATATTATCCTTGCTCGTGAACAGGAAATCCTGTCCGGGCGTATAAATATCGTATTCGTGCATGAACGACAGATTGTTCACCGGCGACTCCTTTTCGTGGTAATCCTTCTCATTAAAGGTATATGTAACTTGGCCGTGATATTTCCATTTGCGGTCATTCATGCCGTAGGCTGCGTAGCCGCCAAGGAAAATATGCGGATGGAAATGGGTAGTTGTAGCCGCTCCCACACGCACACGAAACCCTTCTATTTCGTTAGAGCTGAAGGTTGTATTCATAGGGCCAAAATCCAATTTATTTTTGGCATGGTCGTCATTGACAGGAATATAACCGGAAATCAGGATTTCGACAGTTTTAATAAAAACATTAAATATTTGCACCTCACGCAATTGAGCGATAAGATTATCTATGGCGTTTTCTTTTTCCTTAATTGGGACATGGCGGTGGTTTATCCAGAATGAATCCGGTTGCTGAAGATTGGCAGGCAAAGGAGAGTGTTGCTCACCCGGAAGTCTGAAAACGGAATCTCTGTCGGGCACATAGTAACTATAATGGTCATAGTCCTTTAAATGATGAGCATAGAGTTGTTGTCCGCCTTCAATAAAGTAAAAAACGATGTACGTATTATATTTTTCCGGCGCCCACAATCCGTCTTCCATCCGTTTAAATTCCTGCTCGACACGAAGATTTTTCACGTAATTCAGATTGATATGGTAAGGCACATTGAGTTGTATTTTTTTGACGGCATACAGGCCATCAAGGGTAATGTAGAACCGTCCCGTAAAGCCGTAACTCTGCGAATTGGACGGAACAAAAGCCAGTTCGACACACCGGTCGCCACCCACATCCAACGTATCCATAATGAAATAATGATAATAACTGACAGCTAATAAAGAAGATAACGGGCTTACAAAACGGTTTAGCAGAAAGGTGATATTATTATCAAACACGTTGATTTCCTGAAACATTTCATCCAAATTGGCCGAAAGTGTGCCATATTCATCCAGCGACTTGTCCACACCTTTTTGCCGCCTGGCTTTGAGGATGGTTTTTACCGTTTTCGGACTTTTGCGATAATAAACATCTGAAATTTTTTCACGTAGCGAAAGCGTCAAGATTGGTTTTCCGTTGAAAGCGGAAGTATCTAAATAATTACGAACAAAGCTGAATTTCTCAAGGAATTTGTTTTTTTCAAAATCCACATCAAATTTGTCCAGCGACAGGCTCAGTTTTTCGTAACACTCCGTTTGATACTCGTCGTGCATGGTAATCATGTTACTGTCTTTCCGTTCAATCACTTTTTTTACTAATTCTACAGCAGGATTGTTTTTGCGGCTGTAGCGCTGTTTCCCCGGATTGACAACGACTTCGTTAAGCTGGTAGGCCGATGGCGCAAGGAGTATTTCAAGACCGTCATTCGGCTTTCCTTTCTTCAAGACAAGCGTTTTGCGCTCGTAGCCAAGATACGAAAAGACAAGCGTATCTAATCCTTTATCATTCTGCAGAGCAAACACTCCGTTGTCATCGCTCATGGCGCCAATCAGCGAATTTTCAAAGATTACGGAAACATACGGCAAGGATTCGCCGGTCACAGAATCCCGTACAATGCCCGATGCAGAAGTGATGTATTGGGCTTGCAGTCCGGTACATACACACAGATAGAAACAGAAATATGTTAAAAGGCGAATTATTTTTTCCGCCGGATTACGACGCACCATTCGTACCTCATTATTTTTTTTATGAGCCGCAAATGTACGTATTTTTTTCGACATGATCCCTATAAACATCGGAGTAAAACTTTTTCCATTATCTCCTCATTGTATCATTTGACATGCAATAAATTAAAAATCAATCATATAATCGGATATTCTCTGCACAATTTGCGCTTAATACCATAAATAAAATTTATAAAAAATACAGAGTTCCGCGCAAAATCACTATCTTTGCACAAATATTTATGAGATGCTTACCAGAATATTTGACGAAAAGAAGTTGCAAAAACTTCAGGCTTATATTGACAGGGGTGAAAATTTCGTTCTTGTGACGCATGTTTCGCCCGACGGCGACGCTATCGGATCATCGTTAGGGTTATATCATTACCTGACGGTGCTTGGAAATAACGCTACTGTCATTGTACCCAATGAATTTCCTGCATTTTTACAGTGGATGCCGGATGTAAAGAACATTCTTATTCATGACCAACATCAGGAATATGCCGAGCGGTTGATCAGGGAAGCCGATGTGATTTTCTGTATGGATTTCAATGAATCCAAACGCCTGTGCAAATTAGCGCCGTTTGTCGAAGCCGCCGACGCTCGTAAAGTGATGATAGACCATCATCTGAATCCGACTGAATTGTGCGATCTTGTCATTTCGCATCCGGAAATGACTTCTACTTCCGAGATGGTTTTCCGGTTGCTTTGCGCCCTGAAAGCATTTGACGATATTAATAAGGATATGGCGGAATGTATCTATACGGGTATGATGACAGATACCGGTGCATTCACCTACAACTCAAACAATCCGGATCTCTATCTGATCATTATGGAACTGGCTAAAAAAGGAATAGATAAGGATATGATATATAGAAATGTATATCAGGTATATTCCGAATCCCGCCTGCGTCTGATGGGCTATACACTGAATGAGAAAATGAAGATTTATCCCGAACAGAAGACGGCGCTGATCACCTTGTCGCTGAGCGAACTGAATCATTTCAATTACGTGCCGGGCGATACGGAAGGATTTGTAAATCTTCCCCTTAGCATTGAAGGGATCATGTTTTCCGTCTTTATTCGCGAAAACACGGACGGGATGAAGATTTCGCTACGGTCGGTCGGCGAGTTTCCCTGTAATACGTTTGCATCAAGATATTTTAATGGCGGAGGACATAAAAACGCATCCGGCGGCGACTTTAACGGTACAATGACCGAAACCGTAGCCCTCTTTGAAAAAGGACTGCAGGAACTGCATCCTGCCAGCGGAACATTTTAATAGAACATAAATTTGATGCGGTCGTAATACATGGGCGTATATTCGCTTATCTGATATGAACTTCCCAGATCAAACGGAACAATCAGTTTGACAATGCCGTTTTCTCCGACATACGCAACAGCCGAATCAATACCTATGCCTAATTGATGAGAATAAGGAGAATAAGTATAATAGTCATACGACACCATGGAGGATTCGGCATAGCCGTAAGTAAACTCAATCGGCCCATAACTGTTCGTAAACAGCGAAAAACGATAGTTCGTCGTATCCGATCCATCTACCGTGAGATATTTGCCGCTGCAGCGCATCAGGATTTTCGTCTTGTATTTCACCGCATGGTTGCCATTGCCTGTATCCACGATGTTAAGGTATAAGCCGTTATCTAATTTGACGAACTGATTATCCCCAAATACGCCATCCGCGGGGTATTTGGTCAAAATTTCCAGCCCCTCACTGGCGATCAGTTTATTAATAGCTCGCTGTTCGGCTCTTATCCGGTCGGAATAGGAAGGAGTATTGTTGCATGAAACAAGTAATATCCCGATAAACATCCCTAAAACACAAATCTTCGTTCTCATTTTTCCTTCATTTACGAAATTTGCTGCAAAGATACAGAATATCTACTATACGCCGTCTGATTATGCAAATTTTAACTTAGACCTGTTGGACTTTCTCCTGCAAAAAGTGAAATATTTTAGCCATTGTTTGTGTATTTTCCTGATAAATGCTACTTTTGTGCCGTTTTTATAAAATTGTATTACTACGGACATTATAAGAAATGCCAACAATATCACAACGAGGGCTTAACATGCCGGAATCGCCCATCCGGAAACTTGTACCCTTTGCTTATCAGGCAAAAGCAAAGGGTCTGAAGGTTTATCATCTCAACATCGGCCAGCCGGATTTGCCAACGCCCGAAATCGGGATGAAAGCAATGCAGCGCGTGGACCGTACTGTCCTGGAATATTCGCCGAGCGAAGGCATCCTCTCTTTCAGGGAGAAATTAGTCAGGTATTACAGGAAGTTCAGGATTCATGTGGACGTGGACGATATTATCATAACGACAGGCGGCTCGGAAGCGGTTTCGTTTTCGTTCATGGCCTGCTTGGATCCGGGCGATGAAATCATCATCCCTGAGCCGTCCTATGCCAATTACATGGCGTTTGCCATTTCGGCCGGCGCTGTGATCAAGACGATTCCTTCGTCCATCAACGATGCATTCGCCCTGCCCTCCATGGAACGGTTTGAAGAATTGATTACGGAACGCACAAAAGCCATCATGATATGCAACCCGAATAATCCGACAGGCTATCTTTATACGCAAAAAGAAATGAACCAAATCCGGGATATAGTCCGGAAAAATGACCTGTTTCTGTTTTCGGACGAAGTGTATCGCGAATTTTGCTATACGGGGGCGCCCTATATTTCCGCCTTCCATCTGGAAGGGATTGAAAACAACGTCGTACTCGTTGATTCCGTATCAAAGCGCTACAGTGAGTGCGGCATCCGCATAGGCGCTTTAATCACCAAAAACCAGCAAGTCAAAGACAATGTGATGAAATGGTGTCAGGCGCGTTTGAGTCCGCCGTTGATCGGACAGATCATTGCGGAAGCGTCGCTCGACATGTCGCTGGTGGAATCGGAAAATCCGTCGGAAGATTATATGCTTGGCGTTTACAACGAATACCTGGAACGCCGGAATTTCCTCGTGGATCGAATCAATCGCATCGAAGGCTGCTATTCGCCCATACCGATGGGTGCGTTCTATACGGTAGCAAGATTGCCGGTGGATGATGCGGACGAGTTTTGCACCTGGTGCCTGCGTGACTTTGAATACGAAGGCCAGACGATTATGATGGCCCCGGCGTCCGGTTTCTATACCGATCCGGGCTATGGAAAAAACGAAGTGCGCCTCGCTTATGTCCTCAACAAGGAAGACCTTGCGAACGCACTCACCGTACTGGAAAAAGCGCTGGAAGCCTATCCCGGACGAATAAAATAACGCCGAATGAACCTCGAACTGTTTATCGCACGAAAAGTGCATTTCAGCAAAACGTCCGCCGACCGGCGCGTGACGCCTCCGGCCATACGCATTGCCATCGCGGGCATCGCCCTCGGACTGGCAACTATGCTCCTTGCCGTTGCGATCGTAACAGGATTCAAGAAAGAAGTGCGCAACAAGGCAGTCGGCTTCGGAGCGCATATCCAGATTGCCAACTTCGACAGCAATTCGTCCTACGAAACCAATCCGATCTTAGTTAACGACAGCCTGATTGCGGACATTTCGGATTTCCCCGGCGTGCGCCACGTGAGCGCTTACGCCACCAAACCGGGCATCCTGAAAACCGAAACGGATTTCCAGGGAATCGTCCTCAAGGGAGTTGACGGACGGTATGACTGGACGTTTTTCCGAGAAAATCTTGTGGAGGGAGAAATTTTCGCCCTTGAACCGGAACGGATGGCAACCGACGTACTTATTTCCGCCTATTTAGCCAACCTGCTCGGCTTGAAATGCGGCGATTCGTTTTTTGCTTATTTCGTGCAGGACGATGTGCGGGCGCGCAAACTGCACATAAGCGGGATTTATGACACTGGCTACGTGGATTATGACAAGTTTTTTGTCATCGCCGACCTGCGACAGGTACGCCGCCTCAACGGATGGGACGACGAGGCGGTAAGCGGACTGGAAGTGACGATTGACGATTTCACCCAATTGGACAACGTGACGGAACAGCTGTATTTCCATCTGGTGGACAGGAAAGACCGGATGGGAAATACGTATTATGTTCGTTCCATAGAAGATTTGGAGCCTATGCTTTTCAACTGGCTGAACGTTCTGGACATCAACGCCGTCATTATCCTTGTGCTGATGATGGCCGTGGCCGGATTTGCAATGATTTCGGGGCTGCTGATCATCATCCTGGAACGCACCAGTATGATCGGCGTCCTCAAAGCGCTTGGGATGGCCAACAGGCCTGTCCGCCGCGTGTTTCTCCACATCGCCTCGTTCCTTATTACCAAAGGGATGCTCTGGGGCAATGTCATCGGGCTGACTTTCTGCTTCCTCCAGTCCCGTTTCCACCTGATTGCCCTCGACCCTTCCAACTACTACCTCAACGCCGTGCCCATAGACTTGAGTTTCACCGCCTGGCTGCTGATTAATGTCGGGACGCTGACCGTCTCCATGCTGATGATGCTGGCGCCTTCCTGCCTGATTACAAAGATAAGCCCCGCGCGGACAATACGGTTTGAATAAGCGATCTGTTTCAGGATTTTTTTATGCAAAACATTTTTCCGACGCCAAATCCCGTATTTCCGATTTATTTTTCCTACCTTTGCCGAAAAAGTAAAAAATCGTATGGGAAAAGTATTAGTAATAGGCGCGGGAGGCGTTAGTACTGTGGCGGTTAAGAAGATGGCGATGAA
>JAISUI010000103.1 GCA_031272155.1 Tannerella sp. | reverse complement strand
CAAAACAGCACTGATTTATAATCTTTTAACGGCACAACAAAGCCGCGAAGGATCATCAGTATCACGAAAATATTATCTATCGAAAGCGTTTCTTCGATGAAATATCCCGACAGATAGACGATTGACAGGTTTTGTCGGTATTCCGCCAGCATCCCGCTAAATTCCTGCGATTTATAGCTTATTCCGGGAAAATATTTGGCTGTTACTTCGGCGAGTTTTTCGGGTGTCGCGATGCCATGCAGCAGATGACCGTAAAAATACAGGAACACGTAGAAACACAGCGCCATACTGACCCAGACGCCTGTCCAGACTAACGCCTCGCGCGGCTTTACTACATGCGCATTACGACCCACCACAAGCAGGTCAATCATCAGCATCGCAATGATTATCAGGAGGAAACCTCCCATTATGAGCGTTTCGGACGACATTATTCGTTACATTTTTATTCGTTTCGAGCGGCAAAGGTAGTAATAATCTGTAATGCCGGATGGAATTTAAGTTTTTTTATTAAGTCTTGCAACGATATGCTTTGGAAAGTTTAATGATTGCTCTGTCCAATAAACCGATTTTCCCCTTGCTGACAGCAAAATATGGCGTCTGCACTCCGCCAAATTCGCGGAAAAACCGTTCAACGCCGGGCAGCATAGAGCCTTCAAAATCAAATGTGTCTGTATATTGCGAAACCTGTTTGATAGCTTCCCAAAGCACCAAACTGTGCGCTCCCGAATGACGGAACGATGGGTTGCCACCGCCCGCTATATAGTAGGCCGAACGCTTTTGCCAAACGACAAATGCCGCAGCATGGAGTTGTCCGTCGCTGTCGTATCCACCCCAAATGTCGCCCTGTTTGCGTTCGCGACATGCTGCAATCAAATGCCGCAATACGTGCGGGTCTTGCTTGTTCCGTAGGCGCTGACGCTCAAATGTTTGATCCTGAATTTGAATGAAACTGTCTGCCGCAACGCCTGATTTTACTTCGATGTTGAATTTATTCCGTGCGTCACGGATATTTCGTCGCATCTGACGATTCATGTTTTCTCGCAATACGTTTCTGTTATTCAGGTCTTTAAGTAGATATGTATAGCGCGTAGTCTGTTTGTAGCCTTTCCAATAAAAGGGCAGCCAGTCGGTAAACGCATAATTGAAATTTTGTAGGAATACACGTGTTTTTAACTTTTCAATCAGTTGGTTACAGAGCGCTTGCCGCTTTTCGAGCGTCGAATGATATTTCGTATCGTCCGACGTCGGAGCAAACCACACGCCCATCGTCTGGGTGTATGGCGGCATGGTAACGACGCCACGCAACGGAATATACAGCGGCCATGCCGCTAATATCCTGTCATTCTTTTCAATAAGCAATACGTCCCAATTTGCTTCACCGCACACCACATCCAACCACCAATCCTGCGAAAAGATGGGAATACTTTCTTCCGTTTGGCAGAGCGCCCTGTATTTTTCTTTCGACATTCTTCTGAAATCTATGCCGTTAATAATAACGGAAATTACCGACAAACAGTATGCAATCTCCGCAAAGATAGCGTTTTTTTTGTAGTCCCATTCTTTTGGCGGCAAAAGATGCGTTTCTGTCGTTGAATGTAAAGATTAATGACAAAGTGCTTTACTTCTTTAATCCTTCAAAGATAAGCTTTTCCAGTTCTTCGGCCAACTCGGGGTTGTCCTGGATACATTGCTTGGCGGCGTCGCGTCCCTGACCGAGTTTGGTGTCGTTGTAGCTGAACCATGAGCCACTTTTCTTGACGATATTCAGTTCAACGCCAAGGTCAATGATTTCGCCCGAACGAGAGATGCCTTCACCGAACATCAAATCAAATTCGGCCTTGCGGAATGGCGGCGCAACTTTGTTCTTCACCACTTTAACGCGCACCTGATTGCCTTTCACGTCTTCGCCCTCTTTCAGTTTACCGATGCTACGGATATCAAGACGCACGGAAGCGTAGAATTTCAGCGCATTACCACCGGTGGTCGTTTCAGGATTACCGAACATGATGCCGATTTTCTCGCGCAACTGATTGATAAATATACAGGTGGTGTTTGTTTTGCTGATGGTAGCCGTCAGTTTACGTAGCGCCTGCGACATCAGTCGCGCATGCAATCCCATTTTGCTATCGCCCATATCGCCTTCAATCTCAGCCTTTGGCGTGAGCGCGGCGACGGAGTCAATCACGACAACGTCAACGGCCGACGAACGGATAAGCTGTTCAGCTATTTCAAGCGCCTGTTCGCCGTTATCGGGCTGCGAAATCCACAAATTTTCAACGTCCACACCGAGTTTTTCGGCATAGAAACGGTCAAAAGCATGTTCGGCGTCAATAAATGCGGCGATACCGCCCATCTTTTGCGCTTCGGCGATAGCATGAATAGCGAGCGTTGTTTTACCTGATGATTCGGGTCCATAAATCTCAACAATACGTCCCCGCGGATAACCGCCTACGCCTAATGCCGCATTTAAACCTATTGATCCGGAGGGTATTACGTCAATGTCTTCGATCGTTTCGTCTCCCAATTTCATGATAGAGCCTTTGCCGTAGCTCTTTTCAATTTTCTCCATTGTGGCGCGTAATGCCTTCAGTTTGTCGGCATTAACAGCCGTTTTTTCTGTTTCTTCCATATTATTCAATTTATAAATAAAATTCTCTTGTTCAAGAAATGCAAATGTACATGATTTTTTTCAAAACACCAAATCGTTATAGTTGCAGAATATTTTTTCTTGAGTTAAAATCACTTTGTCAGAATCGCTTCCGTGTCCGATGCAATCATATATTCCTCGTCGGTAGGGACAACCATGACAGTGACGCGACTGTCCGGAGCGCTAATGACCATTTCTTGTCCGCGCATACCGTCATTTTTGCTTTCGTCCAGCCGGATGCCCATGTATTCCATATTGCGACATACTTCCGAACGCATCGAACACTGGTTTTCGCCTACGCCGCCGGTGAATACGAGGATATCCAATCCACCCAGCGCAGCGGCATACGCTCCGATGTATTTCCTGATGCGGTAATTATACATCTTCATAGCCAGTATTGCTCGTGGATTACCTTCTTTTACAGCGCTTTCCAATTCGCGCATGTCCGACGAAACGTCCGAAACGCCTAATACGCCACTGCGTTTATTGATTAAATCCGACCATTGATCCGTATTCAACGCTTCCTTGTTCATGATGAAAGCCACTGCTCCCGGATCCATATCGCCGCAACGGGTGCCCATCAACAGACCTTCCACCGGCGTCAGTCCCATGGACGTATCTACGGATTTCCCGTTTTTAATGGCTGTGACAGAACCGCCATTACCAACATGCGCTGTGATAATGCGCTGTTTTTCATAATCTACGTCCAGCAGTTTGCACGCACGTTGCGATACGTAGCGATGGCTTGTGCCGTGAAAACCGTACCGGCGCACCCCGTATTTTGTATAGATTTCGTAAGGCAGTCCATACATATAAGCATAGTCGGGCATGGTCTGGTGGAAAGCTGTGTCGAAAACGGCCACTTGCGGTGTGGCGGACAGTATTTTCTGAATGGCATAAATGCCTTCAAGGTTGGCAGGATTATGTAACGGCGCCAGTTCCGAACATTCGACGACTTTTGCAATGACCTCATCATCAATCCGAACGCTTGAAGCGAATTTCTCGCCGCCATGCACTAACCGGTGCCCTACGGCGTCTATCTCATCATAGTCATTTATACAGCCATATTTCGCATCCGTCAAAATCTGGAGGATGAATGCTATGCCCTGTTCGTGGCCGGCAATGTCCTTTTCCAGAACGACTTTGTTTCCGTCCGGGGCAGTCAGTTTCAACAAAGTTCCCTGTAAACCAATTCTTTCAATTCCCCCCTGCGCCATCACATCGCCCGATGCCATGTCAAAGAGTTTGTATTTAATGGAACTGCTTCCGCAGTTTAATACTAATATTTTCACAATTTGATAGTTTTATATATGATTATTTCTTATTTTTTAATCCAATAGCCTGGTTGGATGCGATAGCCACCATTTTATAGACGTCGTCCACCGAACAGCCTCTTGACAAGTCATTTACCGGAGCCGCCATTCCTTGCAGGATAGGGCCTATGGCTTCAGCGCCGGCCAGGCGCTGCACTAACTTATAACCGATGTTTCCTGCTTCGAGGGTAGGGAATACAAGCACATTGGCTTTGCCGGCCACAGGACTGCCGGGCGCCTTTTTCAGGGCGACACTTTCAACCAAGGCGGCATCGGCCTGGAGTTCACCGTCAATCGTGAGAGAGGGTTCCATTTCCCGAGCTATTTTCGTGGCTTCAGCCACTTTATCCACCATCTCATGAGACGCGCTGCCTTTGGTCGAGAAACTCAGCATCGCCACGCGCGGCTCAGCGCCGACCAATGTCCGCATCGTATGTGCCGTTGAAATAGCGATTTGTGCCAGTTCCGAAGCTGTCGGCACCGGCAATACGGCGCAATCGGCAAATACTAATATGCCGTCTTCGCCATACTTCCCGTCTTTCAGAAACATCAGGAATGCGCCTGATACACAGGATATACCCGGTACGGTCTTAATGATTTGCAGGGCAGGACGCAGTACGTTGCCCGTAGTATTTCGTGCGCCGGCTATCTCGCCATCCGCATCGCCCGCCTTAATCATCAGGCAAGCTAAGAACAACGGATCTTCCACTAATGCGGCAGCCTTTTCTGGCGTCATTCCCTTGGCTTGGCGCAACTGAAACAGCAAATCGGCATAGGCCTGTTTTTTAGGATGGTCAGCCGGATCTATCAAGGTAGCGTCTGCTATGTTTTTCAATCCGTATGAATTGGCCAATGAATTGATTTCAGAGGGTTTGCCTATCAGGATGATGCTTGCCACTCCGTCAGCAATCAACCTGTCGGCTGCTTTTAATGTCCGTTCTTCCGTTCCTTCGGGAAGCACAATGCGTTGTTTGTTTGCTTTCGCACGTTCGATAATGTCTTGCATTAAATCTTTCATATCTAAATAATTCTCCTATATTTTATGTTTCGTATATCTTCAGGTGATCGTGCAGTCCGTCCGGCTTCACGTTCTGATTGACGGCACAAAAGTATTAAAATTGTAACACAGAGTTTGCAAAATTACCGGTTTTTTTTGTGCTCCGTTTTATAATTTCGTGAAATTTAACGAAAATTCGTCACTTCTTTTTCGCCCAATAAAATATGCTGGAGGTCTTCAGGCGAGAGCGCTTTGAGTATCTTTCCGTTGTGAGCCAGTGAAATAAGACCCCGCTCTTCCGAAACAATGATAACGATTGCATCGGTGACTTTGGACATACCAATCCCCGCACGGTGGCGCAGTCCCATTTCTTTGGGGATATGCCCGTCATGCGCTACAGGCAGAATACAGCCTGCCGCTCGAATACTGTTCCCGCTGATAATCATGGCTCCATCGTGTAACGGACTGTTTTTGAAGAATATATTTTCAATTAAACGGGCATTTATTTCTGCGTTCAACATTTCGCCGGTGCGGATATAGGCTGCCAAATCCATCTCTTTCTGGATGACAATCAGGGCGCCGGTTTTTGTTCGCGACATGTCCATACATGCCTGTACAATGGGGATAATGTATTTCTCATCGGGTTTGTTTTCCTTGTGGGAAAACAGTTTGACAAAAAATTTCCATCCCCGGTTAGAGCCTAAGGCAACCAAAAAACGACGGATATCGTCCTGAAACAGAATCACAATTACGATAAAACCGACGCTGATGAATTTGTCTAAAATTGCGCCCATCAACTTCATTTCCAGCACTTGCGAAACTAATATCCATACAACGATGACCGACACGATGCCGCCAAAAACAGTGAGTGTGCCCGAACTCTTCATCAGTTTGTAAATCTGATACAGGCAAAACGCGACAATTAAAATGTCCAAAACATCTTTAATCCCAAATGGAATGTGCATAACTATTTAGTTTTTAATTTATTAATAATCTTTACAACTTCAACGGCCGCCCGGACGTCGTGCACGCGCAGAATGTCTGCACCGTTCAGCAGCGCATACGCATGTAAGGCAGTCGTAGCATTCAGCGTTTCGTCCGGTGTGCTGTCTAAAAATTTGTATATCATACTCTTGCGTGAAACGCCGACTAATAGCGGCAGTTCAAACAAAGCAAATTCAGGCAAACTCCGCATCAATTCATAGTTCTGATCCACTGTCTTGCTGAATCCGAACCCCGGATCAAGGATGATGTCATTTACACCCATCAATCGCAAAACACGCAGTTTTTCAGCAAAATACAACATAATTTCTTCCATCATGTCCGAATAATCCGTATGCTGCTGCATCGTCCGATACGTGCCCCGGATGTGCATCAGGACATAAGGCGTTTGCAGTTGCGCAACTGTCTCGAACATCCGTTCGTCCATGCCGCCCGAAATGTCATTGATGATGGCTACGCCGTATTCTTCCACCGCCCGTTGCGCTACATCCGCCCGGAAAGTGTCTAATGAAACAGCAACATCCGGATAGTGCGCCTGTAATAATTGCAATGCCGGAACGAGCCGCCGCATCTCCTCTTCGGCGGATATTTCAGCAGCATCCGGACGTGTTGAACAGCCACCAAGATCAACGATTTCACCGCCTTCTTCCAAAATTGTAGCGATTCGATCGTCTATTTCCTGTTCGGTCTGCTTCCGGCTTTTTTCGTAAAACGAATCCGGCGTCACGTTCAGAATGCCCATTACTAACGGCTCGTGAAGCGGCCGCAGACGTCCCTTTATATTTAATGACTTAAAACTCATCCTTTCTTTTTTGCGGCAAAAATAGCAAATAAAATTTCAATTATTCTTTTTTGTCCCATTTTTTTCTTACCTTTGCCCCCGATTTCTATGGAATGTCCTGATGAAATCGGTCCCATAGCTCAGTTGGTTAGAGCATCTGACTCATAATCAGGGGGTCCTTGGTTCAAGCCCAAGTGGGACCACGCGAAAATAGCGACAAATTAACTTGTTGCTATTTTTTTTGGATGTTTCCGAAATTACATCACCTGATATTTCGTTTATTCAGCGCCTGATGGTACAGTTTGGCATTCCGGTTGTGTTCGGCAAGGGTGACGGCAAAGTTGTGACGGCCTGAAAAATCTTCTTTAGCGCACATATACAAATAGTTATGCTGTTTGTAGTTGAGCGTTGCATTCAAGGCTGTAATGGACGGAACGCGCAATGGTCCGGGCGGTAATCCTTCGTGCAGATACGTATTATACGGTGAATCGGTACGAAGATGAACATCCAATATCCGTTTCAGGGTGAAATCGCCTGCCGCGTACTTAACAGTCGGGTCGGCCTGCAATGGGATGCCCTTTCGCAACCGATTGATATACAACCCTGCAATAACAGGATATTCGTCGGCCACAGCCGATTCTTCTTCCACAATCGAAGCCAATACAGAGACTTCCACGGGCGAAAGATGGATATTTTCCGCTTTTTCAAGGCGTTCCGGCGTCCAGAAGGCCGTAAATTCCTGTTTCATCCGCTGCATCAGTTTTTCGGCCGAAATCGTCCAATACACTTCATACGTATTTGGAATAAACATTGCTTTGATTGTCTGCGGAATAAATCCCATAGCGGCGCAATATTCGGAGTCGTTCATCAGCACAAGCAGTTCGTTGTCGTCAAGCATCAGCTGTTCGCTTAGCCGCTCTGCCAAATCCTCTTTTAAACGGATGTTATTGAAGGTGATACGGACAGGAGCCTGTTCACCGCGGCGCAGATCTTTCAGCAAACTGTAATTATTGAGTCCCGAATGAATCGCATAGCGACCTGTTTTTAATTCATCCTGATAATTAAGCAGTTGTGTCGCTTTGCGAAACGATTCGATGTGGCTACATCCTGCTTCCTGAAGTTGCCGGCACAGATCGCTGAAGTCTTTTTCCGGATAAATATAAATATATTGCGTTTGAGCCGGTGAAAAATTCGGCGTAAACAATACATAACAGACATAGCCGCCCGCGCCTGCCAACAACAGGAGCACAGCGGCGGCAATCGCAAAAATCGCCTTACGTACCGATGATTTGGCTCTATTCATAATGCATCATTTTCTTACGAGCGTCAAAAATACGCATTTATTTCGGAATTAACCAACACATTGCGATTTTTTCGCTTTTTAGAATCCAAATTCATTTATTTCCACATCCAAAGCCTTTTCTTCCTTTATTTTCTCAACCGTCCGGTGTACCGGATGCGCTTTGATAATAATGGCGCGATCTGGACGGACGGGGCAGATGGATTCGCAGCCGCCGCAACCGACACATAGTTCAGGCTCTACTTTGGGAATCGTCAATGTCCCTTTATAGGGCACCATGTGGACAGCCTGCGTTGGGCAGTGTTCCGAACATGCGCCGCAGTCCTGCTCTTTCACTTTGACTACGCATATATCTTCAAAGAACTGTGCCACGCCGATTTGCGTAGTTTTTTTCTCTTCGACCGTCAGCGGACGGATAGCCCCCAGGGGACAGACTTCCGAGCAGATCACACATTCGTAATTGCAATAACTGTCCACATACGACATCTGCGGTTTGAGCAGATAATCAAAACCATACGCTAATCCTGCCGGTCGCAGTACATGGCTTGGGCAATGGGTGACACAGAGGTGGCACGCCGTGCATTTGTCTTTGAAATGCTCCAGACTGAGTGAACCGGGGGGCGTAACGGGTTGCCGCTTTTCGGCGTCGGCTTGTTCGTTTTGCGCTTTGAGCATGGCTGCAGGGGCGGCTACGGCTATTGCTGCGCTTGTAGCGATGAATTCGCGGCGGCTGTTGGGTTTGTGCGACTCGGGCGTAGCGGCAGATTCCGTTTTGTCGGCGACGAAGAACGGCCTGCATGTCAGCGCGTTCTGTTTGCACGAACTCAGACAGTTGAAACAGCCCACGCAGCGCGACATATCAATTTTCGCCTCTTTACTGTTGATGGCTTCGGCTTTGCAACTGCGTTCGCATGTTAAACAGTGGTTGCACAACGATTTGTCAACGGCGATACGCATTAACGAAAAACGCGAAAACAGACTCAACAACGCACCCACCGGGCAAAGCGTATTGCAGAATAACCGTCCCCGCCAGACCGAAAACACGATGAATACGACTATGGCAACACTTGCCGCAATCAGCGCCGGAGTTGCTATCCGGACGGATTCGTGATAAAGCGAATAATTTCCTGTTTTGGCCAATCCATCGGCAATCAGGTTATTGCCCAGTATGACAAGCGGGCGAAATAAATTACCGGCGATGCGTCCGAAATTGCTGTACGGGTCAAGCAACAGGCATAACTCTATCGAGCCAAACGCAATCGTTATACCCGTAACAGCCAGCAGGGTATAACGCAGCCAGTTTTGAGGTTTGTGATACCGGAAACGCCAAATTCCGTTTTTCTTCTTTTTGCCTATACAATATATCCGGTTGATGATGTCCTGCAGGACGCCGGCCGGACAGATAACGGAACAGTAAATGCGTCCAAACAGAAACGTAAGCAACAGTAAAACAGCCATTATGCCGTACATTCCGCCCAGCAGGGAAGGGATGAACTGGAAGTGCATCAAACGATGCAGCCATAGTGGTGATTTTCCGGTGAAATCAACAAAAAACAACAGGATGGGCGTAAAAACAAGTATTGCGAGCAAAACCCGCAATACTTTCAAAAAATGAACCTTTTTCATTGTTATATCTTAATCCGTTTAATATCAAGCTTGTCAAGGTCTGTTGTGCCCAATTTCAAGGACTCACCAATACCAATATGTCCTACTGCTTTAATATCTAATTTCTTAACCTGATTGAAGAAACGCACGGCGGCCGTATCTGCCGCTACGATGTCGGCCGAAACAATCAACGATTTCACAGTCGTCACATCGGCGGCGCTTTTCCCCTGTGGCCCGTTCTGGTGCATAATACGGTAGGCGTCAACGATATTAAGCGTCGGCTTTTTTGTCCAGGTGCAGATGTCGGCGATACATTGCTGCAGGCCGCTCGAATGGAAAATACGGCGGTCCCAGACGATGCCCATATAATTTTTCATGGCGCCCGACAGTTTGGCGCCGCCATGATTTTTGAGTATCGGCACATTAAACCACACATCGGCATCGGCAAGCGCCTCATGAATTTTTGCCTTTTTTAGCGTAACACCTTGAGATAATGTGATTTCTTTGCTGTAATAACGCTCGTCGTTGGCCGGAACGATAACGCCTCCGGCCGCTTTCACCGCGGCTTCAATGCCGCTGGATGTATAACATTTCTGCCAGTCGTCGCAGGTATGGTCAAAGACCGTCACTTTCTGCGCACCGGCAGCAAGGCATTTCTTTACCAAGGCTTTCACCAATTCCGGATTCGTGTTGCCCGCCAGCTCCGGCGAACGATCCCAGCCGATATTCGGCTTAATCACAACCTTTTGTCCCTGTTTGACATATTTGCCGATGCCGCCCAAGGCTTCCAGCGCCCTGTCCAGCATCACATCAGGTTCGCCGCCCATCACGGCAACCAAGTCAGGCGCTTCCTCCACCGCTATCCGGTTGGAGTTTAATGCAGCCTGCAGACCCTCAAAATTCAGCGACAAAGCCATTCCCGCGCCTGCCGCCACGCTATTTCTTAAAAAATCACGACGTTTCATACTCATATAATTAAATTTTTCAGCGCAAAGATACTTAGAATTTTAACGCCGACAAATATTTTTCAAAAAAATCCGTATCTTTGTCCGACAAATATAAAATATGTTTTTACGAAACAGATATAAAATATTGATAATTACATAATTTGAACTTTTAGCGATTATTCTCTCATCGTCATAAATCTACCAGTTTAGTCAGCGAGAATAGGTAGCGAAGGTTCACGTCGAAAGGCGTGAACTGTTTTTCGTACTTATTTGCTGACAACGGTTTTGGTAGAGCCTTGACGATGAAAATAAGCATAATGAAACAGTTTACGCTTTTTTTATGGATAAAAATCTACACATAGGCAAACTCGTGCGCAAACATTTGCGCGAAAACGGACAAACGGTTGTCTGGCTCACCAAACAACTCGGCTGCGACCGTTCTAAACTCTACCGTATTTTCAAAAATCCCGATATCTATATGAGCGACTTGTGGCAGATTTCCATTATTCTCAAACACAATTTCTTTAGTGACTTGTCTAATATTTTTGCTCATTCCGCCCCAACGGAACCAAAAATGTAGCATCATCCAATACATTTTTGTAGCAAAATTCAGTGTGTTTTTGTAGCGATATTCGAAATATTAAATTGCTTATTTATAGTAATTTATGTTATATCTTTGCAAGCGAAATTTAATAATAATAAAGGTCTGTTTAAGGAACGGACGTGAAACTAAGAATATGGAAAAAAGAAAAGAGATAATTTTTCAACTTGTTAATGGTACTCAATATTTTGTATCATCCCAACAAGAGATTTTGAATATCTTGCGAAATGTGGACGACTCAGTTGGAGGAATATTTTTAGGTGAACGTGATAACGGTTACTGTGTTAATGCCTATGTTGATGATCCTAACAATTTTGCAGTAGTAGGTACTGTAAGTGAGATGATAGATGATAGTAGTAATTCAATTAACACTGTATTATGGAATTAAAAGATTTTATCAGTTATACCATTGACCAAATATCGCAAGGAGTGATAGATGCACAACATGAATGCAAACATGGAGTTATTATTAATCCATTTATAGATGAAGGTAATAACGGAGATTACTACATTGAAGCTAAAGATAGTCATTATCCTCGAAAAAGGAGAATCCATACTATTGATATGGATATAGCTGTAACAGTAACTGACTCAACTGAAAAAGAGGGTGGCGGAAAAATAGATATCGCATGCGTTAGCGCAGGTGGACATCTTCAAAAAGAAACAAGTACGGCAAAGGAAAGTCGTATCAAGTTTTCAATCCCTATATGTTTTCCTGCATAAATCATTAAATTTAAAAACGATGAATACTTTATATTAATGTATTGCAAGTGAATATTTAAAGTTAATGCAAAATTACTAAAGCAAAAACAAGAAATATATGTCATACAACAAAAGAGAAATCGCTCAAGAACTCAGCGAGAAGATTAGCAGAATAACTTGTCCTATGTGTCAAAACAATCGTTTTGTTTTAGCAGATGGATATTTTAATAACCAATTACAAAGGGATATAGGCTCTTATTCAATTGGAGGTGCAGGTATTCCAACCGTAGCAATTATTTGTGAGAACTGTGGTTTTGTGAGTCAACATGCGTTAGGTTCATTGGGCTTATTGCCAAAAAAAGGAGGAAATGATGGAAAATAAAAGTAGCTTCAATATAGATTGCAATGCCGAATTGTCAAAAAATCTGATTGTGCATACAAATGTCGAGCAGGAAGCGATTTTTATTACAACTGATAAAATCAGATTGATTTTGGCAGACGCGATTACTGCAATAAAAGCAATGCGTGATTGGATTACTCCCGTTAGTCTATTAGTTTCATTTATTGCGACATTAGCATCAACAGCCGAATTTAAAAATTTATTTGGAATAAGCAAGGAGATCTGGGCTGCAGGCTTTTATCTGTTTACTGTGTTATGTTTTATTTGGTTATGTAAATCATTGTTGGGCTGTTGGAAAAACCGCACAAAAGCTGATATCAGTAAAATAATCGAACGAATGCAAGCAAATAAATCTAACAAAAATATAACGTATAACAGTTATGAGGTACAGGGAAAAGAATAATTATAAATATGGCAGTTGGTTTATGCTAATCGCAATAATTATTATTGCAATTTGCCTGATTTATCCATTAGTGTTGTTTTTAATTAATGGCACAATGGATTGGTCAAAGTCCGGTACTTTTGGCGACAGTTACGGTGCATTAAATACTTTGTTCTCTGGGCTTGCTTTTGCCGGAGTAATCGTTACATTTCTTATTCAAAAACATGAACTTTCATTTCAGCGCGAGGAAATGGAAGAAACAAGGAGAGAATTCTTATTAAATCGTTCGACTAATATAATATATAATCAATTGGCACTTTTTGAAACAGCGGTCGAGAGGCTGACTATTCCTATTCAGAATGAAATGGTAAATGGTTTTTGGGCAATGGCACATCTCGCTGAAATAGGAAAATATACAATAATACCTGATAGTAGTATTAGAGAACAATTCGCTGTAATTAAGCCTGTAATAATGAATTATGCGAAATATGGACATCAAATTTATATTTTTGCTCATGGCGTATATAGTACAGTAAAAACAGTGGAATCAACACTAATTAAAAGTTCGTTATCATTAGACGAAATTAATGAACTAAAAGATTTGTTTTTTAGAAATATAGGTTACCTTCAATTAGGTGCAATTGAACAAATCTCAAAAGCAATAACTTTAGCATCGCAAATATCAGATAATAAAAGATATATGTTTCGCGAATTGTTTTCTACTTTGTTTGACAGCGATTTGTATAAAGCCAATATTTGGTTAAAAGACATTGTGAAATTTAGAAATACATATATTACACAAGAAATTTTAGAAGAATATAGAAAAAACTGGAATAATCTTTTCGGAAAATACGCTTGATGAAAACGTTAATAAAACCTTTAACGAAACAACTCTACTTGGAGCCAGCCCAAGTTCGATTCTTGGGTAGAGTGCAATCGCAATATTGCGAGGTAAAATAATTAAAATTCAATGTATTATGAATTATTTTGTAGAAAAAGAAACAGACAATTTACTGTACAGGCAGCGACGTTTCCCGGCTTATGTTGCAGCCATAGCTGTATGTGCAGTGACGCTGAGTCGTGTATTCACGATGGGGTTGATGACGAAGACGACGATGACTTCTGGGGAGGCAGCAATTCTTACAATGGCAGTTTCGAGATGGTCAAGGTTGACGGCGGAACATTCATTATGGGCGCTACCGAAGAGCAGGGTAGTGATGCTTATGACAATGAAAAGCCGGCTCATCAGGTAACGTTGAGCAGTTTTTACATTGGCAAATACGAAGTTACGCAGGAAGAATGGGAATCTGTGATGGGTACAACTACTAGCTTCATCAAAGGTGAAAATCTGCCGGTCGAGTTCGTCAGTTGGAATATGATAGTAGGCACGAGCGGCGAAGTGGGTTATACTGTCAATGGCGTTGATTATTGCACTGATGGCTTCTGCTACAAGTTAAGCCAGAAGAAAGGCGGCGGCGCGAGGTATCGCCTGCCGACAGAAGCGGAATGGGAATATGCAGCCCGTGGCGGCAGGAAAAGCAAGGGATACAAATACAGCGGCAGCAATACCGTTGGCGATGTGGCATGGTATTATTATAATTCTAACAAAACGAAACATTCTGTCGGAACGAAAATGCCTAACGAGTTGGGTCTTTATGACATGAGCGGCAACGTTTGGGAATGGTGCAGTGACCGGTATGGCTCTTATAGTAGCGAACAGCACTCGTACCGTGTGATACGCGGAGGCTATTGGGGCTACTACGCGAGGGATTGCCGCGTGTCGGTCCGTAACTTCGACCCCTCGTACGGCGTCAACAGCGACTACGGCGGTTTCCGCCTTGCCTCCAGTTCAAAATGAGTTGTTGTACAAGCAAGCGAGTCGTTTTTTGAAAAAAGTAGAATGAACATGAATATGTATATAACGCCCAAAGGCAGCAAATCTGCAATCCGTTAGAATTGCAGCGCTCAGTAGAGATGAATAATGCCTTCTTTACATTGCATCCCGCTGGGGATGCATCCTCACAGGATGCAGGGAAGATGGGTACGATTCCTGTTTCTACCGAGCGAGGCATCCCGATAGGATGCCGTGATGCAAAATCGGGTCGAATATACGATAATCATATAAAATAAATAAGAATGAACAAGAAAGTATTAATGATTTTAGCGCTTGCCCTGAGTGGCATCAGCGCATTTTCGCAGGATATAATTTCTACGAAAGACAGAAAGAAAATAGAAGCCATCGTGGTGAAAATCACTGATGACGCAGTGTGGTACCGTAAATATGAGGCGCCACTTGGCCGTGCATACTCTATTCGGAAGGAGAATATTATGCGCATCAAATATGAGGACGGGACTATTGACTCGTTCGATCTCGATGTCGAGTACAACAGACCAGTGCGTTCGACGCGACCTCAAACTTCCAGACAGTCTGAAAGAGAGGATTATGGACACAGTTCTTTATCACAGCGCAGTAACGTCCAAAATGATTACGGCAATAGTTTTAAGCAGTATCACTACTTTCCCAACATGGGATACAAAGGTTTTGTTGATTTGGGCTACTCCGTGCAGTCGGGCGACAATGGCGTTAACCGGCTTGAGGTTTCGACCTCCCACGGTTTTTTTCTCAATCCCTACTGTTTTCTTGGCGGCGGTGTCGGAGTGCATTACTTTCACTACGTTGATAATCTGGATGATGGTATTTTTGAAATACCTGTCTTTACCCATTTCAGATGTCATTTTATTGACAGTAAAGCCTCGCCATTTGCAGACGTCAAATTAGGCTATTCGGTATATGATGATACCGGTGTGTATTTCGCGCCTTCCGTCGGATTAAGGATCGCAACCGGCAACAGCGGCGGTTTCTTCTTCAGTCTGGGGCTTTCGAGGCAATATATCAATTCATACTACAACAGCACGTTTCACAGCGACGCAATATCATTTAAATGTGGGTGGGATTTTTGAGAAACGCTGATTGACGCCGTCTTTGCGTGCGTACAGGATTATTTTTGGCGATTATAACATTCAACGAACTGCATTGCGCCGCTTTTACGGGCGTATGGCAGCCAAGCAATTGTTGCATTTACAATTCCGGCGGCGAAACGTAAGTACAATTAGCAAATGCAACAAACTACGGTTTGATGCGGATACGTTTTGGGAACAAGGAAAAAATTTTGAAATCAATAAAAAAGCCGTAACTTTGCCCTGAAATAAAAATCGCAGTATGGACGATATCCTCTGCTGCCTACGCCCCGAATTGTATTCCAACGGTACGTGGTTTAAGGTTTTTGAGAAAATAGAGAAAATTATATTAACAATGAATAGATTGAAAATTAATAATTTAGCGCATGGAATGGTCTTGACCGGAATCATTCTGTCAGGTTTGTTGCAATCGTGCAGTTCATCCAAAACGCAGCAAAGGCAGGATGTTATTCCTATCATTACAAAGGCATTATCCGATAAATCTTCGATGTTTTATACGGATTTCAAAACTTATCCGAAAGCGCGTAAAAATCTTGCGATCGGTGTTTTCGATTCTGGAACAGGTGGCCTGACAGTGTTGGAAAAACTGCTTGTGTGCGATGAATACGACAACAGTACCGGCGCTGAGTATCCGGATGGAATTCCGGATTTTATTAATGAAAATTTTAATTATGTGGGCGACATAGCCAATATGCCATACGGCAATTATGCGGCGGAAAACAAAAGTGATTACCTGAGGGAATTAGTTATCCGCGACGCTTTGTTTTTACTCAAGGACAGACCATCCAAGATCATTGTAGTGGCCTGCAATACGGCAACTGCCTACGGATTGAATGACATTGCGTCGCTGCTCCAAAAGAGTGGGACTGGCATCCGCGTGATTGGCGTTATCAATGCCGGTGTGAATGCTGCCCTGTCGTCTTTGGACAGAAACAAAGATTATGCTATCGGCGTCATGGCCACGCCCGGCACAATTGCCTCGAATGCCTATGAGCGAACACTTCTGAAAATGAAAGATGAAATGGGATTCAAAGGTCAAATAATCGTTGTGAATCAGTCGGGTAGGGGATTTGCCGAATCGGTTGACGGAGAGAAGGATTTCACTGACCGCAGCCTGACTGAGGTATGCGATAACTACCGGGGGCCGGTGTGCGGAGCAGGCGAAGCGGATATTAATCCGTCCCTGCTGGACGTCTATCATTTCGATACCTCCGGCCATGCACTGCTGACAAAACAGTCTGCAGACGGGAAGCTGCACGTACAACTCAATTCTTCAGGAAATTACGCCCGATTCCATCTGGTTTCGCTTATGGAGAAATATCGTTTGAGCGGTCAAACGATTCCATTAAAACGTATTATTCTCGGCTGCACGCATTACCCGTTCCTGCTGGATACTCTCAACGCAACAATCAATGAATTAAGGAATTACCAAAAGGATGGTCAATTCATATATAAACCATTGATCGCGGAAGATTTTGAATTTATTGACCCGGCGCTTTTTACGGCCAAAGAATGTTACGAAGCGTTGCGAAACAGCGATCAGTTGATCGCTGAAGAACAGACAAATTCCGTAAATGCCTATATTTCTGTGCCTTCACCCGAATTGCCTGCCGATAAATTAGACCGGGACGGATCGCTCATCTATACGTTCAAATACGGCCGCACGCCTGGGAAAGAGGAACAGACAACGGTTTTCGTCCCGTTCTCACGGCAGGTGGTCGGCAACGAAGTGATGCAGCGGCTGGAACTGTTAGTACCGGAATCGTTCAAGTTGATAATGAAAAAATAAGAAATAAAGGATTGCATGGCACAAATTCTTTGGCGATAATATTGCATATATCCAACATATTTCCGACATTTGTTGCCAGATTGTGTATCTTTAAATAAGTAAATAAGATGAAAAGAGTTGTATTTTTCGCGCTATTATGCTGTATTACAGGCTTTAGTATGAATATTTACGGGCAGGGTAGGGAAGTGGTTGTCCGTATGGACACCGATATGGGTAAAATCACGCTCAAACTCTACAACGAAACGCCGCAACATCGTGACAATTTCATTAAAAATGTAACTGAGGGGCGCTATAATGGTTTGCTTTTCCATCGCGTCATCCGGCTGTTTATGATCCAGGCCGGCGATATCAATTCCAAAGATGCACCGATGGATAAGAAATTGGGCGACGGCGATTTGGACTATACGATTCCGGCCGAAATCGTCTATCCGAAATATTTCCATAAACGCGGGCAACTGTGCGCCGCACGTACGGGTGACGACGTCAATCCCGAACGGGCTTCTTCGGCTACGCAATTTTACATTGTTACCGGTAAACATTACACGGAAAGGGAATTGAGCAAGATGGAGCGCGAACAAAACATTAAACTGACGGAAGAACAGCGTCAGGCATACATGATTGACGGCGGTGCACCTCATCTTGACGGCGCATACACGGTCTTTGGCGAAGTAGTGAAGGGCATGAAAGTCGTGGATAAAATCCAGATGGTGCAAACAGACACGAACGACAGGCCATTAAAAAATATCAAAATCAAATCAATAAAGATCAAGAAGAAATAACTTTGCGTCCTTCGATGGACAGGTTCGCTATGAAACGTTATTGGATAACTGTTTGGCTCATAGGGTGTACGCTGGTTTGCCTGAAAAGTTATGCGCAATCCCCGTCGCCGCCAACCTTCAAGTTACAAACACCTGAGGGTTATCTGCCTGCATACGTGGAAAATGGCGATACAATTCCCGTAGTGCAGTTACCGACGGTTTATTTTTATCCGCCATTGGTGTTCAAAAATGCTAAAGAAGAACGGGAATACAACAAATTAGTGCGCGATGTCAAAAAAACGCTTCCGTATGCCAAGTTGGTATATAATACGCTGATAGAAACGTATGAATACATCGAAACCTTGCCCGACGACAAGGCGCGCGATGCACATTTGAAACGTATGGAGAAAGAACTGTTCAAGGAATACAAGCCGGTGTTGAAGAAATTGACGCTTTCACAAGGTAAACTGCTCATCAAACTGATTGACCGCGAGTGCAATCAATCGAGCTATCGTATTTTATCTGCCTACTTGGGCAGTTTTCGCGCAGGATTCTGGAATCTCTTTGCCGGCCTGTTTGGCGCCAGCCTTAAAAGCGAATACGACCCGAAAGGAAAAGATTCCCTGACGGAGCGAGTGGTTGTACTCGTCGAACATGGAATGATTTAATCAACTATCTTTTTCCGGTACGCACGTCTCGAATGTCCTGTCCGAATAGAAAATCATTATTCGTTCAATTTTCCGTTCCGGTTTTCCGGATGGCATAACCGGCTTTGTATGTGGATTTTGAGGCGAAACAAGAGCTGAAATAACCTCCGGAGACTGCGATTTTTTCGGCAAAATTTTTGCCGTAGATGGTACAGGCGACGGAGGCGAGTCAAATAAATCCGGTTCTCCATCCGGCGGCGGGGCAGGGGAGTGTACGCCGCGCCGCATCTCTCCCACACCCAACAGTAGCCAGTCGGGACTAATATCAGGGTAGCGCTGCAGAATCTTTTTTATGACATTCTTGCTTGCCTCATTCACATTGGATGTTATATGCGATATAATCGCCTTCTGTACGCCGATTTCATCGGCAAATTTCGTAGGCGAAAGTTTTTTCGCCTCCATAATCTGGATAATTCGTTCCCGTTCTTCCATACAACTCAGTTTTTTAATTTTCAATCATTCCTTAAAAAATATCGCTTAAATAAATGCCATTTTGTCCGTTTTTTGAATATGCACCAAACGATATACAAATGTAAACACAATTTTGATACAAACAAAATATTTTGTATATTTATTTTGTGTATAATTATATACCGTATAAATATATAAATATATACTTAGACAAATCAAAGTCGTGAATAGATAAAATATTGATATAAAGTATCACTTTAATAAAATGATATAATTATCTGGTTATAAGTAAATATATATACAAATAAATGTCGAAATAAAGGCCATTTTAGAGTATTTCGGGCATATCCGTAACGCAAATTCTTAAACAATCACTTTATATTTTTGATGTAAAATACTGATTATAAATATTTTGATGTAATATATAAAAGAAAATAGGCTAATGATCACAGAGTTTTTGGGCGGTATATAAATATAATTTATACGATGAGTATATATTTATTATTGTGTATATGAATATATATTTATATACAATGGAACAAAATATATTGGATTGCGATTGCTAAAATGCAACTGAATATTTATGCAAAAGATAGAAAATGGAATGGCGTACACTGACAGAATGTCAGTGCTGTTGGAATTATCCGGAGAGGAAAATCGTTAATGCAGGATCTTATACAGTAGTTCTTTCATGTTTTCATCGTCCGTCAACGATGAAGTCGCCTCTATTCCTTTGGAACGGGCGTCGGCCATGCGTATCTCATGGATTATTTCATACACTTTCATGGGCGAATATTTCCTTAAGCCTGTCATATAGTCCCTTATCTGAATCGGAGTATAGAAATTTAGCAAACTCATCAAAGCCCTTTCAGAGCGATCTTTAGAGTAATGGCAAATCATCAGGTTTGAAAAATAATCAAACAAAACGGGCAATATACCCTGTATGGGATGATTTTTAGGGTTTTTCCCAAAGTGTTTGATGATCCGGTTGGCTTTCAGCACGTCTTTAGCAGCAATAGCCGATTTCAATTCAAAGTTATTGAAATCCTTGCTGATACCGATGTATTTTTCAACAATTTCAGGAGTAATGCGTTTCACCGGTTGGCCGGATATCAGAATGAGGAGTTTTTCCAACTCTTTGTCCAACAGCGCTAAATCGCTACCCAGATATTCTCCCAGCATGGCGATAACCTTGGTATCGGCCTCTATTGAGCGCTGTTTCAAAACCGAGGCAATATATTTATTCAACTCATAATCAGGGATTTTTTTTGATTCAAAGAGGATTCCATTTTTTTCCACTGCTACAGCCAATTTTCTCCGCCGGTCTATCGCGCCATACTTGTAATTGACGACTAAAATCGTTGTTTTCAATGGATTTTCAACATAATTTGCCAATAATTCCAGATCGCCCTTCTTTTGTGATTTGCTACTTCCCGATTCATCATCGTCATCCGACTTCGCTCCCCTCGAATTGATAGACTGCGCTTCACGGACAACAACAAGCTGGTATTCAGACATCATTGGACAACGTCGCACGGCATTGAACACATCAATCGTTGTCGAATCCGCACCATAAAAAATAAACTGGTTATAGTCGCGTTCGTCTTCGCTCAGCACTGTTTCGAGCAATAAATCCGTGATTTTATCAATAAAATACGGTTCTTCGCCCATCAGGAAGTAAACGGGCGCAAATTTCCGCGCCCTGATATCGTTGCATATATCTTCGTATGTATGAGTCTTTTTTGCCATTTTTTTCAACAATTTCTTGTTTAGTTTCTACAAACCTGTTATCTTTGGAACAAATTCAGGAAGCAAAGATAAGAAATGCTGACATTAAATTTGCCAAATTACAAGCCAAAAGTGACGCAAAGAAACGGAAAAAATTTTATTTTCGACCCTTTGCGGCGAAAAGAAGTGGCGCTGACGCCGGAGGAATGGGTGCGTCAATGTTTTGTAAACTACCTTATTGTGGAGAAAAATTATCCTCGCGAACTGGTAGCCAACGAAGTCACTGTATCATTAAATCATCAATCGAAACGATGCGATACGGTTGTCTATAACCGCTATATCGAACCGTTGGCCATCGTGGAATATAAGGCGCCGACGGTCAGCATTACGCAGGAAGTATTTGAACAGATCGCGCGGTATAATCTTGTGTTACGGGTTAATTATCTGATTGTCAGTAATGGATTGGAACACTACTGCTGCCGGCTCCATTACGAAACTGCGACCTGCGAATACTTGAAGGAAATTCCGGACTACCATACGCTAACCGTATCATCACATTGAAAAATCGCATAAAAAAAACTTTTATGTGTAATTCAGTGAAAATATGCCAAATACATTTTTTTTTCGCTTTAGCAGTAAAAAAAACAAACAAAATTGCATAATATTATTTTTTTTATTTATCTTTGTCCCGCATTTTTTGATCATTGTAATAGATGGATTTCGGGAAAAGACAAGTAATAGCATGTATGCGTTTTAATATATTATTTATGAGTAAATTGCGATATATTAACGGTTCCCACGCGTACATCCAAGTATGAATAAAAAGAATTATTAACAGCCTAACGAGGGAACGGAAAGGCACAACAACATTTTTATGAAGAGAATTACAATTGTGTGTTTAAGAGCGGGGATGCTCTTAGGGATAATGTGTCTTTTTGTAAATTGGGCCAATGCTCAGCGGAGTATGAGATGGGAAGATGTTACGCAGGATTTTGGCCCCTGGAAGATAGACCATGATCTCTACGTCCTTTCCGGTTCGTTGCAACAACTAAGGATTGCAAACCAAAATGCTGCAAGTGAGACCCATGTAAAAAACGGCACCATTGATTTCCGTAATGCTGTGATGGACATGAACTGGAAAGAAACGGATCCTTATGAAGTGACCTTCAATCTGAAGAATGAACATGCCAATCCCTATTCATTCAAGTATAAGGTCTATGGAAAGAAGAAGAGCGGTAAATTTAAGGAACAATGGCATGAAGACGGCATCCACTGGGGGATGCACATTGAACTGTACGGATTGGACGGGAGCGTCCTTGACAATAAGGTTTGGTATTGTGCGCTCAAGGGTTATTACGGTACGAAATACCGTGAGAATGTAAACGATGAGGGCTGGAAAAATTCCATTTCGGACCATATCCCGAACGGGGAAGTCCGAATTGCACAGAATTACGGGAATGTTTCCGTAAGTGTGGCCAACAAAGTGATTGGAGAATGGGCGAATGTAGGCGGAATTAAAAGTATCACTATTATGGTAGGCTCTGCCGCGCAAATTTCCGTCACAAATTTTACAGTGAAACGGGGAAGTGGCGTCGCAGATTATCCCATTTCCAGATCTAAGTACAGATACCGGTACGCTGCCTATGAGGATTGCCCGGATGCCAGTATCCAGTCACTCATACGGAAAGGAGATGAGTTGATGGACAGGGAATTGTATAATGAAGCGGTTATACAATATGACCTGGCTATTTACAGAGGTTGCCGGAATGCCGATATCTACATTCGCCGGGCTTGTGCAAATGTGTTGCGGGATTATCTGTATCAAGCGATAGAAGATTGTAATACAGCGCTTTATTACGATTGGAGAAATGAAGACGCCCTGTATCTTATGGGTTTATGTAAATTATCGCTGGATGACTATACAGGTGTGGACGACTTGCGATGCTCCGGCGAAAGAGGCCTTGCCTTGTTGAGGGAACTCGGTTTGGATACGTATTATCCGATGTATGATTCCTATCCGTACTATAAGAAAGTGCGTTCCAGCAGTCGGAAAGTGAAGAAGCAGATGCTTCGACATGAAACAAAACAATCCGTGCAGAAATTGACAAAAGATCCTGATTTTAAGATTGAAATGGAATCTATTGAAAATCAGAAAAAAGAATCGAAACCTTCTGTACGATCATTAAGAAAAGATCCTAATTTTAAAATTGAATAAGTTATGAAAAAGTGGTTTATTTATTTAAGTGTTTTTAGTATTTGTGTGACGTTGTATTCGTGCAAATGCACAAAAAAATCGAAAGACTCGGACAAACAGGTTTCAGCCACAACAAACCATCAGCAAGATAACGGATTGGTTTTGGACGACGACGAACCGTCAAAGAAGAAACCTGAAAAGTCTTCGGACGAATCTCCAAACAAGTCGGATATTGATAAAGCGACTGACGCAACGTTTATCATTTATACGTATAATAAGTATGGAAGACCTTCCGGATACGGTTCCGGCTTTTTTATCCAGAGCGATGGTGTAGGCATTACAAATTATCATGTATTGGATAAATCCGTTAAGGCTTTTGTCGTACTGTCGGACGGGACAAGTCATGAAATCAAACAGGTAATATCGTCGGATAAGGACTGGGATATTGCTGTGTTCCGGATAGCCGGTTCGGAGAACAAACAGTTCTCGACGTTGAAGTTTGCAGATGCTCCGGTACAGATAGGCGGGAAGGTGTATAATATCGGTAATCCGCATGGCTGGAGAAATTCTTTTTCGGACGGAGTAGTAGCCTCTTTCCGGGAAGACAGGAAACGGGAGGCCACCACTCCGGCGAAAGGAGAAATGGTGCAGATTACAGTTCCTTTTTCGCAGGGAAGTAGCGGAAGTGCGATCATGAACGAGCGGTTTGAAGTCTTTGCAGTGGCCAAAGGCAGCGATGAATCAGGACAAAACTTGAATTTTGGTATGCTGGTGGACAAGGAGAAAATCCTGGCAATGGTGGAAAATGATTTTGTGAAGAATAATCCCAAATTTAATTCTAAAAATGGCGATTTCATCATCCTGAATATTCCTTCCGACATAGATGACGAGTTGGTGTTGAATGCAATTGATTTCGGAGAAACGGCAACTACGTTGTATATGACTTATAAGAATCTGGATCTCACCGGAATAAACCTGGAAATATGGCGGCAACTGTATAAACCGGATAAGGGCTTTATGATTCTGGACAAGACGCATCATGAGAAGGATAAGACGCTTGATCGGCAATACAACCTTACGTATTCGGAGCAAGATAAAATCGGGCCATATTTCTGGCAATTCAAGGTTCATTTTCCGATCATCAGGGAAAAACCTCAAGACATAGACGTTATATGGAACTGTAAGACAAGTAAATGGCAATTCAAGGGTATTAACCTGGATAAATTTCGGGAATCTCCGAATGTAAACTTTGACGATATCCGAAAAGAATTGGCAATTGCTATCATAGAGACGGATATGGAAAAATCTAAATCCATTCTGTTGGAAATTCTTGAAGAAAATCCCAATGATGTGGACGTGTTGATTGCATTAGGAATCATTTCATTCCGCGAATCGGACAACAGCAAGGCTATTGAATATTTCAGCAAAGCAATTGAAACGAATCCCAATAGCGCCACAGCCTATAAAAACAGGGCGTTTTTGTATATGAATTTCCGTAACACTTTGCCCAATGCACTTGAAGATCTTGATAAAGCAATAACCATAGATGCTAAATTGCATCATCTTCGGGATGTATATAATAAATATAAATGTCCTGTTAGCAACAATCATTGCAAAGACATTTATATAGCTTATCAATTGACGAAAGATAAAGAGGTAGAACGTTTATTGCTAAATCTTTGGAACGATAAATGCGGAGGCAATTAAACCTTTAAAATAGTATATATTAAGTGAGGCTGACCGATTGGTTCAGCCTCACTTTTTTGTGCAATCAATGACAGTTATTTCTTAAAGAAAAAATTAAAGATGTCATTTCCATTGGCATAAATTAGCAGGGCAATCAGAATGACCATACCGGCTATTTGTGCATATTCCAGGAACTTGTCGCTCGGTTTACGTCGTGTGATGACTTCATATAGCAGGAACAGAACGTGGCCGCCATCCAAAGCCGGGATCGGCAAAATGTTCATAAATGCCAGAATAATAGACAGAAATGCCGTCATCATCCAGAATGTTCGCCAGTGCCATACGGCAGGAAACAAATTTCCAATTGCCCCAAATCCCCCCAGGCTCGTAACGCCTTCTTTCGTAAAGACATATTTCATGTCACTGACGTATCCCTTCAAGGTATTGACTCCAAGCATAATACCGGCCGGGAATGATTCCAGAAAACCATACCTTATCGTAACCGTTTCGTATATATCCGATATTTTCATCGGATAAACGCCCATCACACCCAAAGAATCAACCTGTATTGAGGCGTCCTGGAAGTTTCCTTCGCGATAGAAGCCGAGTTCAACTGTTTGTCCCTTATTGCTTTGCAGCAATTCCACTACGTCGAAATAACTTGGCGTCGGGATTCTGTTAACAGAAACTATACTGTCGCCATGCCGCAATACAGCGGCAGAGGCATGTTGTAGGTCGTCCATTACTTTGTCTATGACCATAGGGAAGCGTTCGGCTGCAAAACCCTGTTTGTCCTGCATCACGCGCTGCATAATATCGTCGGGTATAGGGATCGTTACCGTTTCTCCGTCGCGCAGAACGGTTATTTCTTTTGCATTTATCACAGCGCGGAAGGCGTCTGCGCCAAATCTTACAAGTTCCTTATTATCAGCGTTGAGAAGAATGTCTCCATCACAAAATCCGATCTTTTTGAACGTATCGCTATAGGCCATGCCCATTTTCACGTTCTTCAACGGCACGTAGGTATCACCCCACGTAAAAAGCACCATCGAATAAATGAACAGCGCCAACAGGAAATTAAACACAACTCCTGCCACCATAATCATCAGGCGCGGCCCAGCCGGTTTGGAACGAAATTCGTATGGTTGAGGCGGTTGCGCCAATTGTTCTTTATCCATGGATTCGTCTATCATGCCGGAAATCTTGCAATATCCACCCAATGGCAACCAGCCGACACCATATTCCGTTTCACCGTTTTTGGGCTTGAATTTGAACAGCGAGAACCAGGGATCAAAGAACAAATAAAATTTTTCCACCCTGACTTTGAAGATACGTGCAAACAGGAAATGCCCAAATTCGTGGACAAGTACAAGGATGGATAAACTCAAAATCAATTGGATCGCTTTAATAAAAAATGTTTCCATATTATTTATAATTTGTTTGTTTTATTTTTAATAAACAAGGAGGCGATTTCACGCGCTTCCCGGTCGGTTTGTACATAATCTTCATACGCAGGACAGGCGATGAAAGGCATTCGCATCATCGTCTGCTCAATCACATCGCTCATCCGGAGAAAGTCTGTTTTTTCTTCCAGAAATGCCGCCACGGCTATTTCGTTGGCCGCATTCAAGATGCAGGGCATATTACCGCCCCTTCGTATGGCCTCAAATGCAAATGCAAGATTACGAAAACGTTGCATGTCCGGATCTTCAAATGTCAGTGTTGTATATTGCCTGAAATCTAACCGTGCAGCCTGGCTTTTCATCCGTTTAGGATAGGAAAAAGCGTAGGCAATAGGCAATTTCATGTCGGGAACACCCAATTGGGCAAGCACCGATCCGTCTTCAAACTGCACCATGGAATGGATGATGGATTGGGGATGCACAAGGATCTGTATTTGCTCGGGCGATAAGCCAAACAGCCATTTCGCTTCGATCATTTCAAATCCTTTGTTCATCATAGAAGCCGAATCAATAGTCACTTTCGCGCCCATGTTCCAGTTAGGATGTTTCAAGGCTTCGTTCTTCGTGACGTATCGTAATTCGTCCAACGTTTTTGTACGGAACGGTCCACCGGAAGCTGTCAGAATGATTTTTTCCGGTGGATTATTGTATTCGCCTGTTAAACATTGGAATATGGCCGAATGTTCCGAATCCACCGGAATAATGGGTGCATGATATTCGTTTGCCAGCGAAGTGATTAGCTCTCCGGCAACGACTAATGTTTCCTTGTTGGCTAATGCAATCGCTTTTCCCGCCCTGATGGCTGCGATGGTGGGTTGGAGGCCGGCATAGCCAACCATCGCCGTAAGCACCATGTCCACCGGCGCCATCGCTGCAACATCCGCAATCGCACCGGCGCCAGCCCAGACTTTGATAGGAAGATCGCTCAGAGCCTCTTTCAGGAGATGATATTTTGCTTCGTTGGCAATTACTACGGCTTCAGGCATGTATTTTCGCGCCTGTTCAATCAGTATATCCACTTGATTATTAGCAGTCAGAGCATATACTTCAAACAAATCGGGATGTTCGCTAA
The DNA here is from genome assembly GCA_031272155.1 of Tannerella sp. Classification (GTDB taxonomy): domain Bacteria; phylum Bacteroidota; class Bacteroidia; order Bacteroidales; family Tannerellaceae; genus Tannerella. Next base: position 36,841 of record JAISUI010000103.1, on the reverse strand, counting down.
CCACTTCCAGCGCCTGCGTCCCAATGGAACCTGTCGAACCCAATATTGCTAATTTCCTCATAATCAAAATGCTATATATTCTTCTGGATTCACAGGAGCACCTTTGTGCCACAATTCAAAATGGAGATGCGGCCCGGTGGAAAGGTTTCCCGTATTGCCGATGATTGCGATAGCCTCGCCGGCAACTACATGATCTCCAGGTTCTTTCAATAGCACCTCGTTGTGTTTATAGATGGATACGAAACCGTTCTTATGTTGCAGGCCGATGACATTTCCGTATTTCGGATCGTCGCCGGTATAGATTACGGTTCCTTCCAGTGTCGCCAGTACGCTTTCCTTGGAACGGGCTACAAGATCAATGCCGTAATGACGTATTTCGGCATCATAATGTGCAGATATAATGCCGTTTACTGGTTTATAAAAAAATAGACCTTCCGTAGCTATTGGATTCGGGTTCAACTCTGTCAGGTTATATTTTTCCGTTTCTTCAAACGACTGCACGAAATTAGTTTCTTCTTCCGAACGGGGAATATCATAATCTGCTTGAATATAAGAAGTTGAGTCCAGCGGTTGAATGGAATCCACCTTCATGTTGCCCGTCAATATGGCTGATATGTTATCAATATATTTGGACTGTACACGGAGTTGATTTTCAAGCGAATCCGCTTTTAATGCATTCATTATAATTGTATTGCGCACCTCCGAGGGCAGGTAACCGGGCAAATAATTACGGATAGGCGTCCGAATAATCACTAATGAAGTAATGAAAATCAGGAAGAAAGCAATCAGAAAAAATGTCAGGAAGGCCGATAATTGAGAGATACGGAACGACCATACCTCTTCCAGTGTGGATTCGTTGAAGAACGACAGTTTATATTTGAATCTGAGCCGTTTCCAGAGGGATTTTTTCTTTTTCTGTTGCCTTTTTGCCATGAGTCCAAATTCAAGATAATTCGATCAGTCCGTCGGGAAGTGAAAGTGTCAATTTTTTTGTCCGCCGGTTTACTGAACGTATCAACTCTCCGGCGGCCGGAACTAACAATTCCCTGCCGTGACAGTTCACGTGGAAAAGTCTGTTTATCGTTGTTTCATCAACAAATGTGATATGACCCAACACGCCTGATTTTTCGTCTTCCAGCGTATAACCTTCATACCGTTGCCATTCCGTTTCCTTTGCCTGTTGTGATTTCAACGCTTTTAACGGAACATAAACCGTATGGTGAAGCAAGCGTCCGGCCGAAACCATATCGTCAATACGTTCCAATTTCACTAATAAAGCCGCCTGTCCTTTAGGGCGAAACGATTCAATATAAAACGGAACAGGGATACTGTCCATTTCACAAACGATGTAAGGCTCTTTCACACCGTCAAATACATCGGGCATGGTTGTCGTTAAGGATAATTCTCCCTTAATCCCGTGCAATTTTGTAAATCGCCCAATCGGACAGAGTTCTTCATTCATCGGCCTGTACGCGCATACGATTTTTTATTATTGTTGCTTCGATTATGAAAATCCTTGCTTTCAATCAGTTTGTATGTATCTTCGTTCAGGTTTATCTTTCCGCCCGACAGTTCGTACAAGTCTTTCAAAATCTTGTGATCATCCACACTGTCTTTATTCCAGATGATGAACAATTTTTTCATCTGATTGGCCAACAGTTTGATTAATACATTTTTCTGGGTGCCATCTTCCATTTCAGTCGCTTTGAGAATCATTTGTTCGAGCGTTTTACCGTAATGTCGGTACGTAATCCTGGAATTGTTGTAGGGCAACTGAGCCGGTCGTTTATACAGATTTTCCTTCCGGATAATATCATAGGGATAGTCCACATCCAATTTGAAATCGGACATAATAGCTAAATGATCCCACAGAATATGTTTGAAATCATTGACATCCCGCAGATGCGGGAACATATTACCCATAATATTAATAATGGTGTTGGCGCACCGGTTGCGTTCGTTCCTGTCTTCGATCGAAACGCAATAATCTACCATGTTTTGGATATTTCGTCCATAATCAGGCAGAACCAATCGCTTTACTGCTGTGTTGTATTTCATCTCTAAATCTATCTAATGAGGCTGCAAAAGTAATGATTTATTTGATTATTGCAAAATTCCTCCGAATCTTTGTTTTGCTAAAACAGGAAGACTGTATTTTTTTAACATAAATCATTTTGTCAATTTTCTTGAATATCTTACTTTTGACGCCGAAATGTAAAGAGGAGATAGCTGTTTTATGCAGTACTAATATATAGAGTAATGTCGTTAAAAAAAGAAGAAGAAACCGTCAGCTACCAGAAGCCGGACAAAGTGTACGCATTTGGAGCAATCAATAAAATACGGGTTGGAATGTGCCAGATACATCTTTCCGACACGGTAGTAACTGCGCCTGACGGGACGAAAAAAACCAAGCAAAATAATCCGGTCACGGTGTATGATACAGCCGGTCCATACTCCGACCCCTCTTTTGAGCCGGTTTTCCGGAACGGGATTCCGCGGATTCGTGAATTTTGGAATGGACGGCGGAAAGATATTATTATTCAAGAAATTGTACCGAATAAAATGCGACGGGAGGAATCCGATTTTCCACAACAATACCCTGTCTATATAGCCAAACCGGGGAAACCAATCACTCAGATGTACTATGCTAAAAAGCGCATTATTACACCGGAAGTCGAATATGTCGCTATTCGCGAAAACCAACAAATGGAGGCTTTAGGATTGAAATCTTACATTACTCCTGATTTTGTACGTAAGGAAGTGGCTGCAGGACGGGCAGTTATTCCCGCCAATATCAACCATCCCGAAGTGGAGCCAATGATTATCGGAAATCGTTTTATGGTGAAAGTCAATACCAACATTATGACCGATAATAATGCGGAAAACAGTGTGCATCAGATGATTAATCTGTGTGAGTGGGGTAGTGACATGCTGACTGACCTTTCATCGCATAAACACGCTCAACCAATGCGTGAATGGCTCTTACGCAACTGTCCGGTGCCAATTGGCGTTAGTCCATTGTATCAGGCATTTATAGAGGCAGATGAGAAAGTGGAAAACCTGAACTGGGAGATTTTCCGTGAGACATTGATCCGGCAAGCGGAGCAGGGCGTAGATTTTATGTTTATCCCTGCGGCCATGAGAAGAAAGCACCTAAGGCTTATTGATTTACGTTTGACGGACTTGGTGTCATACAGTGGGAACATCCTTTGCAAATGGATGAAAAAGCGCAAGGAGGAAAATTTTCTTTATACACATTTTGATGATATATGCGAGATTTTGCAACGCTACGATATTATGTTGATATTAGGCAGCGGTTTGCGTCCCGGTTCTATTTATGATTCCTTCGACCACGCCCAGCAAGCCGAGATGGGCGAAATGCGCAATCTGATCGAAAAAGCATGGGATCATTATGTGCAGATTATTGCCGAGGGACTGGGACACGTGCCTTTGCACAAAATCAAATCGGTCGTCAAGGAATACATGTATATCGGACGGGGCGCACCGGTATTTGTCATGGGTACGATCCCCGTAGATATTGCCGGTCAGCACGACGCCATTGCATCGGCTATCGGCAGTGCGCAGGTAGCATGGCTTGGCGCTTCAGTCATTGGCGGGAATACGGCGGAAGATTATATGTCATCCATTGCCGGAAAGGAAAAGATAAACATCATTGCGCATAAGATCGCCGCCCATGCAGCAGACCTTGCCAAAGAACACCCCGGGGCGCAAATACGTGATAATGCCCTCTGTAAAGCGCGGAAAGAAGGACGGGACGACGATTTCAGGCGGTTGGTCATAGAGCCATAAAAAAACAATATGCCTTTGTCACGGAGTCTTCACGCAAATGCGGGTTTGCAGGAATTAAAATAAAACGCTATCTTTGCAGCGCAAAAACGAAAACGGTTCCGTAGCTCAGAGGATAGAGCAACAGCCTTCTAAGCTGTGGGTCGAGCGTTCGAATCGCTCCGGAATCACGGGCTAATTTGTAAGAATATTTCAACCATAATTACTATTATGTTAAGTAGAATCTTTTAGACCCTCCTCTGCTAAATCCTCATCCGACAGAAAACGAGTTCATCATACCGATGGATAAATGGATAAAAAGATTGCAGATTCTCTCAACGAAAACCTGCAACCCAAACAAAAGTTAAAAATTAAAATAATACTTCTCAATTTTCTTTATTCATCAACGCATCAATTTCATCAAATTCTTTACCCATGTCAAGGTTATAATAAATACCCCGCAAGGCTGTAAGATATTCTGTTTCATTCGGATTAATGCCGTTCGCTTTTTGGTAATACGGCATTGCCTTCCTGAATAAATCCAGCGCTTTATTTTTTTCTTCGTTATATTGTTTTACATCCTGTATGAGATTGGCATCTTGCAACAAAGTCACTCCCTGGTTGTAATAGATACGTCCGATATTGGAGTTTGCAATCGCGCTTTCCGGCTCTAATTCAACTTGTTTCAAGAAATCTACTTCCGCCTTGGCATAATCTTTCAGTCCTCTTTCATAAACCGTACCACGCGCATAATACAACTGCGGATTATCGGCATCTCCGGCTATGGCAGCGTCCAACAGGTTGATCGCTTCGTCATTTTTGTCCGTAGCGATGTATAAATCTATCAACCAAAGAGTAAAATAACTTGAATCCGGAAAAATGGTCATGGCTTCCCGCAACGTATTTTCCATATTCGCTGTGTCTTTAGCCGTCTGGTATTCAGAGAAAAGCCATTGATAGATGTCATACTGCCGGAACGGAGTATCTTTCGCCCGTTTCAGGTTCTTAATGGAAAGTTCTTGATCGCCCAACTGCGTGGATACCACAGCATTGTAAAACTGGACAGTCATGAAGTTGGTATCCCTGACTGCGGCTTTTTCTCCTTGCATAAACGGCAGGTCGGCAATTTGCAGGTACTGTTCAAAAAAACTGTGCGCTTTTTTATAGTCCTGTTTTTCAAAATAATAACCGCCTGCATTGAGAAAATAAATTTGATTCGCATTCAGTATTCCCTTGATTTTTTTGTCAAATTTGGGTTTCACCTTCCCTTTTTCATTCGGAAGTTGATCCAAATCATACGCTTTGATAAAATACGGAAGTCCTTTTTCCAGCGCATCATACATTAGGGGTTCGTTCGGCTGTTGACCCAACATCAGTTTCATGTTTTCAGCATTAAACTGCGTATCTTCCACCTGTCCGGCGACATACCACGTCTTCGCATCATCTTTCGTTTCCTCATTTTCCAAAGCGCCTTTGATCAGATTGCGCGCTTCGTCATAATTAGGCGCCTTATCCTTAATGATGCGTTCCGTTTCACTTACGGCCTTTTTCTGGGCAAATACGGCTGTCGCTGCCACAGATAAGCCAATCATTACTAATACTCGTTTCATTTTTGTACAAAATTAGAAATTAATACTCTATCTATTTTTAATCATTTATATCTTCGTTTTCATCCTTTTCGTTTAATTTGACTTCCGGAATATCGTTTAGTTTATTCTCTGATTCGTCGTTGGAAGACTGCCCCGTCATTTCATCTTCTTCTTTTTCAGACATCACCTTGCAAACCGAGGCGATTTCATCGTTCCGTTTTTCGAGATTAATCAGCCGGACACCTTGAGTGGCACGACCAATAATATGCAAATCAGACACTTTCATGCGAATCGTAATTCCTGACTTGTTGATGATCATCAGATCATTTTCTTCAGTGACGGATTTGATGCCTACCAACTTACCTGTTTTATCGGTTACATTGATGGTTTTCACGCCTTTGCCACCGCGATTCGTGATACGATAGTCGTCAATGCAGGAGCGTTTACCGTAACCTTTTTCCGAAACAACAAGGATGGATTCTTTTTCAGCGTCTTTGATACAAGCCATACCGACCACTTCATCGTCGCCTCCATCCAACTTCATTCCGCGCACGCCGGCGGCTGTACGTCCCATGACGCGCACCTTGCTTTCGTGGAAGCGGATGGCGCGGCCATTGCGGTTGGCTATCAGCACCTCATTGTTGCCGTTCGTCAGGCGCACCTGTATCAATCCGTCATCTTCATGCAACGTGATGGCATTGACGCCGTTTTGACGCGGACGCGAATAGGCCTCCAGCAGCGTTTTTTTGATGACGCCCTTTTTCGTACAGAACAACAAGTAATGCGAATTGATAAAATCTACATCGTTTGTCAGGTTCTTAATACGGATAAACGCATTTACGCTGTCGTCCGAATCAATATTCAGGAAATTCTGGATAGCGCGGCCTTTGGCATTTTTGGCGCCTTCCGGTATTTCAAACACTTTCTTCCAGAAGCAACGGCCTTTTGCAGTGAAGAACAGGATTGTAGCGTGCATGGATGCCGGGTAGATGTATTCAACAAAGTCCTCTTCGCGTGTTTCCGAGCCTTTAGCCCCTACTCCACCGCGCGCCTGTGCACGAAACTCGCTTAACGGCGTCCGTTTGATGTAGCCCATGTGCGAAATGGTAATAATCATCTCATCATCAGCGTAAAAGTCTTCCGGATTAAGTTCTTCGGAAGCATAAACGATGTCGGTGCGTCGTTCGTCGCCATATTTATCTTTGATTTCCTGCATTTCGTCTTTCAGCACTTGCATCAATACGTCTTCGTTCGACAGGATTTCGTTCAACCGTTCGATCAGTTTTTGCGTTTCTTCAAATTCAGCATGCAGTTTGTCCTGTTCCAGTCCGGTCAATTGGCGAAGACGCATCTCCACAATGGCACGAGACTGTATTTCAGACAGTTCAAAACGTTCCATCAGGCGGGTAATCGCTTCCTGTGGATTGTTTGACGAACGAATAATAGCGATGACTTCGTCAATATTGTCCGAAGCAATGATCAATCCTTGGAGGATATGCGCCCGTTCTTCGGCTTTTCTCAGTTCATAGCGTGTGCGCCGTAGGACGACGTCTTTCCGGTGAGCCACAAATAATCCTATTAACTCTGTCAAACACAGCAATTTTGGCCTACCATTCACCAATGCAATATTATTCACGCTGAAAGACGACTGCAAAGCAGTGAGTTTATAGAGTTTGTTCAGGACGACGTTAGAATTGGCTTCCTTTTTGACATCCACCACAATACGCATTCCATTTCGGTCGGATTCATCGTTCACGTTTGAAATCCCTTCCAAGCGTTTTTCGTTTACCAGATCGGCGATAGTTTTGATAAGTTCCGCTTTATTAACCATATACGGAATCTCGCTGATAACGATTTTCTCATGCGGGCCGTCCGTTTCAATCTCGGCTTTTCCACGCAATACGATACGTCCCCTACCCGATTCAAAGGCTTCTTTTACACCGGCATAGCCGTATATTGTTGCACCTGTCGGGAAATCAGGCGCTTTGATGTAATGCATCAGCTCGTCCAGTTCGATCTCGCCTTTAGCGTCTATGTACGCCATACAGGCGTCTAATACTTCGCGGAGGTTATGCGGCGGCATATTAGTCGCCATACCAACGGCAATACCCGATGCTCCATTGACGAGCAGGTTCGGAATACGGGTTGGCAATACGGTTGGCTCTTGCAGCGTATCGTCAAAATTAAATTGAAAATCAACCGTTTCCTTATCAATATCCCGAAGCATTTCTTCGGCCATTTTGCTCAGGCGAGCTTCCGTATAACGCATAGCAGCCGGACTGTCGCCGTCCACCGAACCAAAGTTCCCCTGTCCGTCCACCAACGGATAGCGGAGAGACCATACTTGCGCCATACGTACCATCGCGCCATATACGGACGAATCGCCGTGCGGATGATACTTACCCAATACTTCACCAACTATCCTGGCAGATTTTTTATAGGGTTTGTCAGATGTATTCCCCAGTTCATTCATACCAAAAAGCACACGTCTGTGAACCGGTTTGAAACCATCTCTCACATCGGGAAGCGCTCTCGAAACGATGACCGACATTGAATAATCAATGTAGGCCGTTTTCATCACTTCGTCAATGTCAACCGTTATAATCCTGTCTTGTTCAGTCATTTAAATTCTATCTTAATTACTACGTAATATATCTCTTTCAAAAAAACATGCTAATGTACGGCTTTTTTACTTTCTGACAAAAGTATTTCATACAAAAAAACCTACATGCGTTAGGATATTTTTGAAGTTGACCGGATTTTTGGATGACATTATTTTATAAATCGTTGATTATTTGAATATAAATAATGATAATAGAAATAATTCATATTTTTCATAAATCTTAATGCGGAATATTCGTTTGATAACTCGAATAAATGAATTATATTTGCGGAGAATATTTAATAATGTAAAGAATGAAAAGATTATATCAAATTTCGATTTTTTTATTAGTAATTGGTTTAGTATCAGGTTGTTCTAACACAGGACGTCGTTCGATGGAAAATAATATCCGCTTTGATTCCATTGCATTGGATAAAAAATTCCATTATCACGATGTGGTAACCAATCCGGAATGTTCATTGAAGATGAAGTTTGTTTATCCTTGTGAATATCAGGATGATAAAACGCTTAAACAGTTACAGCGTCAGTTTAATACCTCTTTTTTCGGCGAAGAATATGCGATCCGGCCAGTGCAAGAAGCAATGCAAGCATTTGCAAATGAAACAGTTGATGATTTCAATAATAATCTATCGCTATTGGAAGACGGTAAGGAGTTTGAAGCCGATGGAGAAACAGCCGCCAATAGTGAAAACCTGCAAGCTCAGTGGTTAGACGCTGAAAATAAGGTGCTTTACAATGCCAATGGGCTGATCAGTCTGTCCATAATCCGCTCCGAGTTCGTAGGAGGAGCGCATCCGGACCATTCCATCAAAAATCAGGTTATTTCCCTGAATGGAGGCGTGAAGGTACAGGAGAGCGAGATTTTTACGGAAGGTTACGAGAGCGAATTAGCCAAAATCATCGTGAAAGCCATTGCGGACTACCGTCAAGTAAGCGTTTCGGAACTTGAAGACCTTGGCTATTTCAGTGTGAATGAGATTGCTCCGAATAAAAATTTCTATGTGGACGATACGGGTATTACCTACACTTTCAATTATTATGAGATTGCGCCCTACGCTGTAGGCGCTACGACAGTAACGATTCCTTACGGAAAAATACGTCATCTCATGCGTCCGGAAAATCCGATTGCATCTATTGCTTTTTGAAGGATGGAGGTTATTGGGCGTTATTATCCGAATCTGAGCGACAGGCAGTTGCAGCAGTTTGCTTCATTGGAGAAGTCGTATGCCGACTGGAATGCAAAGATTAACGTTATATCTCGAAAAGACATTGAAAATCTGTGTGTTAATCATGTATTACATTCGTTGGGCATTGAAAAAATGCTGCGTTTTTCGCCCGGCAGTTCCGTGATGGATGTCGGCACCGGCGGAGGTTTTCCGGGGATTCCGTTGGCCATTCTTTTTCCGGAAGTGTCTTTCCATCTGATAGATGGCACGGGCAAAAAAATACGTGTGGCGCAGGCTGTAGCCGATGCTGCAGGTTTGACAAACGTGACGACGCGCCATTGCCGCGTGGAGGAAGAAAAAGCGCGTTTTGATTTTATTGTCAGTCGCGCGGTGATGCCTTTGTCTGATCTGGCTAAATTGGTGAGAAAAAATATTCGTGCGGAGCAAATCAACGCTCTGCCAAACGGTTTGATATGCCTGAAAGGCGGAAATCTGCAAAGTGAATTGACGCCTTTTCGCAAACATGTGATAAGCATTGATTTATCTGACTATTACAAAGAGCCGTTTTTTGAAATGAAAAAAGTAATATATTTACCTTTATGATTGATATTAAGATATTTGAATTTAATTTTGTGGCAGTGAATACGTATCTGCTTTACGACGAAACGAAAGAATCCGTTTTGATTGACTGCGGTTGCATGAATCAAAACGAAGAACAGACGCTGTCCGATTTCATAGAGCACAACAACCTGCAATTAAAACGATTGCTGTGTACTCATCTGCATTATGACCATATAGTTGGCAATGCGTTTATTCATCACAGGTATGGGCTTGAGCCGGAAGCGCACCACGCCGATGTGGAACTGTTGCCGTCTGCGCGAACGCAAATGCGTTTCATGAACGTTTTTCAGTTTTCCATGCCGGATGATATCAATATTACAAAATATCTTAATGAAAACGACAAAATTTGTTTTGGAAACTCAGAACTGACGATACGGCATGTGCCCGGTCATTCGCCCGGCAGCCTTGCATTTTACAATCAGCGCGATGGTTTTGTATTGACAGGTGATGCTTTATTCGACGACAGTATTGGGCGAACTGATTTATGGGGAGGCGATTACGACATTCTGATGGCATCCATTAAAGATAAACTCCTTACCCTGCCTGACGAAACGGTAGTCTATCCGGGACATGGACCTTCAACAACGATCATAGACGAGAAACGGTTTAACCCGTTCCTACATTAATATAAATATACATTAATAATATATATGAACACAACCAAATTTGTAAACCGCCACATAGGAATTGCGGAAAACGAACAACAAGCCATGCTTCAAACGCTCGGCGTCGCATCCATAGACGAATTAATCGAGCAGACAATTCCGGCTAATATCCGGCTGAAAAAGCCACTCAACCTGCCGGAAGCAATGACCGAACATGAATTTGCCTCCCATATTGCAGAATTAGCATCTAAAAATACGATATTTAAGTCATATATCGGTATGGGATGGTACGACACGGTATGTCCGGCGCCCATCCAGCGCAATGTTTTTGAAAATCCGGCATGGTACACCTCTTATACGCCTTATCAAGCGGAAGTGTCGCAGGGACGTTTAGAGGCATTGCTTAATTTTCAGACAGTTATATGCGAACTTACCGGTATGCCGTTGGCCAACTGTTCATTATTGGACGAAGCGACCGCGGCAGCCGAAGCGGCTACCATGTTGTATGCCACCCGTAGCCGTGAACAGGCGAAAGAAGGAGCCAATCGTTTGTTTGTGGATGAAAATGTGTTTGAATCAACGTTGGCTGTCCTTCATACGCGCATGGATCCACAAGGGATTGAGATTGTTACAGGTAATTCCAAGAGCCATTCGTGGAAAGACGGGAACTATTTTGGCGCTATCGTTCAGTATCCTGATGGAAACGGGGAAATCCATGACTTTGCCGGTTTTGTGTCTATGGCGCATGAACATGGCGTTCGAGTGGCTGTATCTGCTGATTTACTGAGTCTTGCCATACTTGTGCCGCCCGGTGAATGGGATGCGGATGTTGTCTTCGGGAGCAGTCAGCGGTATGGCATTCCCATGTTTTATGGCGGTCCTTCTGCTGCATATTTTGCTGCAAAAGAGGATTATAAACGTCATCTGCCGGGACGGATCGTTGGAGTGTCGGTGGACGTATATGGCCATCCGGCATGCCGTTTAGCTCTCCAGACGCGCGAGCAACACATCAAACGCGAAAAAGCGACATCCAACATCTGCACTGCGCAGGCTTTACTGGCAACAATGGCTGGTTTCTACGCCGTCTATCATGGCGCTGACGGATTGCGTGACATCGCGTCGCGTATTCACGCATATACCGGATGGTTGGCGGGAAAAATTGGCGATTTTGGATATAAACAATTGAATGAGAATTATTTTGACACATTGCGGATAGAACTTCCGTCTAATATTTCGACAGAAACTATCTGCCAAATAGCCCTGAGCGCGCACGTAAATCTGCGTTATTTTGCGGACGGAAAGGTTGGTATCAGTCTGGATGAAACGACATTACCGGCTGACGTCCACACGTTGGCCAATATATTTTCCATTGCTGCCACCGGTGCGAAATGTCCGGCAGACGGCAAATTAGACGCAAAGCGAATTTATTTTGACCGTAAATATTTGCGTACTGCCACATTCCTGCAACAGGACGTGTTCCGGAATTATCATACCGAAACAGAATTGATGCGTTATATTAAAAGGCTGGAACGCAAAGATATATCGTTGGCTCATTCCATGATTTCGTTGGGATCATGTACGATGAAACTGAATGCGGCATCCGAGCTTTTGCCGCTGAGTCGTCCCGAATTTCAATCCATTCATCCGTATGCCCCTGAGGAACAAACGATAGGTTATCAAGAACTTATACAAAACCTTTCCGCATACCTGGTTGAAATTACCGGCCTGAAAGGCATTACTTTGCAGCCCAATTCCGGCGCTGCGGGCGAATATACCGGTCTCCGCGTGATCCGTTCCTATCTTGAAAATATCGGGCAGGGACACCGTAATGTTATCTTGCTCCCCGCTTCTGCGCACGGCACCAATCCGGCAAGCGCCGTCCAGTGCGGCTATACAACCGTCACTGTGCGATGCGATGAAAAGGGAAATATTGACCTTGCCGATTTTCGCGCCAAAGCAGAAGAAAATAGAGAAAGCCTTGCGGCTGCGATGATTACTTATCCATCCACGCATGGTATTTTCGAGGCCGACATCAAAGAGATGTGCGACATCATCCATAGCTGTGGCGGACAAGTCTATATGGACGGGGCTAACATGAACGCTCAGGTGGGATTAACCAATCCGGGTGTCATTGGCGCCGACGTTTGCCACCTGAACCTCCACAAAACATTTGCCTCACCTCATGGCGGCGGCGGCCCCGGCGTAGGCCCGATATGTGTAGCGGAACATTTGATCCCGTTCCTCCCGTCGCATCCATTCTTTGGCGACGGACGCAATACCGTTGCTGCTGCGCCTTACGGCAGTGCGGGCATCCTGCCGGTTACCTACGCTTATATTCGTATGCTGGGTGCGGAAGGACTGACCGTCGCTACGCAGACAGCTATTCTTAACGCCAACTATCTGGCAAACAAACTGGAAGATGACTATGGAATTGTATTCACCGGTGCAAACGGGCGTGTAGGTCACGAACTGATTCTGGAGTGTCGGCAATTCAAGGCTGCAACAGACATTGATGAAACCGATATTGCCAAACGTCTGATGGACTTTGGATACCACGCTCCTACCCTCTCGTTTCCCGTACATGGCACATTGATGATTGAGCCAACCGAAAGCGAAAGCAAGGCGGAATTGGATCGTTTTGTTGAAGCCATGAAATGTATTAGTATTGAAATCAATGAAATAAAGACCGGAATTGCATCAAAGGAAGACAATGTACTGAAAAATGCACCCCATCCCGAATACGAAATCACCGCAGACGAATGGAAACATTCCTATTCCCGTACGAAAGCGGCTTTCCCGATGGAATGGCTGCACGAAAACAAGTTCTGGGTCAACGTCGCCCGTATAAATAATGCATACGGGGACAGGAACCTGGTGGCAACAATCTGTGGATGCGACAGTTGATGGCACCCGGAAAACAGTTGTTTCAAACCGGTATTACCAATAGTGGCGTATTGCTGTGAAACAGCATCTTACATGCAATACTCGGATTAAACAGCCGTGTAATCATACTCCGGCGGTGTGCGCTCAGGGCAATCACATCTATATGTTTGTCGGTCACGAACTTTTCAACCGCTTCGAGCAAATCGCCGTCGCTGATAACCGTGTATTCAATTTTCAAATCCGGATAGTTTTTTTTCAGGTATTCGTTGAAACCGGTCAGCCGGATTTCGTTCCACTCGTTTTTACTGGTTGAAATGTTGAATAACTGAATGGTGGCATCCTTGTAATTGCCGACAAGTTCTACGAATTTATCGAATGCTATCAGGTCATGCTGATTAAAAGATGTCGCAAATGCCACCTGTTTAGCATATTTCAAATCATCGAACGGAATTTCTTCCGGTATGGCCAGCAATGGCGCTTTGGTAAGTTCGATGATTTCGCCGGTGACGCTTCCGAGTAAATCCCTGTTTTTTTGTTTTTTACCATGCGTGCCCATCACGATAAGCGTCGGACGGTAGTCTTTGGCAAAGGAAATGATTTCTTCTTCCGGCAGCCCTTCGCGCAAGGTGTATTCGTATTTTATGTCGGGAAGCGTTCCTTCTTTCATCTTGCGATCAATATGAGCGCACAGATTGCCAATGTCGGCTTCCACTTTCCGGACAATTTCCTTGAAGGATTCGTCATTATCGGTCGTTCCGGCGCCCATTTCGTAGGCCACATAAGGAAATGACGACGGCATATAGGCGTTGAAGTAAGCGTGCAACAACATGACTTCGGCATCTATCAGGTTGGCATAGTTTATTCCTATCTCACAGGCTTTTATAGAATAATCGGAAAAATCCACCGGAATCAGGATTTTCTTTCTGACCTCCTGCACTTCTTTTTCTTCATCGCTGTCATTCAGCCATCGAACGTCTTCTATAATCCGTAGCGCATGAGGCAGATCGCTCTTTTTGATACGGACGCGCACGCCCGCAGAAATAACCGGCTGGATGAGGTTTACATTATGAATGGACACTTCGACGCCTTCCGCTTCGAGTATCGTTTTCAGTATCTGCGCCTTTTCAAATGTGTGAATGGCTAAAGTAACTAATTCTTCTTCCATAGTAATTACCTGTTAATGATTTATATATATAAAGAATCCCTTTGCAGACAACTGCCTGCTCCGGGATTCTCCGAAAATGTTTTTATTACGCTACTACTGCAGCATCAGGATTTTCCTTTTCGTGAAGGATTTCCATTGCGCGGTCTAAAATAGTCGTATCATCCAATATGACGATACCGCCGTTCGGACCTGGTTCCAGATGGATTCCGCAACTCTTTCCTTCCCTGAAATTTTGTCCCCCAAAGTAATTCCGGACGGTTTCAACACTGACGCCTATTTCATTGGCTATGCAATGAATCGTGCCGTCCGGCAATCGGTCTTTTATATCCCGAAGTTCATTAAATGTGATTGTTTTTGTCATGATCTTATCGTTTAAATTACTATTCAATGATGCCTCTAAAGTTAGGGATTATTTTTCAACCGGCAAAAAAATAATTCAAAAAAATGCTTATTTGACTGCATTTTTTTTCTAAGTCACTTTTTAACAGGGCTTTGTCTTTGTCCCGGGTAGAGGTATCGTCGTATATTCTTTCATGTCCGTATTGCCAAGATGCAGTTCTTTGGGCATCAGGCTCAGGTCGGAGTTCGTCATTTCTTCCCACGTAATGGCTTTCCCCGTATAGGCCGACTCGCGAGCCATAATGCCTGTCATGGATGAAATCGCCGTAATTTCGGCAATCTCAATCACTTTGCCCTGACGGATACTGTTCACTAAGTTCATGTGTTCCAACACATAAGGATCATTCTGGGAATAAGTGGCTTTGGTAGCTTCCCAATCGAATTGCCAGATCAGGTTGCCATCCCAGTCATGGATACTCATGTCGCTGCTCCTCCAGAAACCTTTGGTTCCCTGAATGATTTCACCTATATTTGTCGCGCAGTTATCTATCTGACGCGCCATGGCATGGAGATGCACATCGCCTTCAAACACGATGTCGGCGCTGAAATTATCATATATATTTCCCGTATCCCTGCGCAAACGCGATCCCATACAAACAGCGCTAACCGGCTTCAGGTGTGAAAACCAACAGAACACATCAATATTATGTACGCACTGGTCAATGATATGATCGCCGCACAACCAGTTCCAACTGAAGAAATCGCGAAACATATATTCCATATCCGTCCATTCGGGTCGGCGGCATTTGAAATCCATGTGCCCCTGGTTCCAATAGACATTGCCGGACGTGATGCGGCCGATAGTCCCTTCCTGAATTTTCTTATAAGAAGCCAGATAATCCCTGCCATGATGACGTTGCGTGCCGGTAACGACATTTAATCCCTTGGTTTTAGCCATTTTGATGCCGGCCATAAACGTGCGGTAACCTACGGCGTCAATAGCGGCGGCTTTCTCCACGAACACGTGTTTGCCCTGTTCTATCGCATATTTCATGTGATCGGCATGAAAGAGCGACGGCGTAGCAATGATGACCATGTCCACATCCGATTCGCATGCCTTTTTATAAGCGTCGAATCCGAGGAAACACTGATCGTCGGCTACTTCGTTCTGTTTATCTTTTTTCAAATTCTCGCGACACGCATCCTGCCTGTCTTTGAAAATATCTGCCAATACGGTGATTGACAATCCGTCACCGGCATCCAAGAAGTTGTACGCCGCACCTGTTCCGCGTGAACCGCATCCGATTAGTGCAGCCTTAATCGGCTTGCCTTCAACGGCTTTATCTCCCAATTCCGGGATATATACCTCACTTGCCGGACGCAAAGGCGTTAAACCGGCATTTTTCTTTTCACCGCCCGCACAGGACGACAATACGGTTCCACCGCTAACTGCGCCGGAAGCACCGATGACTGCTACATTCTGAAGAAATGAGCGTCTGTTAATTTTCGTTTTTGTACTCATATTATTTAATGTTATTATTTAATGTTACAGTAGCCATACTCTATCGTTTATAGAATTTTCAACCGCAAAGATAAGATTTTTTTCTATACCAATAACAAAGACAGGAAAAAAATGGCAGGAAATGGCGGAAGAAAATGAATTTGCCAAATGTTGCAGCATTTTCAGGATAAACCGACTCTGATTAGGTTTATCCACCACAAGTTATCTTGCTATAAATCAATACAAACAATACCGTCAAAAACAAGCCGTAGAGGATGTATTGTTTTTCGCGTTTTGTGTACATAAGGGAAGCGTCTTCTGTCCGTTTGAAAAATTTATGCCGCACTGTTACGTACAGTCGGTAGCCCAACCACCCGAACAGTGCGCCTGCCGCCATGCCGGAGATAATGTCGGAAATAAAATGGACGCCAAGATAGATGCGGCTGTATGAAAAACAGATACTCCAAAGCAGAATTGCAACCGTGTACCACCGGTAACGAAACAGCAGAATGGTAAATACAGCAAATCCGAACGCATTGGCGGCATGACTGGAAATAAATCCATACAGACCACCGCGATAGCCGGAAACAATTTCTACACTGTTCATAAATTCGGGGTGATGTGTCGGACGGAAACGGGCGAACAAAGGTTTGCAAATGCTCGAAGCAAATTGGTCGCAAACAGTAATAACCAGCACAATAAACAGGATGATCAACAACGATTCGCGCCAATCCTTACGTCGGCACAGGACAAACAATATCCATACCGCCAACGGAATCCAGACAAATTTGCCGGAAAACAGCCAGAAAAACCGATCGGCATAAAGCGTATGTCCGCCGTTAAGCCACAGGAAGGCATTGCGCTCAATATCTAAAACATGCTCTAACAAAACGTTTTATATTTTTTCAAGTTCTTTTTGGCGTATCCATCCGACATTACCGTCCGCCAGTTCAATCTCGTACCATTCGCCGAGCATGCTTTTGATGGATACTTTCGTCCCTTCATGCAGGACGAAAAGGTCGGTACCACTGGTGTCGGGCGAACTTTTGATGGTTACGGTCGGCGCAAAAATAATAGCTCCGTTACGGTTGATAAGCGCCTGTCGCTGTTTCCACGCGAAGATATTCGCAACGATCACAATCGTCAGTAAAACGATGCCGGCATAGAACCCTATCTTTTTCAGGCGCATCCACTTGGAAAAGAAATAGAGTGTCAGGCAACCGATAAACAGGACGAAACCGATGATTCCCAGCGTCGCCCACATATCCACGCTCCAGAAATTCTGCACGGTGCGAAACCATTCGGTAAGGAAAAATTCACCGACCGGCTCAATTTTGTTAATCGTCCGCAAGTTAGCGATTTGCAAGTTGAAACGCAAGTCGCGATCCCCCGGATTAATCAGCAACGCCCGCTCATAGTTCAGGATGGCCGGCGCTATCTTATTGGCTTTATAATAGGCATTCCCCAAGTTATAATAAATCTCTGCCGACTCTCCGAAATTTTTCAGTACGTCTTCATAGAGTTCTATCGCTTTGTCATATTGCTTTTGAGCGTATGCTGTTTCTGCTTCTTTTACAGCTTCCTGCGCTACGATGCCGGCGCTCCAACCAGCAAGGCATATAAACAGACCTATTTTCTTTATTGTTCTCATAATCATTATTTTTTAATCGTATTTTCCATTTTCCCGATAGCATTCACCGTTTGTTTAAACAGATGATCCATGGCATCCGGCGCCTGACTGGGCGCATAACGCGCAAATTCACAGGCGTTCAGTATCTCCATAAATTCTCCGGACAACGATTCGTCCACGCCGTATTTCGCCAGTTCCGCTTCTACGTTGTCTTTCGTCAGGTTGGCCTGCGGGATGCTCAGTTTATCGCTCAAGTAACCCCATACAGCGCGTAGCACTTCATCGTAAAATTCCTCTTTCTTGTTCTCTTTCAGCAGTTTTTCGCCTTTTTTCAGCCTTCTGACAGCCGTTTTGTTCGCTTTTTTGGTGCGGACGAGTGCGATATTCGCATTCTCTTTCACTTTACTGCGATAAACAATGAAGAACAGGATGAAAATAATTGTAATAATCAAATACAAAGCAATGTATCCAAACGACCCGAAAAAGATTTCGCGATTGGACACAAAATGCGGTTTCGCCACTTTGATGTAGCGAATATCTTCGCCCAGCAACTTGAGACTTTCCTGATTGCTGAAATTTGATACGACCGGGCCGGTAGCTCCTTCCCCACCCTCTCCTTTTTCAACATGGAGTTTAAATGGCTCTGAGTCAAGACTTTTATAGGTTCCGGTTTTCGTATCAAAATAGGAAAACCGGATGGCGGGAATCTCGAAATCGCCGGCATAACGCGGAATGGCCATGTATTCAATGGTTTTAGTGCCACTGGAACCGGCTGTTGTTGTTTTGATTTTGCTGTCCACTTTGGGATCATAGATGTCAAAATCATTCGGAAAAACGACTTCAGGATTCTTGACAAGTTTGATATTGCCATTGCCGGAAATCGTAACCGTAATCGTAACGGCTTCGTTGGTTTTGACATTATTGGAGTTAATGGCCGTTTTCATCGTATAATTACCGACTGCGCCGGAGAACGACGCCGGTTTACCCGACGGCAATGGCTTAACGTCAATTGTAGCGGGCGGCGAAATCAATTCTTTTTTTACATCCTGATAAGTATCGAAGAAATCGTCAAAAATGCTGCGCACCTGCTTCTGCGTCCGCACCCGCACGATGGCTTCGTATTTTCCCGATTCGATCGTGATCTTACCGGAGCGCTGCGGATAAAGCACGGCCTGTTTGAGCACGGCCGTATGATAATTCCGTCCATTATAGTTTTCGGCCGTCCATTGCGGCTGAAGTTCGATGTCCTGCACAAGAAATCCTTCAAATTCAGGGAATTTGACGCTACCTAACCCGACATCGTAGAGCGAATATAGTTTAAAGGAAACGAGAAAACCTTCCTGCTCATAGACGTTTCGATTGGAAATATTCATACGGACAAAGAGTTCCTCGCCTGTTATACCAGACGCCGATGGATTCGTGCCACTTCCCTGCGCTGCAGCATTGCCTGATTTGTCAGGAGGTAATACTTTTATTGTCAGTGCATTGGATTGATAATTGGCATTTTTGATCTTAATCGTAGCCGGAGCAAGGTTGAACGTGCCTTCCTGTTTTGGCATCAGAATATACGTGAATGTCAGCGCATAAACGGTTGTTGATTTACCTTGCCTAACCTCCGTGCTGATACTGGTGGATGTGCTTGGCCCTATCAGCACCTGAAATTCGCTCAGGTCAGGCGCGCGAAATTCCGTACCTTCGGCGCTGACGGTATATGACAGCCGAAATTGTTCACCCATGACCACTACTTCGGGCGACACCGACGCCTTGAAGGTCACGTCGTCCGCTTTGAGGTGCATCCCGCTGAAAGCCAGCCACAACACACATAAGGAAATGATTTTCTTTCTCATATCGTTTTTATTATTGTTCATGTTTGATTACCATTGTTTGTCGGAACGGCGCTGTTCCTGTTTTTTCTCTTGTGCTTTCCTGACTTTTTCCTGCGTATCTTTTTCATCCTGCAAGAAAGCATCAAGCATCTGTTTCGCATTGTCCTGGCTCATTTGTTCATTTGACTGCGCTTCGTCCTGTGTTTTCTGCTCTTTCTGATCATCTTGCTGTTGTTGTTGCTGTTCCTGTTGCTCTTGTTGTTGCTGCTGCTGATCTTGCTGCTGGTCTTGATTTTGTTGATTTTGCAACATTTTCTGCGCCAGTGCAAGATTATAGCGAGTTTCGTCGTCTGCAGGATTCATGCGCAGGGATTGTTTATAAGCCTCTATGCTTTTGGTATATTCCTTATTGCTGTTTTCTATGTCTCCGGCGTTCCGATGCGCTACGGCATTGCACATACCAATGTTGCCGAGATTATGATAAACCTGCGCCAAACGATTGGTATTCTTTTGTTTATCCTCTTCCAGCAAACGTTCTTTTTGTCCGATGACTAACTGATATTGCTGGACGGCTTCAGGAAATTTTTGCTGCCTGTACAACGCATTGCCAAGGTCGTATGCGCCTTCTATGGAACGCGGATTCACATCCACACCTTTGCGGTATGCGATTTCCGATTCCGTAAACTTTTCGGCATTATACAATTTATTCCCTTCGCGGATACGTTGGCGTTCGGCTTTTTGTCCAAAAGCCGCAACACATACGAAACTGAAAATAACTCCTGTAATGATTCGATATCTTATTTTCATATTCTGCATCATTTTAAGAAAACAACTTCACTTTCCGGAAAATCCGGTTTTTCCTCTCCAATATCAGATATTCTGCGATCAAAAAGATCAATGCGATCCATGCCAACATCTGAAATTGCTCATCGTATTCCGAATAGACTTTGCTGTCCAATTCGGTTTTATCCATTTTATCTATCTCACTTTGCAACGTCCGCAAAGCCGAGTTTGTGTTGTCTGCGCGAACATAGATGCCTTTTCCGGCGGCGGCAATTTCCTGGCACATCTTTTCATTCAGTTGCGTGACAACCACATTGCCCTCCTTGTCCTTCATAAAATTATTCGTTCCGGGAAGGGGTATTGGCGCTCCCTGCGCCAGTCCGATACCGACCACATTGATTTTAATATTTTTCTCCGAAGCGGCAATGGCTGCTTTAACGGCGTCGCCTTCATGGTTTTCGCCGTCGGTGATAACCAGAATGGTTTTACCCGATTTTTCATTAGGCGTAAATGAACGCATAGCCAGATTGATAGCCTCCCCAATGGCTGTTCCCTGCGACGAAACCATCGAAGGATTGATGGACGACAGGAACATCTTGGCAGAAATATAGTCCGATGTAATCGGCAACTGCGTAAAGGCATCGCCGGCAAAGACAATCAGCCCTACCTTATCGTTGGAAAAACCGTCGGTCATTTTGGCCAGCATCTGTTTGGCCTTTTCTAACCGGTTGGGTTTGATGTCTTCGGCCATCATGGAGTTGGAAACATCCAGACAAACCATGATTTCCACGCCGTTGCGCTTGACCGTTTCCAATTTGGAACCGAACTGAGGTCCGGCTATCACAAAGATAAGCGCCGCCACGGCAGCAAATAATATCCAGAACTTCAAATGTTGGCGCTTGGGCGATACTTCCGGCATCAGTTGCTGTAACAACGCCGGATTTCCGTATTTCCGGATTGCTTTCCGGCGGTTGATCCCGGCTATGATGTAAAACGTTACCAATACGGGAAGCACTAACAACAAATACAAAAAGTCAGGATTGGCAAAACGAAACATAATCTATATCCTCCTTTCTTTTTTACGGTATCTTTTTTAATAATGTATATCTCAACAGAATTTCCAGCAAGAGCAGTCCCAGCGCAGCCAGCGCCCAGTACTTGTATTCTTCCTGTTTCTTGCTGTATTCTTGCACACTGATTTTTGTTTTCTCCAGCTTGTCTATTTCGTCGTAGATGGCTTTCAGGCTGGCGTTATTGGTGGCGCGGAAGTACTGTCCGCCGGTATTGGCGGCAATTTGCTTCAGCATATCTTCGTCAATTTCAACCGGTATATTCCTGTATTGCACACCAAAAGCCGTCTGGAACGGATAAGGCGCTTCGCCTTTTGTCCCTACGCCGATGGTATAGACGCGGATGCCAAACGATTGGGCGATTTCCGAAGCCGTTATCGGTGCGATTTCACCGCGGTTGTTCTTCCCGTCGGTCAGCAAAATAATCACTTTCGATTTCGCCTGGCTGTCCTTAATTCGGCTAACGGCATTGGCCAGCCCCAATCCGATGGCCGTACCATCCTCAATCATACCGCTTTGAATGTCCTTAAACAAATTCAGCAGAATCGTATGATCAGTCGTCAGCGGACATTGTGTAAAACTCTCGCCGGCAAAGACCACAAGGCCGATATTATCGTTTGGTCGCCCATTGATAAATGCGGCGGCTACATTTTTTGCCGCTTCCAACCGATTGGGTTTCAGGTCTAACGACAACATACTGGTTGAAATATCTATCGAAAGCATGATGTCAATTCCTTCGGTCGTTGAATCAGACCAACTATCGGTGGATTGGGGACGCGCAAGCACTACAATCAACAGCACGAGCGCCGCCGTGCGAAGAGCAAACGGCAAGTGACGCAGATAAACCCTGAGCGTTTTCATCCGCGGGGCGCTGAACGCCTGCGATGCTGAAAACTGCATACTTGCCTGATTTTTACGCATCTTCCAGATATACCATCCAATCATAGGGATGAGTAATAACAACAAATAGAAATAATTCGGATTCGCAAATATCATTTTATTCCTCCTTTTCAATTGGTTTTGATTCGGCTATTTCGCTGTCTTCTCCTTCTGCCTGGCCTTCTGTCGTTTTCGCTTCCTCAACGAGTTTCGTCCTGTCCACAAATGCGTAAGCATTGGACATGCTCAAGTCGTTTTCATCAGGAAGCGGTTTCAATTTGGCGAATTTTACGTAATCGGCCAAATGAAGAATCTGTTTCAGCGTATCGCGCACTACAGGATCGTCATTGACCGTTGGCAGGACTTCCAGTATTTCGTATGACGTCATTTCCATTGCATAAATATCATAACGCCGTAATAAATAACGTCGTAACGTATCCGTAAGTTGGGTATAATATTCCTTGTTTCGTCCCTGTTGCCACAATTTCTGTTGCTTGATACGCGCCAGTTCTTGATAGGCTTCTTCGTGCGGCGCCAGTTTCGGCTCAACTTTTCTGAACGGAATCAGCGATTTCTGCGCACGAATACGCTTTACAATATATATAATTGCAATAATCAGTACGATAGCCAACAGTATTCCGAAAATCAACGGATAATAATCAGCCCATACAAACGGAGGTTTCCAGATGTTTTTGATGTCAAAAAACTGTTCCGGATGTTCCGTATCCACCGGAATGGTGGACACTTTCAGGGCTATCTGATTGGAATACACGGTATCTTGTCCGTCAATGACCATAAATGGCGGTAGAAGATACAACAACGAATCAAACGAAGTGATTTGTATATCTCGTTTGATTACAAGCCTGTTATTGTCTATCCGAATCGTATCCGGGTCGGAAACCGACAACACTTCCACTCCCGTCATCAATGTATCGGCAGGTATCGGGCAGATAACGTTTTTATCGTTGTCTATGGTAACGCTGAGATGCAGCACGGTTTGTTCGCCTATCAGGATGTCGGCCGAATCCAGCCGGACGTCAATCAGCGTTTCCTGCGCTTGCACGCTCATTCCTGTCCATAAGACGGAAAGCAATAGCCATACTATTTTATATTTTTCCCATTTCATCGTTTATTTCAATCAATTACGTTTACCAAATAGGGCGAGAAGCGACTTTACATAATCGTCTTCCGTCCGGACGGAAACAGTGTCCACCCGACATTTGGTGAAAGTATTATTCATCTCCTCCTGTCGGTTGTCCCACCATTTTTTATACCCGTTCCTGACGCGACCGGACGAACTGTCCACCCATTGTTCAACGCCTGTTTCGGCATCTTTGATTTTGATCAACCCGACGGGCGGCAATTCCGTTTCCCGGCGATCATATACCTGAATAGCAACAACATCATGCTTACGGTTAGCGATAGTCAGCGCATCCTGATAGTTATTGTTGTCAATAAAATCAGATATCAAAAAGGCGGTGCATCGTTTCTTGATGGCATTTGTCAGGTAGCGTAATGCCTGGCTGATGTTTGTCTTTTTATCATCCGGCTGAAAATCAATCAATTCGCGAATGATATACAAGATATGTCGTTTCCCTTTCTGGGGCGGAATAAATTTTTCAACCTTATCAGAAAAGAAAATGACGCCAATTTTATCGTTGTTCTGAATAGCTGAAAAAGCCAGCGTAGCCGCAATTTCCGTCACGACATCCTTTTTCATCTGGCTTACCGTACCGAAATCTTTGCTACCGGAAACGTCAATCATCAGCACAACAGTCAATTCGCGCTCTTCTTCAAAGACTTTCACGTAGGGACGGACATAACGCGCCGTCACATTCCAGTCTATGTCGCGGATGTCGTCACCGAACTGGTATTCGCGCACTTCGCTGAACGCCATTCCCCTACCCTTGAAGGCGGAATGATACTGGCCTGCAAAGATATTACGCGACAGCCCGCGTGTTTTGATTTCAATCTGCCGAACTTTCTTTAATAATTCACTCGTTTCCATATTTTAATATTTGAAACAGTCAAAACTCGAAACTAAAAGTAGTCTCATGTCTTTTGTCTTACGTCTTTCGTTTCAAAATTAAGGCACCTCAATCTTATTAAGTATTTCGCTGACGATTTCTTCCGTTGTCAGGTTGTTGGCTTCGGCTTCGTAACTAAGCCCGATGCGGTGGCGCATAACGTCGTGACATACAGCGCGAACGTCTTCGGGAATCACGTATCCTCTACGTTTAATAAACGCATACGCACGGGCTGCGGCAGCCAGATTGATAGAGGCACGCGGCGAAGCGGCAAAGGCAATCATATTCGCCAGGTTGGGCAGATTGTGTTCAGCCGGAAAACGGGTTGCGAAAACAATGTCCACGATGTAACGCTCTATTTTCTCATCCAGATACACTTCGCGCACGATTTTACGCGCTTCGAGGATTTCTTTTGCATCCATCACGGGCGTAATCTGGACAGGTTCGCCGGAAATATTCTGCCGGATGACTTGTTTCTCCTCGTCTTTGTTCGGATAGTTTATCACGACTTTCAGCATGAAACGATCCACCTGCGCTTCGGGCAAAGGGTAAGTACCTTCCTGTTCAATAGGATTCTGCGTGGCCATTACGAGGAATGGCTCAGGCAGTTTATACGTTGTTTCGCCGATAGTCACCTGATGTTCCTGCATGGCTTCCAAAAGGGCGCTTTGTACCTTGGCGGGAGCGCGATTGATTTCGTCCGCCAAAATGAAATTTGCGAACACAGGCCCCTGTTTTACTAAAAATTCTTCCGTCTTCTGGCTATAGATCATTGTACCTATTACGTCGGCCGGCAATAAGTCGGGCGTAAATTGGATACGGCTGTATTTCGCATTGATAAGCGAAGCCAATGTTTTGATAGCCAATGTTTTTGCAAGTCCGGGAACACCTTCCAGCAGAATGTGTCCATCGGACAGCAACCCGATCAATAAAGATTCAATCAAATGTTTCTGACCGACAATGGTCTGATTCATCCCCATTGTGATCATGTTTACAAACGCACTGTTATTTTCAATCCGTTCGTTCAATTCTCGAATATCTACTGTTTGATACATAAATAATTATTTAAGTTACATATTATCTTCTTCATAAATAAAAACCGACAGCGTTTTGCCGGAAACCGTCCTTATAACGAGTTCCAACGTCGCTTTATTGTCACAATAACTTTTTTTATACAGTATGTGATGTATTATTAAAATGTTTACGTTTCTGTTCTCATTATCCGTTTAATCGTTGGCTATTTTTGAGATTATTTCGCTTTGTTTTAGCCTCGCTTTTTCAACTGACAATGAATTGTTTGCGTCAATATTATAGACTTCTTTTTTAGGCACAAGGATTTCCATATTGGTCGGGATCCGGTTGGGATTCGGGCCAATCTTAGCCTTGTTAAACTCGTAAATATAGACCCAGAACAGTTTGTTTCCGTAATATTTCTCGGCAATCAACGTCAGGCGGCTACCCGGATCCATACGCACCTTTGCCAGCACTTTACTGCCTGAAGATGAGACATTCACATCTTGCGGCTGGTTGGGTTTGACAACGGACGAAGAATCCGTTTTTGTTCGGGCGGTTTTTCCGGCTTCGGCATCCGGAGGCGCTGTTTTGCCGTCGGATTTAGGCGTTGTCGCCGCTTTTGCGATGGAGTCCTGTACTGCCGTGGCGACCGAATCGGCCGACAGTCCGGCGTCGCCTGTTTTTTTCCGTCCCGTAAGCGCAAGCGTATCTAACGATACTTTCGATTTTTCTTCCGAATCCTTTATGGCGTCGGAATCGCCGGGCAACGTAAATGATTCGCCCTTCACCAAGCCATTCTGGCCGGGTCGGAAAATATTATACGTGTCGCTGAAAAAGAAAAAGTACCAGATTGAACCGCACGCTATCAGAAACATAAATATTATAATAATGTATAGCGAAAGATTGGATGATTTTTTCTTTTTTCTTCTTTTTTCCTCTCTTCTGGAATATGGCGGCGGAGTAACGGCTGACGTACCGGTATGTTCAATTGTATCGCGTGATTTTATTTGCGGAGACGAAGGTATGGCTACAGTCGCCTCATTTTCATCAGATAAGTTTGTTTCAGGCTTTTCCTCTGCATTTTCAGACCCTTTACCCGCTTCCCTCAAAGCGCGTTCTTCGCTATATTTTTCGGCTATCGTCTTCGGACGCGGCGGGAGGATAATGCTTGTCGTTTCGCCATCAGGTGCAGCCGACTCCGATGCGGGCTTGTCTCCATCTGCCGGAACATCGGTTTTGAAGGGTTCCGGCGCTTCTGCGGCCGGTTTTAATGGCGGAACATAAGCAACGGTGGATTCGTCTTCCGGCAACGGTTTTTCCATAATTTCGGTTGTCTCGTCCGTTGTTGGCGGTATTTCCGGGGCCTTCCAGCGGTCACTGACGCCGGTTTCGGGCACGGGTGGCATCGAATACACCGGAGTGGAAATAAGCGTTGTAGTTTCATCATCCGGAACAGGCGAAGGCGTTTTCGCCGGCTCATTTTGAGGCGGGTCTGTTCTTTCCGGAACGGGCGGCAACATTTCGTCGTCGTCATCGTCATATTCGGATGAAGTGTCAAGCGAGTATTCAACATCGCTGCCGCCGGCATTGATTTCCACCGCCTCAAAGCTACTGAATGGCTTATTGATCAATTCCTTAAGCCCTTTGTCCGGTAGAAACGACAGTTTATGATGCGCAGGGATAAGAATCCGTTCGCCCGTATTGACATGCACGCTTTCCCGTTCTTTGACAAGGATAATGTTTAACGAGCCAAGACCTTTGATTTTTACGCTTTGATCTTTTGTTATGCCGTCGTTGATGATATCAATCAGCTCTTCGATGAAACGTTCCGTCATCGCTGTTGTTCGACCGGTTCTTTCGGCTAAAATACCGGCTATATCATATAAAGAATATTTTTCATTCATGGCTGTCTAATGTTTTAAGATAGGTTTTCAGGGGCACTACCGGTTTAAAGGCGAGCACCAATTTGGGCGGAATCAGATAGCGTTTTCCGTTAGTCGGATTGACTGATATGCGTTCCGCTTTCTTTTTGGACTCAAATTGCCCGAGTCCGTGCAGGCTTATCGTGTCGTTATTGGACAATTTTTCTCCAATCACGATCCCGAATGTGGTCAGCGTGGCTTCCACATCTTTCTTTTCCCAGCCCAATCTGGCTGACAGTTCGGATACTAATTCGGCTTCTTTCATAACTATTTTGGTTTCTATTTTGCCCCGATATTAAATGTTTTTTCGGAAACAAACAAATACATCTATTTCTTTTATATTAATTTAACATTTTTCCGTACATTTCAAACGCTTCAATATGCTCAATGTCAATATTATAGAACTCACCGATAAGCAACGGCTGATTTTTTAAAATCAGCACTTCCTGGTCCACTTCAGGGGAGTCAAATTCGGTTCTTCCGATATAATACATTTCGTCTTCACCATCAATCATGGTTTTGAACGTTCGCCCGATTTTAGCTTCGTTCAGTTCCCGTGAAATCGTTTCCTGAACGCACATCAATTCATCTAATCGTTTTTGTTTGACTTCGGCGGGAATCTCATCCCGGTAATGTGCGTATGCATACGTATCCGCCTCGTGGCTATAAGCGAAAGCGCCCAAGCGCTCAAAACGGACATCCCTGACAAATTGGAGCAATTCTTCAAAATCCTGCTCGGTCTCGCCCGGATGACCGACCATCAGTGTAGTACGGAGATGTATTTCGGGCACCTCTTCACGGATCCGCTCTATCAATTCCAGTGTAGCCTGTTTGGTGATACCGCGACGCATTTGTCGAAGCATCGGGTCGCTGATATGCTGGAGGGCGATGTCCAAGTATCGGCAGACATTTTCCTGTTCCTGCATCACTCGCAGAATATCATAAGGGAAATTAGACGGATAACCGTAATGAAGCCGTATCCACTCCACGCCCCGGATATCTGCCAGCCGCTCCGTAAGTTCCGGCAACAGGCATTTCCGAGCCAAATCTATGCCGTAATAAGTCAAGTCTTGCGCTATCAATTGAATTTCTTTGACACCTTTTTTGACCAACCGGCCGGCTTCTGCGAGAATCTCATCCATTGGGCGCGACCGGTATTGTCCGGTAATTACCGGTATGGAACAATAGGCGCACTTCCGGTTGCATCCTTCGGCCACTTTCAGGTAGGCGTAATGGCGGGGCGTTGTCAGAGCGCGTTCGGAATCTCTGTTTCGGTAATAAGATTTGCCGATATCATGGAATAAACTGCTCCAATCGAATTTACCATAAAATTTATCCACCTCCGGCAATTCCTGTTCAAGTTCGCCACGGTAACGTTCCGAAAGACATCCCATCACGTAGAGTTGCCCGACATAGCCACGTTTTTTGGCTGCGATTAACGATAAAATCATGCCGATGGATTCTTCGCGCGCGTACTGAATGAATGCGCAGGTATTAACCACAACGATTTCACCGTTTACTCGCCTTGCATTATGAACGACAGAATATCCGTTTAGTTGAAACTGTCGCATCAGTCGTTCCGAATCCACCAGATTCTTGGAACATCCCATCGTGATGATATCTACTCTGTTTCTTTTCATTCGCCAAACAGGGAATCCACAAACGCTTTCTTGTTAAACACCTGTAAATCATCCATTCCCTCACCCAGACCAATATATTTGACCGGAATATGGAAATGATCTGAAATTCCAATCACGACCCCGCCTTTGGCCGTCCCATCCAATTTAGTAACAGCCAGTGCATTGACTTCCGTAGCCGCCACAAATTGTTTGGCCTGTTCAAAGGCATTCTGGCCGGTAGAGCCATCCAGCACCAAAAGAATTTCGTGCGGCGCATCAGGCACGATTTTTTTCATCACATTCCTGATTTTCGTCAGTTCGTTCATCAGGTTGATTTTGTTGTGCAAACGACCGGCCGTATCAATGATGACTACGTCGGCGTTGTTGGCTTTGGCCGAATTGAGCGTATCGTAGGCTACGGAGGCCGGATCGGATCCCATGCTTTGCTTGACAACAGGCACGCCTACCCGTTCGCTCCAGATGGTCAATTGCTCGACAGCCGCCGCCCGAAAGGTATCGGCTGCGCCGAGATACACCTTCAACCCTTTCTTTTTGAACTGACAGGCCAATTTCCCTATAGTTGTAGTCTTCCCCACTCCATTCACGCCAACAACCATAATAACGTAGGGTTTCTTGTCTTCGGGGAGCTGGAAATCTTCCATATCTTCCGTTTTGTTTTCGGTCAGTAAAGCGGCGATTTCTTCGCGCAAAATGACAGTCAGGTCTTCTGTTGTTACGTATTTATCGGTAGCCGCACGTTTTTCGATACGAGCTATGATTTTCAGTGTCGTATCTACGCCAACATCCGATGTAATCAGTATTTCTTCCAGTTCATCCAGTACGGCATCGTCAATTCGCCGTCTGCCGACGATGGCTTTTGTCAGTTTAGAGAATACGCTCTCTTTCGTTTTGGATAACCCCTTTTCCAAAGTCGTTTTCTTTTCTTTACTAAAAATTCCGAATAGGTCCATATCAGTCCACTTTTTTTTGTTCGTTTTTCTTTAGAATCAATCTAAATAAGCCCCATAGGCCTCTTTTTTTTAACTTTTTATTAAAACGCTGTAATTCAATATATAAGATTTTAGCCCGAACGCGAAAAGGCGATTTCACGGGAAATCATTTGAAAAACACCGCTAAGGTATGAATAATTTGCGAATCCATCACCAAAAAATTCGATGAAATTGTAATTTTTTTTTGGTTTTATGCGGGAAACGATGTAAAAATGCGCTATTTCCACGTCCAACAAAGTTGTTATTTTTTGGATCGCCTATTGCATAATAAATAGATTCCCATTATATTTGCCATGCAATTACTAAAACAAAGGAAGAGGATATCTTAAGGTCCTTTTCCAAGTTAAATAATTCTTTTTCATTTCGATAAGCGTCATCGTGAAGATGACGCTTATTTTTTGTCTCATTCCGAGCATTTTCACAAATTGTCGAACTGTTTTCTATTGTTAAGTCATAAAAATTTCATACATTTGCAGCCTCATTGCGAACTGTTAGCTCAGTTGGTTCAGAGCGCCGCCTTGACAGGGCGGAGGTCGCCGGTTCGACCCCGGCACAGTTCACGCACCACTTCGGATGGTTACCTCCATTACTGCCGATTTATTGTTTTTGCATTTTCCCTTTGTAGTAATCATACCGCTCCATTACTTCATATACATATTTAATTGTCTCTACACCACGCATATACCCATTTTTACAAACCGGGTCATTGAAATATTCCGGTTCGGACTTGAGGCGGATATATTCGGCAACATCGTCCCACATATTAGGGTCTTTGCCATACTTGCCGGCTAATGCGCGCGCGTCGTTTACGTGGCCTGCGCCGGCATTGTAGGCGGCTAAGCAAAATTTGATACGTTCCATTGAATCAGGCACATCGGCATAGATAGAGCCAAAAAATTTCAGACATTTTGTACCGGCGGCAATATTCTTGTCCGGATATTTCATGTCTTCCGGGGCATAACCAAAGTACGCTGCTGTTGTCGGCATTATGCCCATCAGGCCTTCAGCGCCTGTCCAGGCAATCCTGGCTGGCTCGAAATGCGATTCCTCATACGAAATGGATGCCACTAATCGCCAGTCCCAGCCGATTTTAGATGCATAACACTGGAACAGGCTGTCGTAGAGCGACAACTGTCCATTCACCACCTCCGGCATCATTCCGTCGGAATAATTTTTGGATATTTCAAAATAACGTTTGGAAGCCGCCTGGTATGCACTCTTTCCCGTGTTGTTGGACGCCCATTCGTTAATCGCCTGCGCCAACAAAGGTGCATCTTTATTAACTATCCACGAATAGCGCTGCTTAAAACTGATTGTCAGGCTGATATTGATATTCTGGAAGTATGTTCTGTTCAGTCGCGCCACATCGTCTTCGCACACCGTATAGGGAAGCGCTCCGCGGGCGACCATCTCTATCAGGTCTTCAGCCGTAACCGTATCTCGCTGTATGTCCATGATTTGGATACCACCGCCCAATTCACGGTTCAGGTTTTCAAGACGTTCGTGATAGCGGGAGTTAGGTTTTACATATACTTGTTTGCCAATCAATTGCGTGACATCATTCAGGATTGTATCACCCCGATTGGCACGTTGCACGATAACTAAATTCGACTGCCGTTCGTGGCCGCAGTACAGCACTTCCTGTTTGCGCTGGTTATTCACCTGCATCGGATACGCCACCACATCCGCCTCGTGATTGAGCAGCATTTCAGTCAGGCGGGTAACATTTTCGGCCACTTTGATATTCAGTTTCAGATTGTTACTTTGCGCGAAATCGGCAATCAGATCGTATTCGTAACCCATCGGCTGCATCTTGTATAGGAAATAGGCCGTCGAAGTATTAAGCGTTACGGCGGTGATTTCGCCTTTGACGGCAAGGGTGGGAAAATCGTCCGACACACTCTTCGGGCCGCAACTGCCAAGCAAAAGAAGAATAAATAACGATGAAAATAATCTTGCGTACATCATACAATCTCAGATTCAGGGAGTTGTTTTTTCTCAAGCCATGCGACATTCTCCACGTGGTGAGTATGCGGAAACATATCCACCGGTTGAATGGCCTTCACTTTATACATGCTATTAAGCCTCTGCAAATCACGCGCTTGTGTTGCGGGATTGCAACTTACATACACGATACGCCCGGCGCCTGCCGTCAGCAACGCATCAATCACATCGTCGTGCATTCCGGCGCGGGGCGGGTCGGTGATGATCACGTCGGGCTGTCCGTGTTTACGGATAAAATCTTCCGTAAGCAGGTCTTTCATGTCGCCGACAAAGAATTGTATATTGTCTAATCCGTTTAGTCGCGCATTGCGTCGCGCATCTTCGATGGCTTCAGGAACATATTCAATACCAATCACTTTCCGCGCCTGCCGCGCCATAAAATTTGCTATTGTACCCGTACCGGTATAGAGATCATAAACGATTTCATCGCCAGTCAGTCCGGCAAATTCGCGTACCACACAATAGAGACGATAGGCCTGTTCGCTGTTCGTCTGGTAAAACGATTTCGGTCCGACTCTGAACTGCAATCCTTCCATTTCTTCGATCAAATGATCTTCTCCACAGAAAAGTATGACTTCGCGATCGGTAATCGTATCGTTGCATTTGTCGTTAATAACATACATCAGCGACGTGATTTCGGGAAATTCCGTGCGGAGGTGTTCCAACAAGGCTTCGCGACTGGTTTTATCTTCATAGAAAAAGACGACGATCGC
Organism: Tannerella sp.; assembly: GCA_031272155.1. Classification (GTDB taxonomy): domain Bacteria; phylum Bacteroidota; class Bacteroidia; order Bacteroidales; family Tannerellaceae; genus Tannerella. The sequence continues at coordinate 4,066 of JAISUI010000103.1, read as the reverse complement.
CATCACACCGCCCTTCGGCGAAGTACGTATAATTAATGTACGGATAAAACCTTCCTGTTTGCGGAGGTCAAAAAACGGATAACCTTCGTGCGTCAGGCAATAGTCTTTCACACTCAGACGAATACGGTTTGAAATATCATCCTGGAGGCTGCAATGGCGTATATCAAGCACTTTGTCAAACATTTTCGGGATATGAAACCCCGCACCGCAGAGACGGAGCGGTTCGTCGGGCGTCACCACTTCGTCCTCCGTCAGCCATCGCCGGTTGGAAAATGTAAATTCAAGTTTGTTGCGGTAGCAAATCGTTTTCTGCGAGCCAAGGATGGGATGCACTGTCCCGATGGCAATTTTACCGATACGAGTCAGACTGTCCGTCACTTGTTGTTGTTTGCAGGCTAATTGCGCTTCGTATGGCAGATGCTGCCACTTGCAGCCCCCGCAGAGGCCGAAATGTTCGCAAAACGGCGTAGTCCGAACAGCAGCATATTGATGGAAGCGCACGACCCGTCCTTCTGCGTAATGGCTTCGTTTACGTGTCAGTTGAATATCCACCACGTCGCCAGGCGCTGCATAGGGAACGAATACAACCATGCTATCCACCTTCGCAATAGCCACTCCCTCAGCGGCAATGTCCGTGATTTCTACCTCATATAAAACAGGCAATGTCTTCTTTTTCATTATCAATTTAACTCTGTTTTGACGGGACAAAGATACGCTTTTCTTTTCAAATGCATGGGAACAAAGAGGAAATTAAAAAAAAGGCAGAGTGGGTTGTAGGCAAAGATGAAGTGCCGGAACATACCTTTTCAACAGGTTCCTGACGTCGTTTGCTGATGTGGAACAGCTCAAAATCAACAAGAAATTGCTTTCAAGGGAGAAGAATGAGGCCGTAAAAAAAGCGGCGAATACATTCGCAGACCACAAATTATGGCTCGACGGTAAAACGTTTTTGTTGTATGATTTGCCGGCAATTTATCTTGAGCGAAAAATTGCGGAGAAAAATATCAAAGTATTGATAATAGATTATTTACGGAAATTGAGATCTTATGCTTTATTTCCAAAACTCAACCGGCGTATTTTCTGCAACGCTGTAAGAATCTCCGCAATATTTCGTTATTTTACGGAGATGTATTCTCAGTCGTCAACGATCAAATTTACAAAGAATACGGATACCGAAGAAACGGGGCGGATTTCCGTTCCGCCCCCGTTCGACCGCATGGATACATCATCCGTTACTACAAGCTGATATTGCCGTATTTGGCGCTGATTTCTACCGTTGCTGAAGGGTTTGAACCGATCTCGCCTTCGAGGTTATTCTTGTCTTTCACCGAAACATTGGTAAATTTCATGCTGTTCGGCGTTTTTATTTCGCCGTAATTGACGCTTAATTTGGCCTTGAAACTGTGGTCTGAAAGCGCTATTTTAATGTTTGTATAGCTTGATGATACTTTGATGCTTTCAAAATCGCCGGCCACTTCCGAAATATTCAACTGCCCGTACTTGATATCCTCACATTCCATACGCTTGCCGAGAGTAGCGATATTAACGGTTGTGTAGCTGGTTTCGAGTTTTATATTCCCTACATTTCCGAGAGTGATCTTGTCGTATTTTGAATCCATCAAGATTGTTTCGGCGGAAGCGATTTTGATCACACTGTATTTTGTATCGGCATTGACGGCATTGCACTTGGTTATGTCAATATTGCCATAAGCAATATCAAGATTCAGATTATCAATTGAATGGGCGGTCAAGTTGCCATACTTCAGGTCTATGCCGACTACTTCTTTTTCCGCGTCGTCAAGGATGATGTTGCCATACTTGTTCGTCAGTTTCAATATTGTACTGCGTGGGGCAAGGACGGTGTAATGAACGGTGCGGCCGCAATTGCTGCAGGACAGCGATTCGAAATTTGTTTCCGCCGAAACCCGGTCACCCGATTGCAAAAAATCAACCGACACTTTTTCGGCATACTCTTTTGCCAGGCTGGAAGTGCGTCCTTTGCCGACGATCTCTATTCTGAACGAGATTTTACCTTCCACGCCTTCAATGATGCGAATATTGCCGTACTTGTTTTCAATATTGAGCATCGGCTCGTCGCCAACCGAGAAGTCCTTGACTATCTCGCGCTTAAATTCTTCACTTGCGGGTTCGTTTCCGTTTGTGGCTTTGATTGTTGCGTTGGGATTGCCACCCGCTATTGCCGCCTCGATTGTTACGGCTACACAAATGATTGTACTATAAATAGATCTCATAACTTTATTAATTTTAAGTTGTTAATTATTTATTTGAATATTGTTTTTTATTTGTTGAAGCGCTTCGATTTTAGAAGAATAGGCAGCTATCATCAGCGAAGTATTTTGTTCGCCGTCTTCCCTGAAGGGTATCGGCTCGCCGAGAAGCGTCTCTATGTCTTGCCAAACCTCCGTCTTATACGTATCGTCCATTTTATCAAGCGCTTGCATGGTAGTTTTCATTTCTTCTTCAAGAAGCATGGAGTAGTAGTTGTGCACTTCGGCAAAAGGCTCTTCAGTGTCGTTGCTCACATTGATATTCAATGTGATAACGATCGCTAAACATGCTGCCGCCGCTGCAGTCCAAATAATCAGCCTCCGGACATTATTTTTTTGCCGTTCCTTATGCTGCATTGCAGTTTCCAACTTCGCTTCAAACCGCAAACGATGCCCTTCTGACATGCTACCGCCAAAAATTTCCTCCAACTGTCCCTGTATCATCTTCTCTATCATAATCATACGTTCTTAATTATTAATTCCTTCCGTAACTTGTTGATCCCTCGCATGTATTGAACGCGCACCGTTGCCGGTTTAGCGCCAAGTTGGCGGGCGATTTCGTCAAAACTCAATTCCGCGAACAACCGTAACGCTAAGATGCTTCGATATGTATCGGGCAGATCATCAACAGCCTTTCGGATATCTTCTACGGAAAAATCATACTTTGCATCTTCCGTTTCGTCCTCACAATCAATCGCTTCATACGATTCACAACTGATAATAAAACCCTTACGTTTACGAAGCGCGTCAATAGACAGATTTACAGCCATACGGTTCAGGATACGTCTCATGGACACAGCGTCGTCATTCAACAAGGCAGTTTTTGTAAGCGCTTTAAGGATACACTCCTGCATGATCTCCTCTGCCTCTTCGCGGTTGCCGACCACCGCAAGCGCACTGTTGAAGACTGTTTGTGCAAACAGGTCATAGAAAACCATTTGCGCCCGCCTGTCACCACGTCTGACCTCAAGAATTATTGCCTTATAATCTGTCATCTTCGTTTATTCTTCACTTATATAACGTAACTTTTCGTCATTTGCTACAATTTTTCCTGATTTTTTTTTACCTTTGCAAATTATTTTACATCCATAATACATAGGAAACGAAATATAAACATTTAAATTCCATTGATTTATGAAAGAAGTTTTTACAGGAATAGACCATCCGGCGCTGGCTTGCGAGGATGTTACAAAATTAACGAAATGGTATTGCGAAACGCTTGGTTACAAGGTTTTTGCGGAGACCGACAAACCTATTTACATCATCGAGGCGCCCGATGGTACTTATATCGAGATGATGCCGAAGGACGAGACCTCGCGCCCTGAGCGGACGGTCAATACGCCCGGATGGTCGCATTTGGCGCTGCGGGTCAGCAATTTCGACAAGGCAGTGGCTGCGCTCGACGCGCATGGCGTCAACTGGCTTGGCGCAGAGTTTATAGCTGCAGGCGGTGGCAGAATACGCAATTTCACTGATCCGGAAGGCAACTTGCTGCAAATCGTTCAACGGGATTAATTAAGAATTTCATCAAGAAAATCATGCCATTAAATCTTCAAAAAAATCTTCCTGCGATTGAATTGCTCAAGAAAGAGCATATCTTTGTGATGGATTCGCTTCGCGCTTCCTCGCAGGACATCCGCCCTCTCAAAGTCGTTGTGTTAAACCTTATGCCTCTGAAAGTTACGACAGAGACCGATATTGTGCGCCTGCTAAGCAATTCGCCCCTGCAGGTGGAACTCGATTTTATGAAGATTAAGGCGCATCAGCCCAAGCATACC
>JAISUI010000074.1 GCA_031272155.1 Tannerella sp. | reverse complement strand
CTCCGCAACCCGTTTGCCTTCCGGAATGATAAGCGAGAAGTAACGCTCTAACGATTTGTGATAGAAACGGTTACGCTTATTCCACCGCTCGCGTTCAGCCGTTGTGCGGTTAAAAAAATTTCTGATAGAATCCTTTGTACATTCGTTCATATTGTCTTATTTTGAACTGCAAAGATAATAATTTTGGGGTTTATAACGCAGTTATTGGTTTTCTAACACGTTTTGCTTAATAAAATCCAAACATTTATATCGCAGATAATCATTTATTTGCGTCTTATCAAAGCTGGATTGGCGGTCAAAAAACGGTTTTATGGAACAGTTTTTATAAAGCAAATTATTGGATTTTATAACTGATTTTGCTTTGCAAGGTCTGCTTGTCTAACATTAGTTTCCGAAACTTGTTGAAAACTTAAAAAAAAACGTTACCTTTGCTGCCGTAATCATTATTTATCAATAAGATGCTATAAACTATAACGATAAAACTTATTTACAATGAACAAGATTGAAGATATTGAACTTGACGATCCGCAGACTACGTTGATACATAGGGATATAATTTTGAACAAGCCATTTTTGAAACGGATTTATCTGGATTGGTATCAGCATTTTTTGAAAATAGCCAAAACGGTAGAAAATGACGGAATTGTGCTCGAACTTGGCTCCGGAGGCGGTTTCCTTAAGTCCATTTTTCCGGAAGTGATAACGTCTGATATTCAGCAGTTAGACGGTGTTGATATGGTTTGTAATGCCGAAAACCTGCCTTTTGAAGATGAGTCAATTGCTTGTATTCTGATGCTCAATGTGTTTCATCATATCCCTCGTCCATATTTGTTTTTGCAGGAAGCTCAGCGCACTTTGGTTAAAAGTGGGAGAATCGTAATGATTGAACCGGCTAACACCTTGTTTAGCAGGTTTATCTATAAGAATTTCCATCACGAACCGTTTAATCCGAAAGGCGAAATGGAGATAAGTCAAGGCAATCCTTTGAGCAATTCCAATCAGGCGTTTCCATACATCTATTTTATAAGAGAACGGACAGCGTTTGAACAAAATTATAAGAATCTAAAAATAAGAGCGATTAAATATCACACTCCATTCAGGTACATACTGAGCGGAGGTTTATCACATAAATCATTAGCACCCAACTGTTTATACGGGACGGTTGCAGCAACAGAAAAAATCCTGTCGCCCTTATCACCGCAATTAGGGCTGTTTTGCACCATTGAAATTGAAAAAACCGATTGATTGCGAAGTTTTGTAACAAAAAAAGTTTGCCATCTGGCAATAAATTTCTAATTTTGAAGGCTTATTTTAATTTACATGTTGTATCAATGAAAAAAGCTGCAGTTAAGAAACAGAATATCAAGAACAAAGCGCCGGAGAAACGGGCGATGAGTTTATATGGCCGTCTGAATGGCTACTTTGAACGAAACCAGCAGACATTTCTGGTGGTATCCATGATTTTGAGTGTGCTGATGTGTATATTGATGTTTGATATCAAAATGAGCCTCAGCGGGGATGACAGCGATTATTTAATTGAAGCCGACGCCTTCTGGCGTCATTTTACGTTTCCCGGAGGCAAAGGCATGTTGTATGCTCTTATATTATCTCCCTTTGTCGGCATTTTCGGATTCAATCTTCTGTTATTGAAGGTATTATCCGCAATTTTCACGTTATTGTCCATCTATTTGCTCTACAAAAGTTTTCGCGGAATCATACCGGCAGTTGTTTTAATGCCCGGCATGATCTTAGTCAGCATTTGCTCCTACATTTTCTTTTATGCGTGCCATACGTACAGCGAGCCGTTTTTCATGCTGATGCAGGGGGCTTTTTTCTATTTCTTTTCCAAGTATTTACTGAGAAAAGACGACGTTTCCTGTCAATTAAAAACCGATTGGCGCAAATATTTGTTGATTGCCTTCCTTGCGTTATGTATGGTGCTGACCAGAACCATTGGTTATGGGGTATTGGGGACTGTCATCCTCTATTTTATCTTTCAACGGCGATGGAAAGACCTGTTATACATGGCGATAGCTTTTATCTTGGTATTTAGTTTGTTTCAAGTACTTAAGGCCATTATCTGGCCTAACGCCGCAGGATCGGTATATAGCGTCCAGAGCTTACTTTCAAAAAATGCCTACGACATGAACCAGGGAATGGAAGATATCCCCGGATTGTTTAAACGCCTCAAGGAAAATTCAATCATATACCTTTCCTCCTGCCTGTACCAGTTTATGGGACTGATCAAGGAAACGCCCAGTAATTACATCAATTGGAGTCCGCCCCGCGCAATAGCGATGTATGTATTGTTCGCCGTGTTTATAGTCTTCTTGTTTAAAAGGAATAAAGCATTGTTTTTTATTGGATTATATGCAGGAGTCATGAACTTTTTCAGTTTTGTATTGCTCCAGTCCTCCTGGGCGCAAGATCGTCTGATTATGGTTTATTATCCCTTTATTCTCCTTTTCTTGCTGGGCGGGGTGTGTTATTTGTTTCAAATCAAAGCGATTCGGAAAGCATTTATAATCTATCCGTTAGTGGCCATCATTATTGGCGTCGGAACATTTACTATTACCAAAAATCGCATTAGCCGGAATCTCCCGGTGTTGCAGCAGAACCTGCTCGGCGATGAACTGTATGGCTATACGCCTGATTGGTATAATTTTGTCAAAGGCGCTCAATGGGCGAACAAGCATCTGGAGAAAGACGCTGTCATCGTCAGCCGTAAACCCAGTTTCTCCAAGGTTTATACCGGTCGTGATTTTGTCTCGCTTCCTCATGCCTTGACGGTGCCTTACGATGATTTATTCCAGTTGAAAAGCACAGATGAACACACGATCCTTGTGCTGGATGCCACCAAAAACATGCTTACAAGCCCGCATATCCGGTATATTGTGAATACAAGTAAGGCATTTCAGATCAATAATCAGAATATAAATGGATTAGGCATCCTTGAAGTTCCTGCTGCTGAATTGGACACCATACTTCATGTGCTTGATGAGGCTAAAATGAACTATACGCTTGATTACGATTCGTTTATACAACAAAACAAAGCATCCTACAGCGATATCCGTATCTATGACCCGGATATGATGTATCGCTATTTATTGGACAATCATGTGGAATATCTGCTTTTGCCTCAATTGCGGGTGAATCCTACTCAAAAAACAGGTATGTATATCAATAACATTCATCGTTACAAGTGGTTTATTTCGTATAAATATCCGAACGCTTTCCAGACCATATATGCCGAAGGAAAGGATGAGCCATGTGAAATCATTAAGTTTATACATTAATATATAGCACGTTCGGATTCCGAGGCCTTATTCGGCCGCAATTAAATCGCTGAAAAGTTTGCGCGAATAATCTTTTGTGTTTATTTAACGCACATTTCCGCTATTATTCGACAAAAAATGTGTATCTTTGGATTACATTTAACAAGAATGTTTTTAAACTATAAATTAGCAAGTTATGAATCCAAGTATTAAAGGAACACAGACCGAATTGAATCTGTTGAAATCATTTGCCGGCGAATCGCAGGCAAGGAGTCGTTATACTTTTTTTGCCAGTGTGGCTAAAAAAGAAGGTTATGAACAAATATCCGGCGTATTCACCGAAACCGCCGAACAGGAAAAAGAACACGCTAAACGGTTCTTTAAGTTCCTGGAAGGCGGAATGGTTGAAATTACGTCATCCTATCCTGCCGGGAAAATCGGCACGACGATCGAGAATCTGAAGGCGGCAGCTGAAGGCGAAAACGAAGAATGGACCATACTCTATCCTACATTTGCCGATGTTGCCGAAAAAGAAGGATTTCGCGATATCGCAACGGCTTTCCGCATGATTGCGAAAGTGGAAAACGAACATGAGATTCGTTACCGCAAACTGTTGGCGAACCTTGAGAACGACACCGTTTTCAAAAAAGAGGAAGAAATCTTGTGGCAATGCCGCAATTGCGGATATGTCCACAAAGGGAAAACGGCGCCGCAGAAATGCCCCGCCTGCGAACATCCTCAGGCATATTTTGAACCTAAAAAGGAGAATTATTAGTATGAATCGAGAAAAGGGTTATGCCAATGTCGGCATAACCCTTTTCTATATATTAATGTAGGGGCGCCAAGAGGATTTCAGGCGATTTTTTCCCTGATTTTTGCAGCTGTTTCCGCCAACTCTTCCGGTGTGGGTTTGAGCTTCGGATTCCCGAAAAACATGTCGGATTCCTTGCGGATAGGGATGAGATGGATGTGGGCATGCGGCACTTCAAGCCCAATGACCGTGAGGCCTACCCGTTTGCATGGAATAGCCGCAGCAATAGCGTGGGCAATGGTCTTGGAAAACGCCATCATCGCGCCCAGCGTTGCGTTATCCAAATCAAAGAAATAGTCCGTTTCCTGTTTCGGCACCACTAAGGTGTGGCCTTCTACTAACGGGTTAATGTCCAGAAAAGCAAAAAATTGTTCATTCTCGGCTATTTTGTGGCAGGGAATTTCGCCTGCGATGATTCTGCTGAATAGTGTAGCCATAGTCTTTAGTGATTAAATGGATATTTCCAATACTTCAAACTTTATCACGCCCGACGGCACTTTGATTTCCGCCACTTCACCTACTTTTTTACCCATCAGCCCTTTCGCGATAGGCGTGCTCACCGCGATTTTGTTTTCTTTCAGGTCGGCCTCCGAATCGGCCACCAGCGTATAGGTCATCACCGCATTGTTTACAAGGTTTTTAATCTTTACCTTGTTCATGATCTGCACAACATCGGTCTTGATCTGCGCTTCATCAATCAACCGGACGTTGGCAATGATGTTTTTCAACTGCGCAATCTTCCCTTCCAAAATACCTTGCGCATCTTTGGCTGCATCGTATTCTGCATTTTCGGTAAGGTCGCCTTTGTCCCTTGCCTCCGCAATCTGGGCGGAAATCTCCGGACGTTTCACGGATTCCAAATAATTTATTTCGGCTAAAAGTTTATTATAGCCTTCTTCTGTCATGTACGTAATCGCCATTGTTATAACACTTTAAGTAAAATAAAAAAGAATCCCGGCTTCAATGTAATCCGGAATCCACTTATCTGTTTCTGTTACAAAGATACGGATTGTTTTACAAACGTCCAAATTTTTGAGGCAACTTTTTTCATTCAAACATGGAATGGATGTCTTTTTCAAGATTATTTATGTCGTCAATACGTTTTTCCAGCGTTCCTTTGCGGTTGATGATGAAAACAGCCGGCAGTTGGCGGACGTTATACATCGCAGCAGCCTGCGAATAAATGGATTGCGGATCGCGCACGCATATCCATGCCAGATTTGAAGCAATGTTCCTCCACGCATGAAGGTCTTCGTCCAGCGAAACCTGATATATCTCCAGTCCCCTGTCATGATACTTGGCATAGAGACTGCCCAGGGTCAGGTTGAGGATCGGCCCCCATTCCGTCTGATAAGCCGTAAAATTCAGCAGGACAATATGATCTTTTGCCATGTCGGACAGTTTAATTTGATTACCCCTGATGTCAGACAGTTCAATATCAAAATAATCAACGGCATTTGCCTTTAAATCATCCAATTCAAGTCGGCGCTCGCCACGAATCACTTTCAGCGACTGCAACGCCAGGTTATATAAGTGCTTGGCTCTGGGGCTTTCGGGATAGAAATTATTGAAACTCGTCGCCACAGCGCCGTAAGCCCGCGAGTCGGTTCGGTCGTACAGATCATAAAACAACATCCCGTCCACTTGCTGGAACAAGGCAAAGTAAGCCGCCGTACTCATCGGTTTTGAATAGATGTACTTCTTCGCAGTTCCCTTGTAAGTCTCTGCAATGGCAATCGTTTGCTGTGTATAGGTGGAATCGGAAATAATTCCTGCTTGATAATCCTTGCGCAGGCGGTTAATAGATTGATTTGCATCCAATTGCGCCAATGTAATTTCTTTGATGGCCGTACAGTTCTCCGAACCTTCTATCGTGTAGGAAGTAGCGAATGTCACGGCATCGGCGGTAATGGTAATCGTTTCGGTTGAATCAATGGCAAAGTTAATTAACTGATTGTTCAGCCGAAAACGATAAAAATCCGGATATTCCGGACGCGGTTTCTTAAACATAAAACTTCCGGATGCATCCAACCTCACGGAATCCATCAGGACAATAGACGCCAACCCTACATTTTCCAGGAACATCGTCTGACCCTCAGCGCCGGCAATCACACCCTTTACTACAAATTCAGGCGTCGGCCGACAACTCATTACCATCCAAAATCCGCATAAAGCGGCTAAAGTACGTATCATATTATTTTTCATATCTTTATGTTGTTTCGTTTCAATAACGGATGCAAATATACGTTATTTGGTGCGGAATAACAAAAATAATCGCTTATATTTGCACTCGTTATGAGAGAAAATATTATTTCTATTATAGAACGGGAGGCGGAAGCCGTTCGTAACATACCGGTTACAGAGGCTTACCGTCAAGCTGTTGAACTGATTGTTAAACACGTACATCAGTTGAATGGAACCTTAGTCATCAGTGGTATGGGAAAAGCCGGACAGATTGCGATGAACATTGCAACTACGTTCAGTTCGACCGGTACGCCGGCCTATTTCCTGCATCCGAGTGAGGCGCAGCACGGCGATTTGGGAATCATCCGCAAAAATGACCTGCTGCTGTTGATTTCCAATTCCGGCAAGACGCGCGAATTGGTAGAATTAGTTCAGTTGGCGCACGGCTTGGTGGAAAACATGCCGTTTATCGTCATCACTTCCAACCCAAACAGTCCGCTGGCTAAAGAAGCGGCGGTCTGTCTGCCGACCGGCGCTCCGAAAGAAGTGTGCCCTCTGGGATTGACGCCAACTACTTCTACAACCGTCATGACTGTGATTGGCGATATACTGGTAGTCAGCGTAATGCAACAAATAGGATTTAATAGCGGTGATTATGCCAAACGCCACCACGGCGGTTATCTTGGCTCGAAAAGCCGCAAGCAAAGTAAAAAAGAAGATTCAGGATTATGAGAAAAGTGATTGGTATTGGTGAAACGATTTTGGATATTATTTTTCAGGGAAATCAGCCTTCCATTGCGGTGCCTGGAGGCTCAGTGTTCAACAGTATGGTGACGTTGAGCCGCTTAGGTGTGCCCGTTTCGTTTATCAGCGAATTAGGAAACGATCGCGTGGGCGCCCTGGTGCGCGACTTTATGCACGCCAACGGGATGACAACCGACTATGTGAACTTTTTCCCGGATGGGAAAAGTCCCGTGTCCTTAGCCTTTCTGAACGAAACGAGAGATGCCGAATACATTTTCTACACCGAATATCCGAAAGAACGGCTGGATGTAAAATATCCGGATATAAATCAGGATGATATCCTGATGTTCGGCTCTTTTTATGCCTTAGATCCGTTGCTGCATGACCATATACTGGAATTGCTCGAATATGCCCGCGATCGGAAAGCCATCATCTATTATGATCCGAATTTCCGGAAAACGCACGTTCATGAGGCCATTCGCATCCGTTCTGCTGTGATGGATAATTATGAGTACGCCAGCATCATACGCGGATCGGATGAAGATTTCCTCAACTTGTACAGCAAAACGGATATGGAAAAAGTGTATGAAGACGAAGTCAAATTTTATTGTAAACAGCTGATTACCACGCATGGTTCGGAAGGAATCAACCTCTATACGGAAACCATCCGTTCGCATTTTGACGTGCCGGCTCTGAAACCTGTCAGCACGGTTGGCGCCGGAGATAATTTCAATGCCGGCATCGTTTATGGACTGATTAAGTGCGATATATCCTACAGGGATATTCCTGCGCTCACGGAATCGCAATGGGGGAAAATCATCCGCTACGGCACCGAATTTGCAGCCGAGGCCTGCAAAAGTTATTCCAATTATATATCTCCCGAATTTGCAGCAGAATACGTTTCGGGCGCCAAATAATATTTGCAAAAATCGTCCGTTAGTATAAAA
>JAISUI010000053.1 GCA_031272155.1 Tannerella sp. | reverse complement strand
TGCAAGACCTGCTCGCTCACAAAATTCTCCGAAGCAATCAGTTCGATGCCCTTCAACTGGCGCTGACGCTCTTCTTCAATCAGCGCAAAAATAATATTGTCTTTCTTCATTTACGTAATTATTCGATTTTTGATGCCCCAAAGGTACGGTTTTATTTGACATACTACACTTGTGCAGGCAAAAAAATCCATTGTCATACTCAATCTGTGTATAAGTCATGGTCAACCTGTTTCATCATCCGGAATATAGTTATCCTTGACGTCGTTCAGTTCGATGAGTTTGTTCACTAATGCATAGATGGTCAGTCCTGCCGGGCTGTGAATCTGGAGTTTGTTGGCGATGTTGCGCCGGTGTGTGATGATGGTATGGGTGGAGAGGCAGAGGTATTCGGCCATCTGTTTGTTCGTCATTCCTTTTACGACGCATACGACGACTTCTTTCTCTCTCAGGCTCAGTCCCTGTTTGGCGCCGGAAGGGTCGCTTGCCTGGACGCACAGTCTGGTCATTTTTTCGCTGATTTGCTCCATGGTGTCGTAGATGGAGATCATATCGTCGAAGACTTTCAGGCTCGACTGGTCAGTCAGGGCGGTTTGCAGGGCGATACATTTGATCTCGCCCGAAGAGATGCCGTTCTTCAGGGAAGGGAAGGCCATGATGCCCATGAAAGAGGGGTTGACGATGAGGATGTCCGGGTTTCTCCGGGCGCACTGTACCGGCAGGTACGAAGCGTCCGTGATTTCACATACGTCAATATGGAGCGAGGGCAGTTGTTTCAATATAGCGATGATGCCGCTACGGATAATGAGCGACGGTTCTGCAATGGCTATATACACTCTTGTCGTCATTGGTTTCTGTGTTTTAGTTCCAACGCCGTAATAACAGGGATAAAGAGGTCGTCCTCTACTTTGTTGTGCGACTCCAGGTCGGAAGCGCAGGTGAAGATGTCATACAATACGCTGTTGAGTTCATTGCTGCTTCGTGCAGGGACGTATTTAATGATGATATCTTTCAGTTCGGAAAGTTTGGCGTCTATCTGGTCGTGCTGTTTCCGGAAGGTTTCGATCCGGTAGTCCCGATGGACACCGTCCAGCAGCGCGCTGACGTAGGGAAAGACGACGTCTTCTTCATACTGCATGTGTTTTCGCACCTCATCCACATATTCGTCGTAATAGCGCATGATGGCGAGCTCTACATCGTTGCGGTCGAACACAATTGCTTCCTGCAGCGATCTTCGGATGGCCGGCAGCCGGAAGTCAAGAAAATAAACATGCGACTTTCGCAGATAGGAGATGAGCGACTGCACCGATACGGCCAAAGCGGATTTGTCCGGTTTTCCATCACTGATCAGCATATTCACCACCGTCAGGAAGGTGTTTGTATCCACCCCGTTATTGCGGCATACTTCTCCAATGGTTTGTTCGCCGAATCCCAATGCTATTCCGAAACGACTCATGACGAGAAGCATCGGATAGTTCTCGCAGATCAGGTCGCTCATCTTGTCCGTTTCTTTATATTTGCCTAAATGATACATGCGTTTCATCTTCTATTTGCCATTTAACGCTTTTATCAGTTCTAACTCTTGCTTGTCATAAGGTGTAAAATCGGTATGAAACAAGTCGTGTTGCCATTCGCCGGTGTATGGCATTTTTTCGGGACGGTGTCCCCATGAGAGGTCGGTCTGTGTCTTGCCATTGACTAATCCCCACAATATTGCGCTGACGTTTTCCTGTTTCAGCAAGGGCATAATATCTCTGACTGTTGATTTGCTCGGTCGGTTCATCCACTCGGTACAAATCACCGGACGTCCGTATTGTTTATATTTTTCAATCCTTGCGCTCATTTCTTCTTTATTGCCATAGCAGTGATAAGAAATGATGTCGGAATTGTCAATAAAATAAGCATTCCGTTCTTCCCAGTCCTTGTTTTCTACCCAGATGCCGATAGTTACAGGCTGGGAAGGATTTATCTCTCGCGCCCATTCAAATACTTTTCTGACAAGCGGGAATCCTGGTTGTGCTATTGCTGTTCCCGGTTCGTTATATAAATCCCATACGAAGATGCGCGGATCGTTGCGGAACTTGTTCAGCACGGCTTTCACATATTTCTCAAGCGCCGGATGATAGCGCGGGTCAATCACCATGGTATGTCCCGGCGAGGGCGACCATGCCCATGCATACCAGCCAATCAGCGGTTCGGGCTGCTTGCCGATGACCGGATCTGCGTTCACTCCGAAAACGCAATCATCGAAAAAGGCGGGCATCACGCGAATCTTGTGTTTGGCGCAGATGGACAGGAATTGATCCAGCGTTTTGAGAAAATATTCCGGGTCGTCGGCATAAACGGCGTGTTGCAATACTACGCGGACGCAATTGAAACCAAGGTCTTCCGCCAACGCCAGCTCGCGATCTATCAATTCCGGATTGAAACTTGTTTTGTCCCACATCGCCGTGTAGTTAATGGCATCGGAAGGGATATAGTTCACTCCGTTGAACCAGCCGTTAGACCGGTACCAGTCATTGGCTTTTTCTGTTGTCCAGCGCCCGTTTTGGGCGGACACACTCATCGAGCCGATCACGATAAGCGCTAATAATAAAAGCATTCCTTTTTTCATAACTCTATTTTTCTTTACTTTAAATCCTTGTCCTGTTTCCAAAAAAGAAACCACCGGAAAAGTGTCACAAAGATAGGTTTTTTATTTTAACCTGCGAATGGGGAACGATTATTTTCCAATACAGAATATTTCGTCTGACAGTAATACGAAAAAAAGAGGATTTACCCCACCTCCGTTTCCAACATTTATTCATCTTCTTTATTGCCGGTCTCATCCTCCGCTGTTTGCGAAGCCACGATTTCCTGATAAACCTTGTTGGATCTCAGGAGTTCTTCGTGAGTTCCACGGCCTGCAATCCGTCCGTTTTCCATTACGATGATGTTATCGGCATAGCTAATGCTCGTTATGCGTTGCGCTACGATGATGACCGTAGCTTCGCGCGTTTCTTTGATTAATTCGTTGCGGACGGCTGCGTCGGTCTTGAAATCAAGCGCAGAAAAGCTGTCGTCGAAGATATAAATCTTCGGTTTTTTCAGGATAGCCCGGGCGATGGAGAGCCGTTGTTTTTGTCCGCCGGACAGATTGGCGCCACCCTGTGCAATTTCCGTGTCGTATTTTTGCGGCAGGAATTCGATAAATTCATCCGCTTGTGCGATCCGGCACGCCTCTTTTATTTCTTGCAAGTCCGCATTTTGTTTGCCAATGCCGACATTTTCGGCCACAGTGCCTGAAAACAGCGTCGTTTTCTGAGGGACAATTCCAATGATAGCCCGCAATTCTTCCATACGCATCTGCCGTATATCCACGCCGTCAATCTCAATACTGCCGCTTTCCGTATCGTGAAAACGCGGTATCAGATTGATTAAAGAAGTTTTTCCTGATCCGGTTCCGCCGATAATCGCCAGAGTTTCGCCGGGATTTGCCGTGAAAGAAACATCGTCCACGACGCAGTTTTCGGCATTGTCGTAGCGGAACGATACGTGGTTAAAACAAATAGCGCCTCTGCAGTTTTCGAGACTGACAGGCTGTTGCGGATCCTGTATGTTATCCTTCAAATCAAATACTTCTCGAATGCGTTCTGCTGAAATGAATGCGCGGGGCAATACGACAAAAAGCATGGTTATAGAAGTCAGCGCCATGAAAATTTGCATGGCATACTGGATAAATGCCATCATATCGCCAACGGTGAGACTTGCCCTGTCAATCCGATAGGAAGCGACCCAGACAATTGCGATAGTCAGTACGTTCATACACAGCACCATGCCCGGATTCAAGAACGCCATGATACGGTTGGCGCGAACAGAGGTCAGCGTCAAGTCGTCGTTGGCGGCGGAGAATTTTTTCCGTTCAAATCCCAAGCGGCTGAAGGCGCGTATGATACGTATGCCTGTCAAGTTTTCCCGCAAAATCAGGTTGAGGGCGTCTAATTTTTGCTGGATGACGCGAAACAGAGGTACGGCTTTGGCCGTTACGAGATAAATCAGCCCTGCAATAAACGGCAGCATGGCCAGCAGAAGCAACGACAGTTCAACATTTTTTTGAATAGCCATCACGATACCGCCGATGCAAATAGTCGGCGCACGAAGCATCATGCGCAACATGGTAAATGTCGTGGTTTGAATCTGTTGCACATCGTTAGTGGTTCGTGTAATCAGTGAAGCTGTCCCTATCCGGTCAAATTCGCTCAACGAAAACTGCGTGATGTGTTCAAAAATGGCTTTGCGCAGATTACGGGCGATGCCAAGCGAAGTGCGTGCAGCCAAAAAACCTGCAATCGCCGAGCAAATCATTCCTCCCAGCGAAACACCGAGCATAATGCCTCCCATGCGTAGAATCAGCGCCGTATTGTTCTGTGCAATACCCTTGTCCACAATATCCGCCATGTAGTTTGGTAATAGCAAATCGGCAATAACCTGTCCGAACGTAAAGATAATGATGCAGGTGATTGTAAACCAAAAGGGCTTGACGAAAGATCGGATTTTCATATTTTCAAAAGATGAAACAGATTAGTTAAACCGCCGGCAAACTCATGCCTGTGATTTTGCGATACAAGTCAAGTGCATAGATGTCGGTCATGCCTGATATATAATCAAGCACACATTGGATTTTGCCGTAAATCGTTGTTGCGTAAATATCATATTGCTGGGGTATGCGATTGAGCAACAGCTTGCTGTATGCCCTGTCCGGATTCATTACCGCTTCCATCAGCAAGTCAATCAGCGAACTGAAAATATGATAACCTGCCAATTCGATATCCACCACTTCATTGGCAATATATATTTTTTGGTATGCCACATCCGAACATGCCTTATAGGCATCTTTGACCAAATCGTTAACGCCATCAATCAGCGGTTTGTCATATTGTCCCGTCAGGATTTGCTCCTCATTTTCGAGAAATACGCGCGTACATTCATCTACCAGCAGGCCGATAATACACGAACGCAGGTAGGCAACCTGTTCGTTTTTGTCATTTACTAATTTCAATGTTTGGTGGATGCCATCCAACCGTTCTCCCTTAAAATACTGGAACATAAGCTGAATAGTTTCTTCGCTTGTCAGAAGGCGCAGTTTGTGTGCATCTTCAATGTCCATAATCTGATAGCAAATATCGTCGGCTGCTTCCACCAGATAGACAAGCGGATAACGGGCGAAGATGGCTTTGCCGGGGTGCGGTTCATGGATGCCTAACTCATTGACAATCCGCAAGTACATATCTTCTTCGGTTTGAAAGAAGCCGAATTTGCCTTTGGTGGTATAAGTTGAGGCAAACGGGTATTTGACAATAGATGCCAAGGTGCTGTAGGTGAGCGCAAAACCACCCTGTCTCCGACCAATGAACTGATGGGTCAGCAACCGCATTGTATTTGCATTGCCCTCAAAATTAGCGAAATCCTCCCAACGTCCTCCTTCAGAGCGCACCTTTTCTTCAAGTCGCCTGCCATTGCCTTCCTTGAAATATGCGGTGATGGCGCGTTCGCCGGAATGGCCGAACGGTGGATTCCCCATGTCATGGGCCAAGCAAGCGGCTGATACAATGGAGCCAATCTCCGAAAAAGAAATATCTTCATCCGGATATTTGCGCATCAATCCTCCCGATACATTATTGCCCAATGAACGTCCGACGCACGACACTTCCATGCTGTGCGTTAATCGGTTGTGTACAAAAACACTCCCCGGTAAAGGAAAGACTTGCGTCTTGTTCTGCAGCCGACGAAAAGGCGACGAAAATACCAAGCGATCGTAATCTCGCTGAAAATTAGTCCGTTCATGTTTCCGTTCATGATAGGCTTCAATCCCTAACCGTTTTCCGGAAAGTAACTGTTTCCAATTCATTTTTTGTTTTTTACAGAATAGTCAGGCAAAGATAGTTATTTTTTTGTTGGTGATACCGAAAATGGGCGTATCTTTCACAGACCGCGGATTTTTTCTTGCTGTTTTCTCCTGTTATTTTCAAAAAAAAATCTACCTTTGCAAAATATAATCATAGATATAGAAATAAATGAAATCAAAAAACTATTTATCTGCCTGCAGATCAGTTGTATTATTAGTTATTTCCTTCACTGTTTGCAGTTTTGTCACCGGGCAAACGCTCCGCATCTCGACCGAACAGCGTGAGCCGTCGCCCTACGAAGGCGAGCAGAATGCATTTATTATCACTAATAGCATAGAGCAGTGGAAGCCGTCGGAAACGGCAATCATTGTCTGCGACATGTGGGACAAGCACTGGTGCGACCTTAGCACTGCCCGTTGGGTGGAGCTTTCAAAAGCTATTGACGCCACTCTCGCCGCCGCGCGTGCTAAAGGCGTCCGGATAGTACATGCGCCGAGCGAGTGCATGGAGTTTTACAAAGACTATCCGCAACGTAAGGAGGCGCAGAAATATAAGAACGCCTTGCTGCAAAAACTTGCCAAAGGTGATAAATTGCCTTCCGAAGAAGGCGCCGAATGGCCGATTGATGCAAGTGACGAAGGCTGCGAAGGCAATGGCTCGCCTCAGATTGTTTGGAAACGGCAATCAGAGTTGATACAAATAGGAGAAAACGACATCATCAGTGATTCCGGCGCCGAGATTGGCGCTTATTTCAAGAAGGAAGGCGTTAAGAACGTGATAATTGTCGGCGTTGCAACTAATATGTGCGTCATCGGACGCTCGTTCGGACTGCGTGCTATGAAACGCATGGGTTTCCGTCCGTTCCTGTTGCGCGACCTGACCGATGTGATGTATAACCCCAAGAACCCGCCACTGTCGCTTCCTGCCGATGCGCCCGATAAGATTTCGGCCCATTTCGCGGGTATAGACCTGATGGTGGAATATATCGAGAAATACGTCTGTCCGTCAATCGTTTCGACCGATTTCACCGGCAATAAACAGTTCCGTTTTGCCGACGACAAGCGTAAAAATATTGCCATACTCTGTGCAGAAGGTGAATATCACGCCAACCAGAAATTGCCGGAATTTGCTCACGAATTGACGCTGAAGAACTATCACTGCGATTTCGCTCTTGGCAAACCGTACATGGAAGGGCCTGGCCGGCACAACATCGAGAACCTGCAGATCCTTGAAGATGCCGACATGATGCTGCTTTTTGTGCGTCGTCGTGCACTTGAACCGGAAAAGTTGGCGAAGATAAAATCGTATGTTGAAAGCGGTCGCCCTGTGCTTGGCATCCGGGTTTCATCGGTGGCTTTTGACGCTAACAAAGTGGTGCCCCGCGAAGGTGGAGGCGAAGTGGAAGCTAAAGAAAAGGCTTCGGAATATCTTGCGCAATGGCCTGAACTTGACCGCGATATCTGGGGCGGCAACTATCACGGTCATTACGAACATCTGAAAGAAGGTACCGACATCACAATAACGCCCGGCATGGAAAATCATCCGCTGCTGAAGGGCGTCAAGCCGTTCAACAGTCTCAACTGGCTTTATCAGTGCGCACCGCTGCGTTCGGAAAAAGCGCAGGTATTCCTTCTCGGCTCGAACCCCGGTAAACCACTCGAACCTGTCTTCTGGACGAACGGAAACAAAATCATCTATACTTCGCTCGGCCATTGGGACGACTGGAAAGACGACAGTTTCCGTAATTTGATGTTCAACTCGGTGGAGTGGTTGCTGAAATGATATTTATTTATGATGCTTTTTCCTCGACATAAAAACAGTTTCTTTATGTTGTAGCGCCCAATCAATTAAGCCCTGAATATGCGGAATTAACGATTTGCCTGTTTCCGTAAGTGAATATTCCACTCGGGGTGGGATTTCGGGATAGATTTTGCGTCGAACCAAGCCGTCGGCTTCCAATGTGCGCAATGTTACCGTTTGCATTTTTTGCGAAATGTCGGGTATATCGCGCCCCAACTCCCCAAAACGCATTACCCCGTTTTCGTACAGCGTCCATAACATTAAAATTGACCATTTGTCGCCAAACCGGTCTAAAATGTCCCGTATCGGACAAAAATTTTTCTTCATAATTTAAATTTTTTATCGCTGATTTACAATAATAATAACCTTAAAGTAAGTACCTTACATTTATGTGCCTACTTGTTGATTATAACTAACTATTGTAATTTTGCAGCGTATTTGTAATATTACAATACAAAAGTAAGTAAAGTTATTTTATAAACCAAATTAAAATCAATTATTATGACAAAGAAAGTAGCAATTTTAGCAGTAAATCCGGTAAACGGATCAGGTTTGTTCCAGTATCTGGAGTCATTTTTTGAAAACGGCATATCTTACAAAGTGTTTGCCGTTGCCGAAACGACGCATATTAAGACCAATTCGGGCGTTTCGCTGCAGGTAGATGATGTGGTCGCAGGTCTCAAAGGCAAGGAAAGCGAGTTCGACGCGCTTGTGTTTGCCTGCGGCGATGCGATGCCGAAATTTTCCGAAAACGCAGGGCGTCCAGAATATCAGGACTTGTTGGCGGTGATCAAAACCTTTGGCGACAAGGGTAAATTGATTGTCGGTCATTGCGTTGGTGGTTTGTTGTTTGACATCGCAGGCATTGCGGCGGGCAAGCGATTAGCATTGCACCCGTTTGTTCAAGGCGTCGTAAAAAGTGCAATTGCGACAGACGAGGCGTATGCAGTTGATAGGAACTTCTATACCGCTCAAAACGAAACGAGTCTGCATTTGTTGATACCCGAATTGCTGAAGGTGTTGAAATAAGTGTATGATTTGGGGCGTCAGAAGCGAATACAATGCCCACAAAAAGAAAAGGTTGCCGGATTTTATCGGCAACTTTTTTCGTTATAAAATGAATATGCGTCAGGTGCTTGCAATGACGCGCTATTCCACCGCCCGCAAAATCTGCGCGGCGCTTTTGGCCGTATCCACCTTTGTCAGGATACGCTCTACGACGCCGTTTTCGTCAATGAGGAAAGTCTGCCGCAATGTCCCCATATATTTGCGGCCATACAAACTTTTTTCTGCCCATACGCCGAAGAGTTGCTGCAACTTCGTGTCGGTATCGGCAATCAGACGAAACGGCAGCGCGTGTTTTGCAATAAATCCCTGATGCGATTTGGCGCTGTCTTTGCTGACGCCAATAACCTCGTAACCAGCCCGTTGCAGTTTGCCATATCCGTCGCGCAGACTGCAAGCCTCTGCCGTACAGCCGCTTGTGTTGTCTTTCGGATAAAAATAAAGGGCTATCTTTCGTCCCTTGTAATCGCTTGTTCGCACCTCTTTCCCGTCCTGGTCTGTACCAAGTATATCGGGTATTTTGTCGCCTACGTTCATTTTTGTCTAAAAAAAATTATTCGACAAAGTTACGGAATACTTTTAAATTAGCAAAAAATGCGACGACAGCGAAAAAAATATTCCATTTCTCGAAGAAATGGAATATTTAAGTAGTATTTACTCTATATCATCTTCAATATCAGTATTATGAACGTAGCGGTAATTTTCTTTGTCGCCAAACCATTCGAGAACTTCACGCTTTTTCAACTTCGTGATTTTATCTTCCAACACGCGGTCGTAACTGCTCCACCGGTAGTCGCGGAAATCGATATCGAAACCGTGATGAACTGGGTTGCGATGGATGTAAACAACGGCTTGTTGAAGGTATTGAAGGGATGTTATTTGTTTGCGTTTGAAGTTATCCCTGAATAAACTGCCTTTTCTGCCTGTCTGTTTGTTTATGGATTTGGAGTAGGACATAAAAAACAACCGAAATTGATTGCTGATGAAGTGTTGGTATGCTTCAAACCTGTTAGGTCTCAAAGACCTAACAGGTTTAAACGCTGCAAC
>JAISUI010000055.1 GCA_031272155.1 Tannerella sp. | reverse complement strand
ACGCAGTAAATCAGCTACTTCATTAGCGCCGACAATGTAAACCGCCTTATCGAGCTTGTGATTGCGACAGTTGACCGCCGTCAGTATGTTTCCGATGTTCAGGTTCATCTCAAACCATTCGGCGATAAAGCGGTTCGGGCTTTTCATCGCATAGTCGTAATACAGCGCCGAAAGCCTGTCTTCCCACGAAATCAATGGTTTATCATTATTTTCCATGCTTGCCGTGTATTCTTTGAGGAAAGTCGTGAAGTAGGGCGGGATGCGCTTGTCGTCAGGCAATTCTTCTTCATTTTTCAGTACGGCGAAGTCATCGTCCGTAGCCGTTCCGCGTTCGTCGCGCGGCTGGTTTTTCAGTTTGAGGAAAACCAGCAGGTTATGATTGTTAAATTTTTGAAAATAAGGAACTAACAAGTCGCTGTCGCTTTTTGACAAGACGCCTTCAAGCTCATTCCTGAACGTCGCAACCGTATAAACCGGCTTCGTATTGTCTAACGCAATGTCGGGCAGACCTGAAATCAGATAGTAATACTTGCTCATTTGAACAGCATTTCAATTACTTGCGGACGTAGAAATTCCTTGAAATAAGTCGCAAACTCTTCTTCGCCGAAGCTGATTTTGTACGAATCGTCGGCAGGGGCGATGGTAAATGATGTCGCTTTTCCGCTTACCTGTTCGATTTTCACGCCCTTGTTGAGCAACTCCTTTGCGTTCGCTGCAAAATAATCCGTAAGCGCCTTGGCATCAGCCGTTTGTATCGTTACTGATTCCTGTTTAGCCCATCCTTTTGCCATTTCGAGGATGACTTTTTTCATAAATTCGGGGTCGGTTGCCACTGCTTTCACATTGGCGGAAACGATGTTGCCCGTAATCAGATTAGTAACCTCGCTTTTCAGCGCTTCGACAGACCGTGAGGCATACATTTTCAGCTCCGACACCGTGTTCGTACGCAGTTCGGCAACCTGTTTGTCCGCCTCGGCGAGCACGCGAGCGGCTTCGACTTCGGCGTCGGGTATCAGTTACTTCGCCTGCGTTTTAGCCTCTGAAATCAACCGATTGGCTTCTTCTTGCCCCTTTTCTACGCCCTCGTGATAAATTTTGTTCGTTAATGCTTGTATTTTTTCGTCCATAGCCTTAATTATGACTGTATATTTTTTTTGTTGTATATAAGAAAGCACAAAGTTAGAATTTTCTGCTTTATTCTTCGTGCTATTGCAGATAAAAAAATATTATTTAACTATTCGGTTTATTATATTTTGTTCTTTTGCCGCATTTTATCCGGAATGACAGGAATAGAAATAAAAATTTTAAAACAAGAGTTTATCTAAGAATGTAAAGAGTTTTTCATTCATATCCCTGTAGTCACAGTTTCTGAGCAGTTCAGGTTGTTGGACAAACCGATGTTGTGACAAGTCTAAAAAATCATTTTCCGAATGACGAATTAACTGTTCAACAGTCTCTTTGTTAAACTCCAGATGGCATTGAAATCCATACATCCGGTTGCCATACTCAATAATCTGTCGCGGACATCCTTCGCTGAATGCAATGATTTTACTGCTTTTTGTCAAGCCGGGCATATCGTTATGCCAATGTCCTGCTACGCAGGATGCGCCGAAATGAGCGAACAGATTGTTCTGACGTCCTTCTTCAGTAAACATGATTGGAAAACATCCTATTTCTTTTGCCGGACTGTGTTCGCATTTGGCGCCTAAGGCTTCGCCCAGCAGTTGTGCACCAAGGCAAATGCCCAGGATAGCTTTATGTCCATGAATACATTTCATTATTAAGCGTTTTTCTGCAGATGCATCAAAATAGGAACATTCGGCAATCGTTGTGTCCGGCGACTGCGGGCCGCCAAGCACAATTAGCAAGTCTATATCTGTAACCGATTCCGGAAGTCGTTCGCTTTCATAAACCCTTGAATATCCGACAGAACAATCCCTCTTGGCCGCCCACTCTTCCAATGCGCCGGGCGCTTCATACGATTCGTGTATTACATAATGAATGTGCATAATCTTGTCTTTATCTATTCATTAGATCTTTTTTCTCGATTTTTACCGGACAACATCCCACAAGCCGCTAAAATATCTTCTCCTCTTGAAGTGCGAATAGTAGATATGATTCCCATATCATTCAGTGCGTTACGGAAATTTTCCATAGTCTGCAGGCTGCAACTTTTCAGTGGAACGCCCGGAATGGCATGGTAACAAATCAAGTTTACCCTGCAAGAGATCCCCTTCAACAATCCGGCTAAGGCTTTAGCATGTTGTAAGGAATCATTCTTTTTCTCAAATAGAATATATTCAAATGAAAGACGCTGCTGGTGTGAAAAATCGTATTGTCGCAACAACCGGATTGTTTCTGCGATAGGATAAACTTTTTCCATCGGCATAAGCGATTGACGTTCATTCGGATAAGGAGAATGAATGCTGACGGCCAGATGGCAGGAACTTTCCTCCAGAAACCGTCGCAATCCTTTGGTATGGCCAATCGTAGAAACTGTAATCCGCTTCGGACTCCAACCGTAGCCGTAGGGTGAAGTAAGGATTTCCAACACCTTGAATACTTCGTCTGCATTATCGAACGGTTCACCCATCCCCATAAAAACGATGTTTGTCAGCAAATTGGATTCCGGTACGGCATGGATTTGGTTGAATATTTCGTGGGCTGTCAGTTGGGCGTTGAAACCCTGTTTTCCGGTCATGCAAAAAAGGCATTTCATCCGGCATCCTGCCTGCGAAGAAACACACAATGTCAGCCTTTCGTCTGAAGGGATACAAACCGTTTCGACAGAATGGCCGGACTGTGTCCGAAAAAGGTATTTAACCGTGCCGTCCGACGACCTTACGGAATCCTCAGGCGCATATAGTCCTGTTTCATAGGTTTCTTCCAACAATACACGTTTGGCGGCCGGCAGGTTCGTCATCTCCGCAATGGCAGGAATGCGTTTTTTATATAGCCAGTCAGCCATTTGAGCGGCAGAGTAGGAGGGCATACCTGTTTGTGCAGCAACGTCTTTCAGTTCCGTAAGCGTCATGCCGGATAAAGGAATCTTTCGTTTCATGGCACAAATATAAGAAGAATTTTTGCTTTTAGTGCGTCAATTCTAAAAAAATAAGGGCAGAGGCAATGGCGCCTCAACCCTTACTGTCAATTAATCTAATTATATGAAAAAAACTTAGTCAAATCGAATCCGATTATCACGGATTTTAGCGTCCTCCACTAACTTTTGTATTGCTTGATAACCGGTACGATATGTATTGGCGCTTTCAAGAGTGCTGACCTCCTGCGCCTCGTTATATTCACCGCCTTCTTTATTACGGTTATATACCGAGAAAACATATACGCCATTAGTTCCTATTACCGGTTCACTCAACTGATTCAGAGGAGCTAACGTAATTTTAGCGTTCAACACAGGTTCCATCCCGATGTTGGCAATACGGGGTGTGTTCATCCGGATAAATTTGACTGTATCCATGCGGGAATTCATCGCTTGTGCATAATCGTTGAGCGACGACAGTTTTTGGGATTTCAGTTCTTCTACAATCTTTTCTCCTTTTTTCTTTAGCAAAAGTTCCGATTTTAAGATTGGAGCGACCTGAGCCACCGATTGATAACCATCTGCCATACTGCCTGTGCGTATCGCTACGACAAATTTATTCTTACATTCAAATATATTGGATACTTCACCTTTTGATGAATTTTCAAATGCCCAGCGAATCACTTGGCGCGAATCCGTGATGGATCCCAGCGTATGATCCGTACTCATTACCTTTGTGTTTGAAATAACCTCATAACCAGCCTCTTTCGCGGCTGCGTTGATCTTTTCCAAGGTGTTGTTCCTCGTAATGAACTGATTGAGGCTGTTATAAATAGAACCATACGTTTTTGAACTCGGAGTGACCTGTTGCAGTACGTAAGCGACTTTGTATTTAGGGACGCTTTTTGTTTTTTCTACTACTTGAGCAATATGATATCCGTAAGATGCTTTTATCAATACGAGTTGGTTTTCCGGTGCAGCAAACACTTCATTTTTAAATTCTTCGCCATAACGACGCAAAGCCGTTATTTCAGTTAGCCAGCCGATGTCACCGCCGTTTTCGCTGCTTTGCTGATCTACTGAATATTGAGTGGCGATCTCATTAAATTTAGCGCCGCCTGATTTCAATAATGCAAACAAACTGTCGGCAAAATTTTTCAGTTGAGCGGCATCTTGGCTCGTCAATACAATATCATTGATTTTCAATGAGTCAGGTGCATTTTTTTTGTCCACCAACTTCAGCAGGCGATAGCTGTTGTCCTTAAAGATCGGACCGTCAATTTCGCCCGTATCTACTTTCGTGATAAACGACACCATATCAGGGTCAAGTGCCGATTCGGAAACGTAGGCATCTACATACGGCACCTCCGATGCTTCATTCACGATTTCCGCAATATCCCTCGTCGCATTGACCATGTCTTCTTTTACTTTTTCGATTTCCTTGATCGCCTTTTCAAAATCGTCTTCGCTTGGGGCAATATCCACGGCGATATAGTCAAGTATCCGTGCAGGCTTTTGTTTAAACTGTTCTTTCCGTTGGTCGTAGAGTTTTTTTATCTCGCTGTTGCTTACATTAACAGTAGAATCCGGAATGGTCGAATAGGATTGCATGGCAAAAACAATATCCGAACTTTCCGCCGATGATTCATAGGCGTCTTTAGCGTCAATCGGGTTTGCCACAATGGCCTTTGTCAAGAGCGCCATATATTTGTCCTGCATCCGTTGCAATTTGATGTTCCGTTCCCAGAACAGCCATAATTTGCGGGCGTTCTCAATCTCTGCCCGGCTCTCAACCGGAGCAGTATCCACGTTTTCCAGCAATTTCAGAATATTCAACGCCCTCGTTTTGTTGAATACTCCTGTTTGAGGGTCGGCAAACAGCGGGAATTGCTGAACTAACGGCGAAATATTTTCCCCCTGAATCATGTCAAACAATTCTTCCGGCGTCACTTCCATGCCTATTTTACCCAAAGTCTCATTCAGCACGATTTCCTGCACCATCGAATTGTAAACCGATTGGCGAACCTGTGTATTCTGCTCATCCGTCAGCGTGTTTGTGCCGTACTGCATCTTATACACATTGCCCATCTCCTCAATCCGTTCCAGATATTCGTTGTAATGAATAACGCTGCCGTCCACATTGGCAACTTCATCCTGTGAAGGTCTGAAATAAGAAGACGCCGAATTAAGTCCATCCTGTACGATGAACCCTACTAATGCTAAACCTATGAGGACTACCAGTAATCCTCCATGTTTTCTGATTTTTTCTAATGTAGCCATTTATAATCTGTTTTATATTTTTCTTGTTTGAGCGCACAAAGGTACAAAAAAAAGGAATTGACGTACTATTTCTGCATTATTTTTTTATTCCGGAGGCGGATTTTCTGCAATTATCGTGTCTTTCGTTATGTTTATCGTATCCTGTCCGGTCTTTTCACGGACGGGAATGATGGCGCCGGCTTGATAGATTTGCCAGCGTGTAAGCGTCTGGTTAGACTCAAAACCGATGCCGGTATTCACAAAATCGCCTTTGGTGATGCGGATAAATTGATCCGAGTAAATTTTTTCCGTATTCTGGTCCCAATAAAGCAATGATGTTTCAAACCGTTCGCCTTCCATATTTTCCACATCCACATTGCCGACTAATTTCCATACTCTCCTTTTGGTAAAATAATAGGCTGTATCGGCGTCAATGCTTGCTTCGATGCGAAACAGGGTGTCGAATTTTTCGACATGCACTTTTTCGGGGAAGTACCAGTACGGATCGCTCGCTTCTTCATAATAGAGCCATTCGCTTGTAACCATTTTATAGCGCACCAATCCCGAATCGGAGATCAGTGTGGACACGTCGGTCGCCTTCATGGTCGGTGTATGTTCGCGGTCGAACACGACTTCAACCAGTTCCTTTTTCTCGGAATGGCATGAGATGGTCATAAAAAGCGACATAGCAATCGCCTTAAAGAAGATTGCTATGTCCTGTTCGTTCTTTATGAGGAACATACGCGCTACCTGAATGTTATCTTACGATTGTACGTTCACCAATCCAGCCGCCGATGAGGATGGCCTCTCCCTTTGTTATATTCGGGTTCATGAAAATTTCTTCCGTTGTAGGGAAGTAACCTCGATAAGTATTTATCAGTTTGGTAGCTTCTTCAGCGCAGGAAGGATCCACTCGCCGCGCACTCTCAAATTTGTCCACTGCTGCATAGTAAACGCATTTCCTCAATTCAGGGTCATTGGGATAAACGCTGCCGGCTGTCTTCGCATACATGTTGCCTATCAAAAGATAGGGTTTTCCTGAGTTAGGATTGACTTCCAGCGCTTTACGGCAATAGTCCCGTGACTTGGAATAACTGTTTTGTTCATACGAAATCACAGCGATCGAAAAGTAAATATCTCCTTTTACGTCGTCTTCCGTAGCCATTGAAGCGGCTTCAAGCAGGTATTTTTCAGCCATTGCATAGTCGTTTTTCTTCAGCGCTTGCTTACCCATTCCGAGCGCCGATTCCGACGTCGGCTCAATTTTGTGAGCGTATTCCGATGCGGCGAAATACGATTCGTTTTCCTGACAGCCCACCCTTCTTAACAGGGTAATGGTTTCTTTCAGGAATGCGATATTGTCTTTATTATCTTCAATTTTCGTCTTGTAAATACTTTCCAGCGTTTCGCAATCGGCGGCGCCACTGCTGGCAAATCCTTTCTCAATACCTGTTTTGTATTCTTCTATATTTGCCGCTTCTTTTTCGTTGTTATTCGCCTTGGCCTCTGCTATTTGAGTATCAAAAATAGCAGAACTTTTCAGAAAGTCCTGTACGTATTGCGCTTTATATTTATCCATATCCTGCTGCAGGAGTTTGTAAGATGCAAACATATAAAGAGATACGCCGAGCGCTTCTGTCCTGTCGCCAAATTCATTGACTATTTCACTCAACCAGCCGTAGAGAAGTGTAGCATCGGCATCTTCGCCTTTTAAACCGATGTAATCCTGCGCCTTACGGGCTACGATCCAGTCTTTGCCGTATTTCTTGTCGTCCCCAAAGTACTTCACTCGCTTATCGTAAACGGTCATCAGATCATTGATCAGGCTTTCACGCTTGGCCGCGTCGGTTTCCTGTGAAATCTGCCAGTTTACGATACGTACACCATACAGGTATAAGTCCTTGGTTGCCCCCGGACATTCGTCATACGCAATTTTCCAGAACGGGTAGGCATCCTTGAAGTTATTTACCTTTGCATAAGGTATAAATAAACTGATGTTTGTCAGGCAGCGGATACTGTCTTCACCCGCGCCGTAAGGAGTTCCGTTATCTACTCCTTTTTGTGCACTAACAGTTGACACTGTCGCCATAAGAATAGCACCTAATAAAAATCTTTTAACCTTCATATCTGTAATCATTTTTAAAGTTTATATCCTTCTTTATTTCTTTGACTGTTTAATCCATTTTTCGTTTAAAGAACCACAGTTCATTAAATGTATAACTGAGTGTAAAACGAAAATATTGTTCGTTGATCATTGTTTTACTTCCCGGTACAATTTTCACATAATCAAATGACGCATTGATAAATGAACGATTGTCCACCATCGGAAACCCGGCGCCGAGCGTAACTCCGTATTCGTCATAGCCTGCGCCATTGACCTGAAGGTAGGAGCTCGTATAATGAGCGCCTGCACGATAGCGAACTCGATTAAGGTATAACCGGTTGAAATTGTTCGGAATATATTCGGCGCCTGCGCCAATCCGCAACCGGTCGTTAAATTCTCCGTCCCGGTTATAGAATTTTGCATCCGACCAGCGCTGAAACGAAACATCGGCTGCCAATATCGTAACAAAATCTTTTGTATAGGAAAGACCGAATCCATACGAATCCGGGGTGTTAAACCCATTGTTTACAAGCGTATCCGACTGGATAAGCGTGTAATAATAGCTGTCGCGCGAAATCTGATCAAGCGATTTTGTCCGCAAATTCAGTTTGGGCGAATAGGCCAATCCGAACGTAAGCCGTTCCGTTTTGCTCAACGGATGTATATATTGTACGCCAAAATCATACTTCAGGTTATGTACATTCACGAGTTTTCGTGTATAGAGATCGTAGGCTTCCGGATTGTTCGCGTCGCCCGACATCGTCGTTTGCGAAGTATGGGAAACCTCTCCGAATAAATATCCTACATTGACGCCAACTGCCAGACGTTTAGGCCATAACTCTACGGAAATTCCGGCATAGACTTCACTCAAACCGCCCGTGCCCTTGAATATCTCAACCACCAAATTATTGTCATCCACCGTGCCATAATGATAGCCTACATGCGAAAAGGGCAGAATCCCGGCGCTCATCGCCAGCCTCATCTTGCGCCAGACAGGAAATTGCATTGCGAAATATTCCAGATTCCCGTTGATGTTCCGCTGGTTGTTTGTCCCGTCATTATACCATGAAAAATGGAATGACGCACCTGCATCAAACATGAACGTCAATGAGTCCATACTTGAATAGGATGCCGGATTCATCGGATTGATCTGTCTTGATGAACGCAACCCGTAGCCGATACCACCCATTGAGCGCCCTGCCCCGAAAGAGCGGTCGCCCAAGTCCCCAAATCCGTACCGGGTATAGGGTGAATTTGTATTATTCTGTGCACTCAACGATATCTGAACAAGCAGAAATACGCCCAATACGATCTTTATTTTATTGCTTTTCAACATTATACTCTAATATTCTATTTAATCCAACCATCACTAAATTAGCGTCTGCAAAGATGGTGTTTTTTAGCCGTCTTTCAAAATAAAATGAATGGCCGCCCGTTAAAAAAACAAAAACATCCGAATACTTTTTTTGCATCTCATCAATATAGCCATCCATTTCATAAACCATTCCATTTACAACGCCGGCCAAAATCGCTGTTTCCGTACTTGTCCCCCACAGGGGAACGTTGTCGCAAACTTCTACGCAGGGCAGTTTGTCTGTAAACTGATGCAACGCCTTGAAGCGAGTTTCCATGCCGGGGGAGATGTTCCCGCCGATATAGACGCCTGTCGCCTCAATAACTTCATACGTAATGGCCGTTCCTGCATCAATCACCAGCACGTTACGTCCCGGACGCAGATAATTGGCGCCTGTCGCAGCTGCAATCCGATCGCTGCCCAACGTTTGGGGCGTCTCATAACAGATGCGTAACGGTAATGCCGTATGGCTATCCAACATAAGAAAATACTCCAACTGTTTTTTCAGGCTGTCCATCAATTGGCAGTCCGGGGCTTTCACCGTGGAATAGATTCCGTTGATAAGCGGATATTGCTTGAATAACGCTTCCGCTTTACGAACATCAAACTCTTTGTAAACAAGCATGTTTACCATATCCCACCGGTCAAATATCGCTATTTTGGCTGTCGTATTTCCCTGTTCAATGATTAAATTCAAAGTTTCGGTGTTTAAAAATATTCTGCAAAGGAAAGCAAAATCATTGAGAAAAGAAACGCATTTACAAAAAATAAGATATTTTTACTTCAGGTAAAAAAACGCCGGTTATAATTTATCCGTAATCACTACCGATCTCAATCTCAAACCCCCAAGCATATTCGCAGGGGAGGTTGGCGGCAAGTTTTGCAGGGATTGTAATGTTTATGCCATCGCCGTCTGCCGTCCATTTGAGGGACTTTTTGTAGCCGAGCATATAGACTTTGCCGCCTTTACGCGGGGTTACGGCGGGGATGTGCAGGGT
>JAISUI010000037.1 GCA_031272155.1 Tannerella sp. | reverse complement strand
GACGGCGATGTTTATGTCGCTTCGATGGGCAACTATATGGATGTGCCGGCGAGTTTCCAGCGGATTGACAGCAATGACAATCTCACTGTTATCGAGGGCGTTATCGCCAGCGAAATGGCGTCTGTCGGCGACATTATCTATATCATTTCGTCGCAGTATGACGAGAACTGGAACCCGACTATCGCCTTTATCTCCTTCGACACCAAACAGGAAAAAGTGCTGTCCACCAATTTCATAGAAGCAGGCTCCGAACCGGCAAACCCGTACAAAATCAATGCCGACCCGACGACGGCACACGTCTTTATCTCATCGAGCGACTACGTGAACACAGGCGATTTCTATGAGTTCGACGCCAACGGCAAGCGCGTAAATCAATGGGAAACAGGGCTAAATCCGATTAAAGCGGTGCGGGTAAAATGATTTACCAACCGAAATATCGCTTCGCGTTATAATAGCAGATGTCTTCCGCCATCTGGCTGATGAATGAGATTTCCGTAGCGGGCAATAACCCTTTTTCCACATCGTTGCCAAGTATATTGCAGAGGATACGGCGGAAATATTCGTGGCGAGGATAGGACAGGAAACTGCGCGAATCGGTCAGCATACCGACAAAACGGCTGAGCAATCCCAATGCGGATAATGCATGGATTTGATTCTCTATACCAGTGAGTTGGTCGAGAAACCACCAGGCGGCTCCGTACTGCATTTTGCCGGGTGAGGATCCGTCGTTGAAATTATATAAATTAGTAATTATTAGCTCATTGTCTCGCGGATTAAGGTTATAGACGATCGTTTTGGCTAATTTGCCTTCAAGGTCGAGACGGTCAAAGAAACGGTTCATTGGAACGGCGATCGTGCGATCATCAATGGAGTCAAAGCCCGTATCAGGGCCTACGGAGCGGAACATGCGCGTATTATTGTTGCGGACAACGCCGATATGAAACTGCTGCACCCAGCCGGATCGGTAGTCCATAGCGGCCAGTTCGTAAAGCAACGCCGAACGGAACTTGTCCACCTCTTCGGGCGACGGCGTTCGGCCGGCGCGGACATTCTGAAAGATGGCGCTGATTTCGCGGTCGGTGTAAGGCTCGGCATAAAAGGTGCTCATGCCATGGTCGGACAGCGTGCAGCCTTCATGTTCAAAGAAATCATGGCGCGACTGCAGGGCGTCCAACAAATCCGTGCAGGTAAGGATGGTAATTCCCGAAGCGGCTTCCAATTTTTCAATGTAGCCATTATAGGTCTGCGGGTTTTCAATAGCCGTCGCCTTATCAGGCCTCCATGCAGGCAACACCTTGACGGAGAAGCCGCTTTCTCTTATTTCGCGGTGATATTCAAGCGAATCCACCGGATCGTCGGTGGTAGCGACCGTTTCGACGCGCATCCGTTTCATGATGGCCTGCGGACGGTATTCGGGTGTCTGCAATTTGGCCGTACATTCTTCATAAACGTTGCGGGCGTTGGACAGTTTCAAAGGCTCGCGGATGCCAAAAATACGGTACAATTCCAAATGCGTCCAGTGATACAGCGGATTACGCATCGTATAAGGCAATGTTTCAGCCCATTTTTCAAATTTCTCATAAGGCGTGCGATTACCGGTGATATATTCTTCGGGCACGCCGTTGGCACGCATTGCACGCCATTTGTAATGGTCGCCGCCCAGCCATATTTCCGTCAGGTCGGCAAATTGATGATTGCGGGCAATCATCTTCGGGTCCAAATGACAATGATAATCAATGATCGGCAATTTCTCCGCATGTTTGCGGTAAAGTTCGCGCGCCGTATCCGTATGGAGTAAAAAATCTGCGTCTAGATAAGATTTCATGGCAAATCGGTATTATTTGTTGTTTTGTATATAGGAAAGTGCGTTTTTACACAGGGTGGTGATGGTTTGCCAATCGCCGGATTCAACGGTTTTCTTGGGGAACAGTTTGGAACCTATCCCAACGCATGTCACACCTGCTTTGAACCACGCCGAAAGGTTTTCTTCCGTTGGTTCGACCGCGCCTGTGGCCATGATCATCGTCCACGGCATCGGCGCCTTAATGTCCTTAACAAATGCGGGGCCGCCCATACTGCCCGCCGGAAAAATTTTACATACATCACATCCGGCTTCCTGCGCAAAACCGATCTCGGATACGGAGCCGCAACCCGGCACGTAAGGCACTAAGCGACGGTTGCATACTTTCGCAATATCGGGATTGAACAAAGGACTGACAACGAAGTTTGCGCCCATCTGCAAATAGAGCGACGCCGCGCCGGCATCCACCAGCGAACCGATGCCCAGTATCATGCCCGGACATTCGGAAAGCGCGAATTTCATCAATTCGCCATAGACTTCCTGGGCGAAATCGCCACGGTTTGTAAACTCAATCGCGCGCACACCGCCGTCATAGCAGGCTTTCATGATTTTTTGCGCCGTTTCAACATCCGGATGGTAATAAATGGGAACCATACCTGTCCGTGTAATTGTTTCCAACACTTGTAATTTGCTGTATTTTGCCATATTAAATATATTTATTGTACTAAAATTTCTTTTCTACTACCGCCTGCATTACGTTCAGCACATAATCTCCCAGTTTTTCACATTCGGAAACAATATCCATGTAATAAACCGCATCCGAATATTTATAGAGTTTGCTGTCTATATTTTCTATATTTCTGTTTTTTAGCATATTGCGATACAGGTTAATTTCGTTTTCCAGATTATAGGAAACGACGATATCTTCACGCGCAGTCGGTGTTTGCTTCTTCAATACCCAGTTCATGTGGACAAGCGCCTTTTCAGTCAATTCAAACATGTGGTCAATGCTATGGTTTTGCTCGCCCGTAAAGACCGATTTGGCTTCATTTCGCCGTTTGATGTTGCGCGCCAGATTGTGGCACGAATCGGCAATGCTCTCTATTTCAGTCACAACCCGCAACATAACGCGGACATCGTTTTTCCCTTCCGAACTCAAGCGGCCTTCCAGCACCCGCGTGAGATAGTCGGCGATTTCTACTTCCATACGGTCGCTGATTTGCTCGTATTTATCTATTCGCTGATACGTTTTGATGAAATCATCCTCGTTTTGTTCATAGAAAAGCGTTCGTGCCATGTCCAGCATCCGTGAAGCGCGTTCGCCAAAAACGGCAATTTCCTTCCGCGCCTGCATCAATGACAGTTCCGACGTGGAAAGAAGGCCACCCGAAATATATTTGAGTTGAAATTCTTCTTCTGATTTTTTTGGCGATTTGACGATCGCCGAACATATCCGGACATACCACTTGACAAACCAAATCATGATACAGATATTGGTCACATTGAACATGGTATGAAACAATGAAAGTCCGTAAGATACGGATAATTGCAAAGATATCAACTGGTTGCGCAAGGCCAGCAGGTGCGGGTCGTTTAATTCCTGTCCGGACGTTATCTGCGAAACAGTGTGTGCATCCAGCGTGCTGAGGAAATGCTCCAGTTCATGGGGATCACCCGGCCCGATGTGCAGAATTACCCATCCCACTACTCTCAAGAAGGGGTAGAAGAAAATCATGCACCAGACTACGCCAAACAAATTGAACATCAGATGCGCAATGGCAGCCCGTTTGGCCGATACATTCGCTGAGAGGGCGGCAAGGTTGGCCGTGATCGTTGTGCCAATGTTCTCACCAAGCACCATCGCCGCCGCCATTTCAAACGGGAGCCATCCCTGTGTACACATAATCAGTGTAATAGCCACTGTTGCACTCGACGACTGGACAATCACTGTCAGCACCGTGCCGATGAAAAGAAACAGGAGAATGGAACCATATCCCATGGAAGTGTAATTGCGTATAAATGAGAGCACTTCCGGATTGTTTTGCAAGTCGGGAACGGACGATTTCAGGTAGGACAATCCGAGAAACAGCAAAGCAAAACCCATCAAAAATTCGCCGAATGATTTGTAACTGCTCTTTTTGGCAAATAGCATCGGGATGGCTACGCCTATCAGCGGCAGCGAGAATGTGCTGATATCCACCTTAAAACCAAAAAGCGAGATGATCCATGCCGTGATAGTGGTTCCTACATTGGCGCCCATGATGACGCTGATGGACTGGGCTAACGAGAGCAAGCCGGCATTGACAAAACTGACGACAATCACTGTCGTAGCGCTCGACGACTGTATCAGGGCTGTTATCAGGAACCCGGTCAATACGCCCGTAAGGCGATGAGTCGTCATGGCCGCCAGGATCGCCCGTAACCTGTTACCCGCCACTTTCTGAAGACCTTCGCTCATCGTCTTCATACCGTAAAGAAACATACCTAACGCCCCGACAAATGTCAGAAAATCCAGGAAAGAATAGTCCATAATTTGATATTCGTCAAAAATTATTTGTTTTACGCAACAAATGATTCTATTTTAAATCGGTGCAAAGATAGTAATTTTTTTTGAACTCCGTTCGGAGTTCCGGTTGCTTTGGCGAGTTGAATTTGCCAGATCGGTTTTATAGTGATTCTTCCTCCATTTGCGTTTTGAAAGCCAGCGCATACATCCGCATTTGTTTCAACATGGCAACAAGGCCGTTGGATCGGGTGGGGGAGAGGTGTTCGCGCAGGCCGATGCGTTCAATGAAATAGAGATCGGCGTCGAGAATTTCTTGCGGAGTGTGACCGGAAAGCACGTCTAAGAGCATCGAAACAATCCCTTTGACGATCACGGCGTCGCTTTCGCCACGGTAATAGATTAGACCGCCGGCGTATTCGGCGCACAGCCAGACGCGACTCTGACAACCTTCTATCAGGTTGTTTTCTTTCTTGTCTTTTTCGTCTAAGGGAGGCAGTGAGTTGCCTTTCTCAATCAGCAGGGCATACTTGTCCATCCAGTCGTCGAAAGATGAAAATTCGTCAATAAGTTGGTCTTGTACTTCGTTGATTGTCATATATTTACTTTTTATAAATCACTTCCAGTAATGTTTGTCCGACTGCTTTTAGCGTTTCGCGGTCAATGATATCCATAGCATCTCCGAGCGTGTGCCAATGATTACCGAAGCCATGCTTTGTGTCGGGATTTAGATGGATGATGTCAATGCACGGGATGCCCCGTTCCCGGATAACGTACTGATGATCATCGGTGACTCCACCGCCGTTGGCGTTGATGAAATAGCGGCCATAACCCAAGTTGCGGGCAGCGTTCCATACTTTTTCAACTATCGGCGCTGCGCGATAGACTGAAGTGCTTTCCTTATAAAAAGTAGCGCCTTTAGCGCCTACCATATCCAATAAAATACCATAGTCCGCCCGGTAATTTGGGACGTGCGGGTTTTTCGCCCAGAACTGTGCGCCGAGACACCATGAGTCCGGTGAATAATCGGTTGCAAAATCAGGCGTTCCGTAGTCTTCGGCGTCAAAAAAGATGATGTCAATACCTTTTTCGGGTGCGAGTGTTCCAAGATGTCGGGCGATCTCGAGCAAAACGCCTACGCCACTTGCGCCATCATCAGCTCCGTCAATGGGCTTATAATGATTGTCTTTTGTATCCTGGTCGGCATACGGGCGAGTATCCCAGTGGGCGAAGAGCAACACACGTTGCGTCTTTTCCGGATAGAAGGCGCCAATGATGTTGCTTGCCTGCAGATTCGTTTGATTATAAGCCTTTAGCATGGCTTCCTGCACATAAATTCGGGCGCCGTGGCGGGTCAGTTCCGAAACCAGATAGGCAGCACATGACTTGTGTGCCTGCGAGTTCGGTACGCGAGGCCCGAAAAGCACTTGCCGTTCAATATACGAATAGGCGCTGTCGGCGTCGAATGAGGGTGTGGAGGACGGTTTTTCTTTCGTGACGAATGCGGTTGTCGTAGTCGTTTCCGTCGCCGTTTTCTGTCCGCAGCAGAACAGGAATAAACATCCTGTAAATAGATAAACGATTCTGTTCATTTTGTTTTATTTTAAAGTGACTGCCTGCACTTTCCGCATGACGCGAAACAGGTTGCCGCCCCATATCTTTTCGATACTTGCCCTGTCCAGACCGGCTTCGATCAGTCGCATTGTGATTTGCATCAGTTCGTTGGTCGCCCGGCAGCCGATCAGTTCACCGTCGCCGTCGAAATCAGATCCGATGCCGACATGGTCAATGCCCATCAGGTCAATTGCATACAGGATATGGCGGATGGCGTCGCTCAGTGAGGCTTCGTCCGGAATATTATTGATAAATTCTTTATACAGGCATATTTGCATGACCCCTCCTGCGGCGGCTAAGGCTTTCATTTGCTCGTCGGTCAGGTTGCGGCGATGATCGGCCAGCGTCCGTACGGACGAGTGGGAAGCGATGATTGGCAGGGCGCTATATTTCAATGTGTCATAAAAAGTGCTTTCCGCGGCGTGCGAGATGTCCACCATGATGCCCAGCCGGTTCATTTCGGCAACCACTTCTTTTCCAAAGGCGCTCAAACCGCCCCATCGTTCGTTGCCTGCCGCCGAATCGCAGATGTCATTGTCGCCATTGTGACAAAGTGTAATATAGGCAACCCCCATATCTTTAAATGTCTTTACCAAAGCCGGATTTTTCCCGATAGCATAACCGTTTTCAATGGCGGGAATGATAGCCTTCTTGCCTTCGTGTTTCAGGCGAAGACAATCATCGGGTGTGCGGGCAATGCCCATGCGCTGAGGATAAGCCGTTTCCAGTCGCAGGATTTGTTCCAGCCGGTCTGTGATATAGGCCGTGGCCGCTTTCGAAGACGATTCGTCACATTCCCCCTGCGGGATGTAGGCGGCAAGAAAAGCAACGTCTGTGCGTCCTTCTTCCATCAGCGGCAGGCTTACTTTGCTTTCACTCTTTTTCCCGAAATCGAATGTTTCGGAAAATAACATAGGTGTATCTGTATGTGAATCAACTGTTAAGATGCTGTCATGATATTTTCGGGCGGTAGCGAACGTTTGCGCCTGTCGAACATGAAACCGGAACAGGGGCAGCATTTCTTCATTGCCGTTAGCAGCCATTCGTTCAGGATGCCACTGTACGCTAAAATGCGGATATTCAGGATGTTCTATTGCTTCGATGATGCCATCGGGCGCCGAAGCCGTGATGATCCATTCGGTTGCAAGGCTTTTCACGGCCTGGTGATGCAGAGAATTGACTTGCAGGGTTTTCTTTCCGGAAAACAGGGCGTTCAGTTTAGACGGTATGTTGGCTATGGTAACTGCATGTGTGGCAGTTTCGTCCTGTTCGGACATAGTATGTTGCAGGGCGTTTGGACATGCCGTATGGATGTCCTGATACAGAGTGCCGTTAAAAGCGACATTCATCAGCTGATGACCGCGACAGATACCGAAGATGGGAATTTGTCGTTCATAAGCCAGTCGCAACAGGATAAAATCGTATGAATCGCGAAATGCGTCCACGTCTTCCAAGCCCGGAATATACTCTTTTCCTGAGAATTGCGGGTCTATATCGCCACCTCCGGACAGCAGCAATCCGTCTAAAGTTTCCACCACGGCAGTCAAAGCCCGTACATCAGTCGTGACCGGAACGATGACTGGCGCACCGCCTGCCAGCGTTACTGACCGGACGTACATGTCGGAGAGGCATGACTGCGCATCCTTCCGATTAGCGGAAATTCCTATCCGCGGCGGACGGTCAGGGTCATCGGCAGGCACATATTCATTCGTTTGCCGATAGAGTGCACGCAATATGGGCGGAAGCAAATCAGTAGCCATTGAACAAGTGATAAAAATTAGGCATCTATGTTGGCATACGTCGCATTTTCTTCAATAAATTCGCGACGCGGTCCGACGTCTTCACCCATCAGCATGGCAAAAATCGAATCGGCTTCCATCGCATTTTCAATGGTGATTTGTTTGAGCGTGCGGTTGGCGGGATTCATCGTTGTTTCCCACAACTGATGATCATTCATTTCGCCCAGACCTTTATAGCGTTGCGTATGGATCTGGTTTTCATTTCCTCCGCCATATTTATCAATAAACGCCTGCCGTTGCTGATCGGTCCAGCAGTATTCCTCCACTTTTCCTTTCTTGCAGAGGTAGAGTGGCGGCGTGGCGAGATAGACATATCCGTTTTCTATCAGTCCGCGCATCCGGCGGAAGAAGAAGGTCAGGATAAGGGTGGCGATATGGCTTCCGTCCACATCGGCATCGGTCATTATGACGATCTTATGGTAACGCAGTTTGCTCATATTGAGTTCTTTCGTATCTTCTTCCGTTCCGATGGTCACGCCTGTAGCGCGGAAGATATTCTGTATCTCATCGCTTTCAAAAATCTTGTGATCCATCGCTTTTTCGACGTTGAGGATTTTACCGCGCAGGGGCAGGATAGCCTGAAACATACGGTCTCGTCCCTGTTTGGCCGTTCCGCCTGCCGAGTCGCCCTCGACGAGGAAAAGTTCACATTCGGCAGCATCTTTCGACGAGCAGTCAGCTAATTTTCCGGGCAGTCCACCGCCTGTCATCGGCGATTTGCGCTGTACGAGTTCGCGGGCTTTCCGTGCGGCCTGGCGAGCCGTAGCTGCCAGTATCACCTTGTCCACAATGACTTTGGCCTCTTTAGGATGTTCTTCGAGATAGTAGCCCAGCGCTTCGCCAACGGCTGTATCCACAGCGCCCATTACCTCGTTGTTTCCAAGTTTTGTCTTGGTTTGTCCTTCAAATTGAGGCTCTGCTACTTTGATCGAAATGATGGCAGTCAGTCCTTCGCGGAAGTCGTCGCCCAAAATTTCTACTTTTGCTTTTTCGAGCAGTTTGGCATCTTCGGCGTATTTTTTCAGCGTCCGTGTCAGTCCGCGCCGGAAACCGGCCAAGTGCGTACCTCCTTCGATGGTGTGTATATCATTAACGTATGAAAATACACTTTCGTTGTAAGATGTATTATAGGTCATGGCGACTTCGACCGGAATGCCCTGTTTTTCTGCAGAGATATGGATAACATCCTGAATAAGAGATTCTTTTGTGCGGTCAACATAACGCACAAATTCTTTTAATCCCTCTTTGGAATAAAAAAGTTCCGATTTACAGGTGCCATCTTCTTTTTTCTCCCGTTTGTCGGTCAGGGTCAGGCGGATGCCGGCATTCAGGAATGCTAGTTCACGCAGTCGGTTGGCAAGGATTTCATACTTGTATTCCGTAACGGTGAAAATCGAAGTGTCGGGCTTAAAGATGATTGTTGTGCCTGTGCTGTCGCTTGTTCCGATTTCCTTGACGTCGTGGAGCGGTTTGCCAAGCGAATATTCCTGCTGATAGACTATCCCGTTGCGGCGCACTTCAGCCTTCAGGTAAGACGATAAGGCATTGACGCACGAAACGCCGACGCCATGCAAACCGCCCGATACCTTGTATGTGCCTTTGTCGAACTTACCACCTGCATGTAGAACCGTGAGTACAACTTCTAAGGCTGATTTGCCTTCCTTTTCGTGATAGTCCACCGGAATGCCCCGTCCGTCGTCCACCACCATGATGGAATTATCTTCATTAATATACACTTCTATATTAGAACAATATCCAGCCAGCGCCTCGTCAATCGAGTTATCCACTACTTCATACACCAGATGGTGAAGTCCTTTTTCGCTGGTATCGCCAATATACATGGCCGGGCGTTTGCGTACCGCCTCCAAACCTTCCAACACCTGAATATTCTTTGACGAA
The DNA here is from genome assembly GCA_031272155.1 of Tannerella sp. Lineage (GTDB taxonomy): Bacteria > Bacteroidota > Bacteroidia > Bacteroidales > Tannerellaceae > Tannerella. The sequence continues at coordinate 2,127 of JAISUI010000037.1, read as the reverse complement.
TATTCATCACTCGCAATATTCATTTCTTCTTCGCTCATGAATTTATCTCCAATCTTTTTTTATCAATTCGCGGGACAAAGATACAAATAAATTGAAAACCGACAATGGAGAAGAGGGAATAATTTTTACTTTAATTTATCCCAAACCTTCTCTTTCAAATCTTTCAGTCGCAATTCGACAGGCGGAAGCGGCGGGAGATTGCTATCAGGACGGTCGAGGTAAAAGTATGCTGTGGCGCAAACGTCGTCGCTGCGGTAGTAGTTTACGCTCGTGTCGTGCATGTCGTCCGACATAAAGTGCTTTGCCGCTTCTTCATCGTCGAGCAGGCGGACAGGCTGCGTCGGTTTCTTTGAAGTATCGTTCCATAGTAATGGCTTTACGGCTGCACCTTTTGCAATCATATCTTTCACTCTTGACGTATTTGTATTTCCCATCTGCTGGATGGTTACGCGGCAGTCGCGGTGGAAATACACCGGGTCGGCGATGTGGTAACGATAGAAGGCGTAAATGTCGAATTGCGATTTTGCCACTAACGAGCCGAAATTACGGCAGGCGTATTCACCTTGTCCCCAGCCACTTCCGATGTAGTCTTCGGTACCGGTGCCCATGAGCGACGGATGGTTGGTGTCGCCGTCAAGATAGGCTTTCACCTCGCCTTCGCCAAACCAGGTGCCGAGATAAAGCGAGTCGCCGCCAATCACACCGATGTTTGCCCCCAGATAGCGCCCTGTGCCGTCCACGCGTGGCAGGATTTCATAGTCTTCGCCGAGCGTGGTTTTCAGGTTGCGGTTCCAATAGGCATGAAAATACATGGCATCATCCGGCACTTTATTCATTTTTAGAAAATTAATATCGTACCAAAGCCATACTTCATCGGTTGATTCGTTGGTTACGGTTACAAGTCCCGATTGGCGGAACGGCATCGGGATGGTGAAATTGAATGAGCGTCCTTCGGGACTGGAAAACAGTACATTGTCATAGCGGGCGGTAAGTCCGTGCGCCAACCCGAAGAAATCTGCTATCGGAGCCGATACTGCTGGCTTTGTTGCGCCGTCCCAATACATATCTATGCGCACCGCGCGCCGTTGCTTGGGATTTTGGGCAATGCTGCCGCTAAACCACATCTTTTGGATAATGCCGGCGCCTTTAACGTCGAAAAGCGTCTGTGTTTCACCCGGCGGGATGATAAAAAAAGCATTTCCCTTAGCGCCTTTGTTGAGCAAGCCGCCCTTGCCTTTTTCGCCGGTCGGGTTTTCTGGACTGAACCAGCCGGTTTCGATGTCGGCAGGCGGGGCGCTGAAAAGAGATAACGGTGTCGCCGGTTGCCGGGCGCACGAAATTGTGGCTGCAATCAAAACGGCAACCGTAAATAATTTGAAAATAATTTTGTTCATATTCGTTTGTTTATTAAAAATAACTGACTGCAAAGAAAAAATAACTGACTGCAAAGATATGAAATAAATTTCAGCTACCCAAACAATACGATATGTTAATTATTTATTTATCTACGCTTACCGCCGTTCCGACGTATGAATCGGCGCAACCGTAATAGAGATACCATTGCCCGCGCCTCCCATCAGACTTCTTTTTGAAGCATCGGGCAGAAAAACCGCGTGTCAAAAATATAATAACAAAAATCAACATGGACGCGAAAAAAATCCCGAAAAATCTTCGCGTCTTCCTGCCTTCCTGCCTTCGCGTTCAGTATTTCCCCAAACGGACGCAGTCCGTCATTGCGAACCACGAAGCAATCTAAATATCAGAATATTCCCATTTAGTACCAACAAAAATCCGGGTAATTGGCGAAATCCGTGTTCCAAATCACAGCAAACAAACTATTGTTCACCCCGCCGCCGTCAATTCAACATTTCGCCCTAAAGCCGACGCGATGCGGTAGAAAGTTGAAACCTTAGGCTCTGTTCTACCCGTTTCAACCCTTGAGATATACGACTTGCTGCTGCCAATCTTCTCTGCGAGGCGCGATTGCGTCATCTTCGCCTCTTTCCTGGCCCGCTCAATAATCTGACCCGTATAAAAAGCCATAGCCTTTTCTTCCGCCGCTTTTCTCGACTCAGTCCCTACGGCGCCAAATTTGGCATCCAATACGGCGCCGTAATCAACTGTTTG
>JAISUI010000036.1 GCA_031272155.1 Tannerella sp. | reverse complement strand
GGACTTAATGAATATACAAACGGATTGATAAGGCAATACATCCCTAAAAAACAACAATTTAAGGACGTGAGCAACGAAAATATTTTACTCTTTCAGCACAAAATCAATCGCAGACCAAGAAAATTGCTTAACTTTGACACGCCAAAAAACAGGTTCTTTCTTTTAATCAATAAAGTTGCATTTGCAAGTTGAATCTGCGTTAATTATTAATTATTCATTGTTCATTGAAATATCAAAAACTGTGCGTATCTTTGTGGCGGAAACAAATTAAGTAGTTATGAATCCTACATCTTCTTACATTACGATCAATCCAACCGTCAGGTTTGGAAAGCCCTGTGTAAAAGGCACAAGAATTGCCGTAACAGACATTTTGCAATGGCTTGCTTCTGGAATGACACATCAGGAGATTCTCGACGATTACCCGCTTTTGCAGGAAGAACACATACGTGCAGCGCTGTTATTTGCCGCCGACAGAGAATCGTTTATCAAAATCCTGCCCTCCTATGCAACTCCGGCTATTGCTTGACGCCAACATCTCCTGGCGGTCGGTCGGAGCATTGCGAAAAGTTTTTGACGACTGCCGGCATGTGGATGATATTGGCTTGACCGTTCCCGCCAAAGACACGGAAATATGGAATTTTGCGCTGCAGGAAGGAATGATTATCGTTACTAACGACGATGATTTTATGCATCTCTCCGCAACGAAAGGCTTTCCACCAAAAGTCGTTTTGCTGCGAACAGGCAATCAAAGCAGGCAATTCATCGAACAAATGCTCTTATCCCAAAAAGAAAACATCGCCCTTTTTGCAAATGCTGCCGAATACGGGATTTTGGAAATAATTTAAGGGGCAAAAATCCTCTAAATTGTTCATTATTAATTGCCAACCACTTCCGCCCCAATCACTTCCCATGTCCGGTCGGAGAGCGTTTGCAGATCAACAGGATGGTCATTTTCGACCGTCAGGGGCGGATGGATCACCACCTCCAGCCGGTGTGGATGGACGGTGATACTGCCGGTGGGCAAGGCATGGAAGGATCCATTGATGGAAACCGGCACGATGGGCAGTTTTAAATTCCGTGCTATCTGGAAGGCGCCTTTGCGAAACTGTTTCATCCGGCCGTCGGGCGACCGCGATCCTTCGGGAAAGACCGCCAGCGACGCGCCGTCTTTCAGTCGGCGTTCGGCATCCTTGATGCTCTTCAGGGCGGCGCGGGGCGATGAGTTGTCCACAAAGATAAACCCTGCCGAGCGACATGCCCAACCCACAAAGGGGATTTTATAGATACCGATCTTCATCATCCATTTCACCGGAACGCCCAGGAAACCATAGAGCAGGAAAATATCGAAGGCGCCCTGGTGGTTGGCCGCAAAGACATACGACTGTCCGCGGCGCAGATGTTCCCTTCCGCGGACTTTCACCGGGCAGAGGGTGATATAGCAGGTAATTCTCGACCAGATCATTCCGGGATAAAACGAAAAAAATTTTCGCCCGCCCAAGGTGCATCCAATCATCACAATCAGCGCCGTAAGGATCGTGCAAACGATAAATAACGGCATGGCTATCAGCCAGTAATATATCAAGTAAAGTATTCGTAATACCATTGGTTCATATCCTATCAAAATACAAATATACAAGTTAAATTTGGATTGGCCACTCATTTTTTTGCAAAAAAATTTTTGAGATTGATATATTATTCCGTTATTTGTACGCAGAAAAATTAACAGAACGAAAAAAAATATCAACAAATGAGTGTATTAAAGTATTTAGGCGTGTTTATTCTTCTTGTCGGAGCGGCTGTTCTGATTGTTCCCGCTTTAATGAGCAAAGTGACTAACGAGATTTTGCTGGCCGGATTGGGGCTTATTATAGTCGGATTTATCGGTCATATCATCCTGTTCAAGAAGATATACTAAAGGCTGTAAACCGTGCAACCGGAGGCGTGGCGTTTCGGAGTCCCGTCTTTGGCATCTTTATTTCACAAGCGAGCGGTAGAGGCAGTTTTGGATGCGTCGGCGTATGTTGAGCGACGAGAGTTTGTTATTGGCTCTCGAAGGGTGGACGCGGTTACTCAGGAAGATGAATATCAGCCTGTTGTCCGGGTCAATCCAGAAGCAGGTGCCGGTATATCCGGTATGTCCATAGACGGAGGGCGGCGCCAGTTCGCCGCAGGGCGATACCTTGGCGGTGTCCGTTTCGGGCTTGTCGAATCCCAGCGCGCGACGGCAGGTAGGGCTTTTGCTCTCCGTAAAAAGGCGGCAGGTGGCTGCCGAGAAATAGGTTTCGCCGCCATAGACGCCGTCATTCAGATAGAGTTGCAGCATTTTGGCCAGGTCGTTGGCATTGGCAAACAGCCCGGCATTTCCCGAAACGCCGCCCTGGAAGGCAGCCGCTTCGTCGTGCACGTAGCCGCGCAGCAGTTGTTTGCGCAGGAAACGGTCGTTTTCCGTCGGGACGATCAGGGACAGATTCATTTTCTTCAGCGGGTTGTAGGTCATTGACCATGCGCCCAGCCGGTCGTAGAAAGACGCCTGCAGCCATTGGTCCATCGGCCGGTTCGTCTGGCGCTCCACAATCATTTTCAACAGGATAAAGTTTATGCAACTGTACACGTATTTTCCGCGGACATTCATGGGAGAGTTTTTAATGTCTTCCAGGAACAGGTCTTTATAGGAATCGTGGAGGTAAAAATCTTTGGCCACTTGGGTCGTAAACCCTTTTTTGCGCACTTTGGAGACCAATTCGGGCTTGAATTTGAAATCGTTGCGCACGAAAGTACGCGCATCATAGCGCACGGGGTGTGTGCTGTTCTGTTTGCGGCTGAAGAGACTGCCCGTGTAGCTTTTTTCGTCAATGGCATGTTGGAAAAAGTCAATTGTGGACTTCAGTCCCGACTGGTGATAGAGCAGTTCTTCGATACGCAGGTCGGCCTTGTTGGAACGCTGCAACGAAGGCAAGTAAAGCGAAACGGGCGCATCAAGCATCAACAGATGTTCGTCGCAGGCTTTCATGACGGCCGGCAGCGTGCCCGCCACTTTGGAAAGGGACGCAAGGTCGTAAACGGAATTTGTCGTCGCTTCTTTTTTATTCTGATAATCATAGTGTCCGAACGCTTTCTGATAGACAATCATTCCATCCTTCGCCACCAGCACCTGACAGCCCGGATAAGCATCGTGTTTCAATCCGTCCCTGACGATGGCGTCTATCATTTTCAGGCTGTCGGCGTCCATACCGACTTCTTCGGGGAGATGATATCCCAAGCGACATTTTGCCGTCGCATAGCCTGTTCCTTCCGGAAAGAGGCCGGGGATGGTCACGGACAGATTCCCCTTAGCCGCGATGCCGCCGAAAATGGCCTGCGCCGCATACGACTGCGAGAGGGGCGAGTTCTCGAAAGCCATCACCACCGCTTCCGCATCGGCAAGCATATCAGCGTATTTGCGGCAGAAATAGGGCTGGGTAAAGAAGGTATAGACCATCGTTTTTCCTGCGCCGATGCGCCGCAGGGCGGGCAGTGCGGCGGTATCCGTCGAATGGATTCCGCAAATGATAAAATTGCATGAATCCAATGCTTTCGCTATCGCCTTGAGGTCGGATTCAGTTGTTTTCCCCGTCACCTTGAAGGACGCTAAGGGCGCGTAGCGGTTCAGCATTTCCCGGAATGTGCCTCCGGCGGCATCGCCTACGCTTATGAGCGCTATTTTTTTCTCATCCAACTGTCTGAGAGGCAGGCTCTGCCGTTCGTTTTTCAGGATCGTAATGGCTTCCTCGTTCAGTTTGGAGGCCAGCCAGTCGGCGTGCGGCGTATTCAGCCGTTCGGACAGCCCTTCCGTTCGGACAGGATGGAAATCATTTAATCCCACCATGTATTTGTATTGCAAAATCTTTTTGCACTTCGCGTGCATCTCCTCCCGTTTCATGACGCCTTCGCGGACGGCTTTCTTCACGGCTGCGATTTCCTTTTCTACCGCTTCGGGCGAAAGGACGATGTCATTGCCTGCCATCAAAGCTTTCAGCGACGGGCTTTCCGAGGCATTGGCCGATGCGCCTTTCATCTCCAGCGCATCGGTGAAACACAAGCCCTGAAAGCCCATTTTTTCCTTAAGCAGACCGGTCACAACCGCCTGCGACTGCGAAGTAATGGCATCCGGAACGCCGTCCAAGGCCGGCACGTGCAAGTGGGCGACCATCACGCCGGAGAATCCCCGGTTGATGTATTCCCTGAAAGGCTGCAACTCGACGCTGTCCAACGAACCGGCCGAACGATGAATGGCGGGCAACGTGAAATGCGAGTCTTCGGACGTATCGCCATGCCCCGGAAAATGTTTGGCTACGGCAATGACGCCCATGCGTTCCAGCCCGCCGGAATAGGCGATGCCTTTCTCGGCCACCGACAGCGGTTTTTCGCCAAAGGAACGGTTGCCGATCACCGGATTGTCGGCATTGGTATTGACATCGAGCACCGGTGCAAAATTGACATGAATCCCCATTTCGCGGCACTGGCGTCCTACCTCAGCCCCGTAAGCTTCTATCAAATCGGGGTCGTTGATGGCGCCGAGCATCATGTTTCTGGGGAAACGGGTCGTGCCGCTCAGCCGCATGGACAAACCCCATTCGCCGTCCAAGGCGATCAGAAGCGGGACGTGCGCCGCTTTTTGAATGCGATTCGTTATGGCTGCCTGCGTAGCGGGCTTGCCAGCGCGAAACAATACGCCGCCTATTTTCGATTCGCGCACGTATCCGAGCAGTTTATTCATGCTCTTGGCGTCGTCTCTGGGAAATACCAGCACCATGAAAGACTGTCCGATTCGTTCGTCTTCGCTCATCTTTGCGAAAACGGAATCCACCCATGCGTTCATCGCCGCACTGTCCGTCGAAGCGAGCAACGTCGGGCAGACCTGCGCCTTCGTTTCTGTCAGCAGCAGGCAAGCAAGCGCCGCATAAAGGAACTTTCTCATTATCTTATTTATCTGTCCGACCGGATCGGGATTTTGTCAATGCGTAACTGATGTCGTCCGCCCTCGAAAGGCGTCCGGAGGAACATGTCCACCACCGCATCCGCCGTGTCGGCGTCCATGAACCGTGCGGGCAGGACAAGCGCATTGGCATCGTTGTGTGCGCGTGCCAGCCGCGCGATTTCCTCGTTCCAGCAAACGGCCGCCCGGACGTCCGGGTATTTGTTCAGCGTCATACTGACGCCGTTGCCGCTGCCGCACAAGGCAATTCCGCAATCCACCTCGCCCGCTTCAATGGCTTTGGCCAACGGGTGGGCATAGTCGGGATAGTCGCAACTTGCCGGGCTGTCCGTTCCGAAGTCCCTGCATGGATAGCCTTTGGCTTCCATGCAGGACTTGATATGGGTTTTGAGGCCAAAACCGGCATGATCACTTGCAAATCCGATGATTTCCATCTATATGCAACAGTTTGACGGTTGTCCGACTAACTTTTTCACCTGTTCATAGACGTTTTCGCCGGTGAAACCGAGTTTCTGATCCAGCACTTTGTAGGGCGCCGAGAAACCGAACTGCGTCATTCCGTGGATATAGCCGTTATCGCCCACCAATCCGCCCAGCGTCACGGGCAAACCGGAGGTCAGTCCGTAGCGCACAATGCCCTGCGGCAGTATTTGCTGCTGATAGTCCTTTGGCTGGTCGCGGAACAAACCTTCCGACGGCACGGATACAATCCGTGTCCGGATGCCGTCCTTCGCCAGCAGTTGAGCGCCTTCCACGAGCGTGGCCACTTCCGAGCCGCTGGCCAACATGACCACATCGGGTTCGCCTTCGCAATCGCTAACGATGTAAGCGCCCTTCGACAACTGGAACGCCGCGGTGCGACGGTCGCCCGAAACGGACGGCAGGTCGGCAATGTTCTGACGCGAGAGAATCAGCGCCACGGGACGGTGGCTTTCAACGGCCATTTTCCATGCCGTAATCGTTTCCGCTCCATCGGCGGGACGCAACACGACGGTCGAACGTTCGCCCCTGTGGTTATGCAGATGTTCGAGCAGGCGTATCTGCGCTTCGTGTTCCACGGGCTGGTGTGTCGGGCCGTCTTCGCCTACGCGGAACGAGTCGTGCGTCCAGATGTAAATCACATGCAGGTGCATCAGCGCCGCCAGGCGGGCAGCCGGTTTCATATAGTCGGAGAAAACGAAGAACGTACCGCAGGCCGGAATCACGCCGCCATGCAGCGCCATCCCGTTCATGATGCAAGCCATTGTCAGTTCGCAGACGCCCATCTGGAGGAACTGTCCGCTGAAATCGCCTTTTGTAAAGGCTTTTGTTTTTTTCAGGAAGCCGTCTGTTTTGTCGGAATTGCTCAAATCGGCCGATGCGACAATCATATTTTCTATTTTTCCGGCAAACTCGCTCAGTACGGTAGCCGATGCAGCGCGTGTCGCCACGTTTTCTTTCATAGCGATGGCGGCATAATCTATTTCCGGCGTCTTGCCGCTTAGGAACAGGTCTAATTTGGCGGCTAATTCCGGATTATCGGCACGCCATTTCTTTTCCGCGTCCAACTGTTTGTCATGCCATGTCTTTAATTCCTCCTTGCGCTGGGCATAGAGCGTTTTGACTTCCGGGAAGATAAAAAACGGCTCGTCCGGACTGCCTCCCAAGTGTCGCACTGTTGCGTCGAAGTCGGCGCCTGCCGCCGAGAGTGGCTGCCCGTGGGTGGACACCTTATTCTCGAAGTTGGATCCGGTTGCATCCACAGCGCCTTTGCCCATGATCGTATGGCCGATGATGATTGTCGGGCGTTCTTTTTCGGCGTTGGCGAGATACAGCGCCTTGCGGATATCTTCGGCAGACGAGCCATTAACCTGGAGCACATTCCAGTTCCATGCTTTGTATTTGGCCGCCACGTCTTCCGAGGTTACTTCTTCCACTTTAGTGGAAAGCTGGATATTGTTTGAGTCGTAATACATAATCAGGTTGTTCAATCCCAGATGGCCGGCCACCCGTCCGACACCCTGCGATATCTCTTCCTGGATACCGCCGTCGGAGATGTAAACGTAGGTTTTATGCGCCATCCACTCGCCGAAGCGTGCAACCATAAAACGTTCGGCAATGGCCGCGCCCAGCGCCATGGCATGTCCCTGCCCCAGCGGGCCGGACGTATTTTCGATGCCGTGTTGCAGGTCCACCTCCGGATGTCCGGGCGTCAGGCTACCCCACTGCCGGAAACTTTTCAGTTCTTCCAGCGGAATCAGTTCGGCCAGCGCCAGAACAGAATACAACATCGGCGACATGTGCCCCGGATCAAGGAAAAAACGGTCGCGGAAGGGATAATCTGGCTTTTCCGGATTATATTTCAAAAATTCCGAGTATAATACATTTATAAAATCTGCGCCACCCATGGCTCCGCCCGGATGACCCGATTTGGCTTTTTCAACCATCGCGGCGGCAAAGATGCGAATATTGTCCGCCGCCAGGTTTGTTACTATATCATTCATAAAGTAAGTAATTTATTATTTAGAGTTTCAGGGCACAAAATTAAGTGTTTCTCTAAGTTCCACCAAATTTTTCGGAAACATTTTTCCTAAAAGAGGTTGACGGGGCTGGTTATTAAAGTTTTCCCAATATTTTCCACTGTTCGTCCATGTAGCGGAGTCGGTTTTTTTCGGAGCCAGTCAGCAATGTTGATGTACGTTTAAGCGACTGTATCCATTTGATCATCATTTTGCCGGCTTCTTCATCGAGCGAAGTAATAGCACCCACTGAAAAGGCGTCCACCATTGAAATATACATCTTTTCCGATAACAGATAGGTGTAGGATGCTTCGAGGCTCAGCCCCGATACATAAAAATCAATTTTGCATCCCGTATCATACGCTCCATCTATTATCAATTTTTCCATGATGTGCAAGGATTCGGCAATACACTCCTTGAGTAACGCGACGTCTTCGTCCAGCAAAAGCCGGGTATCCCTGAAATACTGGATGTCTCTGACGACGTTCATTAAGTAATATTCCTGAAAGATAACATAAGTATATTTGATTTTTTTTATCAATTGAATGTATTGCATGTGGTGCTCCTTCAGCGCCGAGGAAACTTCAATTTTTGAAAATGGTATGGCTTTGTCCGGACCTCCATACTGGTACATCCATTTGAGGACGTAATAGCGGAATATCGGTTCGTAAAGCACCCGTGTATGCAACAAAACGGTATTGTACGCAAAACCGAACTCCGAATACGGATTTTTCACAACCGTTTTAAGCGCTTCCACATAATTTTTGCTCATATTTAAATCCACATCACTCAGGGCGAAATAATCCTGATTGTGGTACTGAAAAGGCATGGCTCGATAGAACTCATTAACCTCCATTATTTTATCCAATGAAACACTGAATGCCTGAGTGAGTTTTTTCAATTCCATGTATGTCAGTTCTTTATCGCCGCGAATACGCCGGTAAGCCGCATCGTCACTAATGTTCAGCACACTGCATACAGCATCTACCAGCCGGTAACTGCCGATCTGTCCTCTGATAATCTCGAATAACTGTCTTTGTCCGTCCATATCATTATTATTATCTATTTCTACCTATTTTCAGACTGTATAACCTGTTTTTTTCCACACGAATTCCACGACAAAGATACAATATATTTTTGAATCTTCGCAAAAATTAGCACAATACAATTAAATTTGGAATGATTATAAATTTAACTCTTTCATTGTCATTCAAGAAAAAAGTCGTACCTTTGTTATCATTATAAAGATCAATATTCCGTATCAGATGAGACCGGCAAATAAAACAATCATATACCAGGTGATGCCGCGATGGTTCGGCAACACCCATTCCGTACGTCGCAAAAACGGAACGATTAACGAAAACGGCGTTGGGAAATTTTCTGCTTTCACGCCTCAGGTACTGGCGGAGATCAGGGATTTGGGCGTCACGCATATCTGGTACACGGGTGTGATTGAACATGCGACACAGACGGACTATTCGCAATACGGCATTCGGCGCGACCATCCGGCGGTGGTGAAAGGCCGCGCCGGTTCGCCTTACGCCATCAAAGATTATTACGACATTGACCCCGACCTTGCCGACCATGTTCCCGACCGCATGGCCGAATTTGAGGCATTGGTACAACGCACCCATGACGCGGGGATGAAAGTGATTATTGACTTTGTGCCCAATCATGTAGCCCGTCAATACGGTTCCGACGTCCGTCCGCCGCATGTCCATGACCTGGGACAGAACGACAACATATCCAAGGCATTTGATCCCAACAATAATTTTTATTACCTTACCAACCAGCCTTTTATATGCTGTACAGATGACAATTTTAGCGATACTGCCTACAGCGAATACCCCGCTAAGGCGACGGGTAACGACTGTTTCAGTTCTTCGCCCGGTCCAAGCGACTGGTACGAAACGGTCAAACTGAACTATGGCATAGATCTTATGAACGGCTGGAAGACGTATTATGATCCGCCGCCCGATACATGGCTGAAAATGCGCGACATACTGCTTTTCTGGGCGGGGAAAAACGTGGATGGTTTTCGTTGCGACATGGCGGAAATGGTTCCTGTCGAGTTTTGGAAATGGGTCATCCCTCAAATCAAAGCGGCGGCGGATGTTTGTTTCATTGCCGAGATTTATAAGCCGGACCGTTATCGCGACTTTATCTACCGCGGACAGTTTGATTACCTGTACGATAAGGTAGGATTGTATGACACGCTGCGCGCCGTCATTACCGGTCATGCGCCCGCCGGCGCCATTACAGGATGCTGGCAGGCGATAGAAGACATCCGCGAGCATATCCTGTTCTTCCTGGAAAATCATGACGAACAGCGCATTGCGTCGGATTTCTTTGCCGGTTCGGGACAGGCCGGATACCCCGGAATGATTGTGGCCGCCACGCTTTATACCAATCCGCTTCTGATCTATTCCGGCCAGGAATTTAGCGAGCGCGGCATGGATGAGGAAGGATTCAGCGGCATAGACGGGCGGACGTCCATCTTTGACTACTGGAGCCTTGACACGATCCGGAACTGGCTCAGCCGGTTGGACGGCGGACTGTTGAAAGATTATCAGCGGGAACTCTATCAGGCATATACGCGCCTGCTGCATATCGTCGCATCCGAGCCGGCTATCAGCAAGGGTGATTTCTTTGATTTAATGTACGTAAACTATGATAATCCGCATTTGGATACCAACCGCCAGTACGTTTTTCTGCGCAAATTTGACCGCGAAGTCATCCTGATCGCCGCCAATTTTGATTCGTCGGAAAAAAACATCCAGATCAATATCCCTCCGGCAGCGTTTCAGTATCTGCATATTCCGGATAATCAGGAAGTTATTTGTACAGACCTGTTTACGGGCGAACGAAAAACCGACGTCCTGACGTCTGCATGTCCTTTCCGGATGACGGCGCCCGGACATTCGGGCAAATTGCTGAAATTCATCTACTGAGCGGCATCCTTTTCCGGTTTGTGCAAGTATTCGGCGGGCGGCATGACGAGCGGATTCCCGTCGCGTTGTGCATAGTAGTGCGGAAGGATCAGTTCCAGGCCGGCTTCCTGGAAAATATCATGGATGCGCCTGTTCAGATCGGAATAGATTTTCGGCAGGTCGTCCACTTCTTTCACATACGCATTAATCTGATAAATAGGATAATTGTCCTTCAGCTCCGTTTCGAGGATGAACGGATGGGGCGAATCGAGTACGCCGGGCGTTTCTACTGCCGCCTGAATCAACAACTGATGCACCTTCTGCCATGGCACGTTGTAGCCGAATCCCACTTCGGTGTGGATAATCAGGCCGTATTCCCTTGCCGAAGCGCTGTGGTTCGTAGTGTGCGAAGACATCATGAACGAGTTGGGGATCGTGACGATTTCGTTTTTGGGCGTCCGCAAACGGGTCACAAATGGTGTTTTCTCAATTACATTTCCCTCTGTTTCATTCAGTTTGATACGGTCGCCCACTTTGAACGGCCGCATATACGTGATGATAAACCCGGCAAGGATATTCCCTATCACGGTACTTGAACCTAACGAAACCACCAACCCGATAAAGACGGAAATTCCCTTGAACACATCCGAATCCGAATAAGGCAGATACTGGTAAATAACCGCTACCATGAAAGCATAGAGGAGGAAACGGATAATATTGAACGTCGGGTGCGCCCAGTCAGGATAGAAACCATTGATTTTCAACTTTTCATTCTCTATTTCGCGGGCGATATACCGGATGCCTTTCACCAAATAGCGGATGCAAAGATAGATAATGACGATAATAAACAATTTGGGGATATAGGAAACGACCGACCAGAAAATCATCTTCAGCGGGTCGAAAATATAAGAAAACAGCGTGACTGCCAGGTTTTTTGTCTGCGGGAAAATGGCAAACAGCATCGGAATACTGAATATCAACTGTATCAAGATCAACGTCCATTTCAGGATTCTTGCGAAAAAAATAAGAACGCGCCCCTGTTTATGGGCGTTCAGCACCTCGTAATCACGAACAATGATGGGCTTCAATTTATATTTTGTAAGGTAAATAATTTGCCGAGTCAGTTTTTTGAACAGAATATTAGTCAGCCAGAAGACCCCGATTTGTACGATAATGACCAGCAGAAATAGCCCTATATGCTTCAGTATTTGCAGGATACCATACTCTTTCCGCAACTGTTCCACTTTGAGCGTAACCGGAACGGCGTAGCGTTGCGCCAGTTCCTGACGTGAAACGCCCATCCAGAGGGCGTCCTGGTCGGAAATCCGGAATAATACCTGCCCATCGTACATCAGGTCGGTAAGGGGGCCGCTATCTTCAATACACACAGTATCAGCGCCAAATATCAATTTTTTCCCTGCTTCAAGGATTGCATTACGGGCATTTTCCGCCCGAACCTGCGGCGTAAGCCCTCCCTGTTTAGTATAGATATAAAACAGGGTGTCTCCCTCAACCACAACGGGTACGGCTGGTGTAATAAGCCGCAATGAATCAATGCTTCGCTTTTCTTCGGCGCGCCTGACAGAATCGGCCACTACGCCGACTTGCTGCATTTTTTCCAATTCCGAACGAAGCAAAACCTCATTCAGTTTCATTTCCTGAATCAGCAATACCAAGTCTTCCATACGCACCGAATCCGGAAGCGCTTGTGACGAATCGGTCGAATCCGGTTGCAAGCCGTACGATTCTTGCCCGAAAACGGGAAAGAAAAACAGATTTGTCATAAATATGATCAAACACGCTGAAACACACTTCATTAGCACATAAGCCATTTTCATTTTTACATAAATTTAATGATAATCGGGTGTAAAAGTAGCAATAATGTAAATATGTTTTGTATTTTTGCGGAAAATTCTAACGATTGTATATTCAAAATGAGTGTAAATACGCCTTTTTTAGTGTTTTCGGGTACAACGACCCGTTATTTGGCGGAGAAAATCTGCCTTAGTCTGAAATGTCCGTTGGGACAAATGATCATCGAACGGTTCGCCGACGGTGAGTTTTCAGTGTCTTATGAAGAGTCTATCCGGGGAAAAGATGTTTTCCTTGTGCAGTCCACCTATCCCAGTTCCGATAACCTGATGGAACTGTTGCTGATGATGGACGCAGCCAAGAGGGCTTCGGCCAATTCCATCATTGCCGTGGTGCCTTATTTCGGGTGGGCGCGTCAGGACAGGAAAGACAAACCGCGTGTGTCCATCGGTGCGAAACTGATCGCCGACCTGTTAAGCGTCGCCGGTCTCGACAGATTGATTACAATGGACTTGCACGCCGACCAGATTCAAGGTTTTTTCAATGTACCGGTGGATCATTTATACGCCTCGTCCGTTTTCATGGATTTCATCAAAACGCAACTTCCATTGAATAACTTAGTGATGGCAACGCCGGATGTGGGCGGCACAAAACGAGCGAGCAGCTATGCAAAACATCTTGAAATTCCGATGGTTATCTGCCACAAATCGCGTCAGAAAGCGAATGAAATAGCGGACATGCGGATCATCGGCGACGTAGAAGGAAAGGATGTCCTGCTGGTAGATGATATTGTAGATACGGCCGGAACCATCACGAAAGCCGCCGACTTGATGATGCAAAACGGAGCGAAATCTGTCCGTGCGATGGCAAGCCACGCCGTCATGTCCGATCCCGCTACGCTACGGGTAGATCAATCGGGTCTTTCGGAAATTATCTTTACGGATTCTATTCCTTATACGAAGAAAAGTGAAAAAGTGACGATCCTTTCCATCGCCGATTTGTTTGCCGAGGCGATTCGCCGCGTCTGCCACGACGAATCCATCAGTTCGCTTTATACCATTAAATAATTAATAAACACACTATTATGAATAGTAAGTGCCTGTTATTTTCGCTCTTTTACCTGATTTGTTCTGTTATGCACGGCCAGACGGACTACTACGTTTCGCCGTCGGGCAATGACGCCAATCACGGTAGCGTACAGTCACCTTTTCTCACCATCGAAAAGGCGCAGTCGGAAGCCCGCAAGGTGACGGGCGAAGTAACTGTTTACCTGCGCGGAGGCGTTTACCGGATTGCGTCGCCGTTGGTTTTCACGCCACAAGATGGCAATGACAACAAGTCGCTGACGATAAAGCCTTATAACAATGAAAAAGTGGTTATTAAAGGCAGCGTTGTCCTTGAGAATTTGCAATGGGAGCCATTTAAAAACGGGATTTTGAAAACGAGAATTGCCGGTTCTCCCGTTATGGATATGCTGTTAGTGAACGACGACATTCGCCACCGGGCACGGTATCCGAACTACGACGCTACGGCCATTCGATTCAATGGCACTTCGGCCGACGCCACCTCGCCCGCACGTGTAAAATCATGGAAAAACCCAGTCGGCGGCTACCTTCACGCGATGCACGCCCACGACTGGGGCGATTTCCATTACCGCATTACCGGGAAGGACAAAAAGGGGATTCTTCAAACGGAAGGCGGCTGGCAAAACAACCGCCAATACGGACTTCACAAAGAAAACCGGATGGTGGAAAATGTATTTGAAGAGCTTGACGCACCGGGGGAATGGTTCTACAAAGCTGATGAACAGACGCTTTACTATTATCCAATGGAGGGAGAAGACGTTTCCAAAGCGCTATTTGAAAGTCCCCAACTGAAACACCTTATCGAAGTGCGCGGAAGTGAAGAAAATTCCGTTCAAAACATTACTGTAGAAGGTATTGACATCACCCATACCGTCCGCACCTTTATGGAATCCTACGAACCGCTCCTTCGTTCCGACTGGACTGTTTATCGGGGAGCGGCCGTATTCTTTGAGGGCGCTGAACATTGTGTGTTAAAAAATTGCAATCTGTACAATTTGGGCGGGAACGCCGTCTTTTTCAGCCGCTACAATCGCGATTGCGAAGTGAGCGGTTCGCATCTGACCAACATCGGAGCCTCAGCTGTTTGTTTCGTTGGCGATTCCGGTTCCGTTCGCTCGCCCAGCTTTGAATACGGCGAGTTTGTTTCGCCCGAAACCATGGACAGGATAAAAGGCCCAAAAACAAACAACTATCCCGCCAATTGTCGTGTGCACGACAATTTGATTCACCGTATCGGCCTGTACGAAAAACAGATAACCGGCGTGGAAGTATCCATGAGCCGTGCAATTACCATCAGCCACAATACCATATATGATACGCCACGCGCCGGTATCAATATCAGCGAAGGCACTTGGGGAGGGCACATTCTGGAGTTTAACGATGTATTTAACACGGTAAAGGAAACCGGAGATCACGGTTCATTTAATTCCTGGGGCAGAGACCGCTACTGGTTGCCTAACATTAAAACCGTTGATTCTTTGGTAAAAAATGCAGGATACGACCGGCTTATCCTTGCTGACGCCATTGAAACAACCATAATCCGCAATAATCGCTTCCGGTGCGACCGCGGTTGGGATATAGACCTTGATGACGGTTCATCCAACTATCATATTTACAACAATTTGTGCCTCAACGGCGGACTTAAACTGCGCGAAGGATATTATCGCATAGTAGAGAATAATATACTGATTAACAATTCATTTCATCGCCATGTATGGTTTCACGACAACGGAAATATTTTCAGTCGTAACATCGTAATGCTCCCCTACCCCAAACCTATCGGGGAAGTGCTTTACGGCGCCTTGATTGATTACAATATTTTTCCCGACAGCCTTAGCTTGAAAACGGCGCAAGAATACGGGACAGACACCTTTTCCATTGTTTCGGACATCCGGTTTGTCAATCCGTCCGAAGGCGATTTCAGGGTGGACGACCGTTGTACGGACATTTTCCGGATGGGGTTCCTGAATTTCGATATGGACAAGTTCGGCGTCGTTTCCAAGCGGTTGAAAGCCATCGCCGACAAGCCTCAGATTTCCGTACCCGTATTTTTGTCCAACGAGTCAAATGTGGAGATTCTCACTTGGGAATCGGTACAGATCAAAAACCTTGAAACCCTTGGGGAACGCTCGGCTACAGGAATGGATTCCGAACGAGGCGTTTATGTAGTTGCCGTCGGCGCATACGGCAACGAACTGCGCGATTATTTGAAACAAAACGATGTCATACTCGGCTTTGCCGGCAAGCCGGTCAATAATCTTGATGACCTCCGCAAAGCCATCGCCGAGACCGACCTGTCCAAACCACAATCTATCGTGATTTTCCGGAATCAAATGGAAATCAGCGTACAAGTAGCGGGAGGGATCATTCATTCAAACATTATATCAACATTTAAATAAACACACAAATGAAAAAAAGAGTTCTATTTCAATTTTTTGTAGCGGTCATTGTCATAACGTTTCCCGTTAAAGGACAAACGCCCTCCGAACATTACGAAAAAATGCAGCGCGAATTGGCAGCAGGGTGGAATACCTGGGATACCCGAAGCGTACTGACGCATGTTTTCCTGCCTTATGGCGCCGCCGTTGACCTGAATCTTACGGACGAAAACGGTAGCCGCGCCAAACTTTTCAGGATTGGCGACCGTGGCAACGATGCTGCGATCATGCACCCTGGACCACACACTTATGACGGTTATTATACCGACATTTCACTGGAATGGAAAGGCCTGAAACTGAGAGTGCAAAGCGCAGCAGAAGGGCTAAAAAACGTGATATTGATTACTCCGTTGGATGGTAACAAGGCGGGCGGGAAAATCATAGTTACGCCTAAATCATTATGGTACAGGACGAACAATATCGAAGTGAAAGACAACAAATTTATACTCAAACCTTTCGGAGCGGATTTTACGTTTGAGTCCATCGTGAAGGGAGATATGGTCGAAGAGCAGAACAAGGAAATTTACGTTTCGGCCGACATGCCGGCAGTGGTTTGTTGCGGCTGCGATATGAATTTGGCCGAAGCTCGAAAATTTATTCAATCTCATGCCGACAGTTTTGTCGAAACCAACAAACAGAAATTCGGTGAGAATTACGAGGTTTACAACGCCATGCAAAATGTACTCGCCTGGGATAATATCTACGACCCGACGATCAACCGCGTTATTACGCCGGTTAGCCGTATCTGGAACGTCGGCTGGAGTTCCAATCCTTCCATGGGCGGTTTTGTATTGTTTTGCTGGGACACCTATTTTGCATCCATTATGTTGTCGGCCGGCAACAAGGAACTGGCTTATGCCAATGCTATAGAAATCACCGATGCAATTACCGAAAACGGCTTTGTACCAAACTTTTACGCCGTAAATAATTATAAATCGCGTGATCGCTCGCAACCCCCAGTCGGTTCACTTGCAGTGTGGACCATTTACGGAAAATATAAAGAGAAATGGTTTCTCGAACTCGTTTATGACAATTTGCTTACCTGGAACCGGTGGTGGGACAAAAACCGTCAGGTGGACGGTTTGCTATGCTGGGGAAGCAGTCCGTTTGAGAAAATAACCTACCGATGGTGGGAAACCGACGGTGTGAATGCGACTCCCGGTGGCGCTTTTGAATCGGGATTGGACAATTCGCAAATGTATGACGACATCCCGTTCGACAAAGAAAAACACGTGCAAAAACTTAACGATGTCGGGCTGTCAAGCCTGTATATAATGGATTGCGATTTGCTGGCAAAGATTGCAGGCGCACTCGGCAAAACCGCCAACGCGAAAGAATTAAAGGCTCGCGCCGAACGCTATCGAAAGAATATGGTGAAACTGTGGAACGAAGAAAAAGGTTTATATTACAATCGCCACACCGATTCGGGCAAATTGAATCCGCGTATTTCGCCAACCAATTTCTATCCCCTGTTGGCGCATGTCCCTACACAAGCACAGGCCAAACGCATGATTGATAATCATTTATTAAATCCGGACGAATTTTGGGGAGAATGGGTTATCCCCACCACGCCACGCAATGATCCTGCCTACAAAGATAACACCTATTGGCGCGGGCGTATCTGGGCGCCGTTAAATTTCCTCGTTTACATGGGCTTACGGAATTATGATCTGCCTGAAGTTCGCAAAGCGCTGTCGGACAAGTCGAAAAATTTGTTATTAAAAAGCTGGTTGAAAGATGGTTATGTATTTGAGAACTATAATGCTGATACAGGTGCAGGCGATGACGTCCGCAACAGTGACAAGTTCTATCATTGGGGCGCGTTGCTCGGATTTATCACGCTGATGGAAGAAGGTTATTTTGAATAATCATCTACAAACGCATACATTAATATATACGTAATACTATGACGAAAAAGATTCTTGTCGGAAGTTTGCTCCTGTCTTTGTTTGCATGTTCGCAAAAATCACTGACGCCCGTGCATCTGACTTGCGAGTATCAGACCGAACCACTCGGACTTGCTGTCGAGACACCGCGCTTCAGTTGGCAAATATCTGACCCTGCTTTTACGCGCGGGCAGAAACAGACTGCATATCAACTTCTTGTAGCAAGTAGCCCCGAACTGCTCACTGAACGCAAAGCTGACGTGTGGAACAGCGGCAAAGTGGCTTCAGAACAGTCGGTTTTAGTGCCTTTTGAAGGTAAAAAATTGATTTCAAGCCATGAATATTTTTGGAAAGTGCAGACTTATGACAAGGATGGCTTGCCTTCGGCATGGAGCAAGCCCGCACGTTTTGTAACGGGGATTTTCGATCCTGCGGAATGGGAAGCCGCTTCATGGCTGAAACATCCTGCAGCGGCAAGAACTCAACATATATGGTTTCGTAAAACATTTCATATCAGCGACAAAAGCGGATTAGTTGTAGCACATGTAGCATCACTCGGTCATCACGAATTGTATGTGAACGGCAAAAAAGCCGACGATAGAGCGCTTGCACCTGCGCTAACCGATTTTCAGAAGCGACTGTTTTATGTATCCTACGATATTTCCGGCCTGCTGGACAAAGGCAAGAATGTGATAGCAGTCTGGTTTGCGTCCGGTTGGGCAAGTTACGACTGCTTTAAAATGCAACCTTGCCTGAAAGTACTTGTCAGTGGCGGTGATTTGGCACTCAATTCCGACACTTCCTGGCGTTGCGCCGTAAGCAACAGTTCTGATACGCAAGAGATTTTTACATTTAATCATAACGGAGGCGAAACCGTTGATGCCCGCTCATTTATACATAATTGGAATACAATAGATTATGATGATAGCAAGTGGGAAGATGCGGCTGTAACCGACAATGATATTGAACTTGACGCTCACGATATTGACCCGTCGCGCATCATAGAAACTATTCCCGCAGTTTCCGTTACTGATGCTGGCGATGGCATCTATAAGGTGGATTTCGGGAAAAATTTTACGGGCTGGATAAATGCCCGCTTTCACGGACTTGCGGAAGGCGATACCGTAACGATTGGCTCTGCGGATGACGATAAGGAATTTGCCGACTTCAATATCTGCAATTATTTTATTTCTTCGGGCAAGGACGGCGAACAGTTTCAAAACCGCTTTAATTACCTTGCCGGTCGTTATGTCAATTTGAAAGGGTTAAAACAAAGACCTGATACAATGGACTTTACTGCACTTGCAATAAGTACGGACATGAAACGGACAGGGCATTTTCATTCTTCCAATGAATTATTCAATAAAATCTATGAAACGGATCTGTGGACTTTCCTTGCCAACACACAGGAGGGCTACACGTCCGACTGCCCTCACCGCGAACGTTGCGGATATGGCGAGGTGGCGACGGCAACTTCCTGGGGGATAGGACTTCCCAGCTATGATGCGGGCGCTTTCTATCGCAATGTGGTGCGTAACTGGCGCGATGTGCAGACAGCCGACGGCTGGGGACGGCATACGGCGCCGCAGCCCAACGATGTCCACTGGGGAGGCGCGATGTGGAGCAGCGCAGGGATGAATGTTGCCGAACATCACTGGCAACATTACGGCGATCGTAAAATCATTAAAATAATCTATCCAACAGCCTGCCGCTGGCTGGCATTTCTGCATGCAAACATGACGGACGGCCTGCTTCAACAATATCGCCGCCACAACAACGGGCAGTTCCTCGGCGACTGGCTGGCGCCCGGTTCGCGCAACGAGTTCGGTACATCCGTCCAGGCGCAATATTTCAACAACTGCGTCTATGTCATGAACCTCAAAACGATGATTCGTTTTGCCAAAGCGCTTGACAAGCAAGATGATATAGCACTTTATTCAGCCCGATTAGACAGTCTTCGTCCCGCCGTTCATGCCCGCTTTTATCATCCCGACAGCGCATATTACTGCACTAACACTCAGGTACAGAATGCTTTCGCGCTGCTGACCGAAATTACTCCCGAACATGAACGCGCGAAAGTGGCAGCTACCATTCACAATGACATGAACGGCGCTCATCCCTATTTCGATATGGGCAGTTCCGGTTTACCCGTGTTGCTCAAATACATTGTTGCGCACCCCGAAGAGGCGTCTTCGGCGTCTAAAATCCTGAACCGGACAACATTTCCGGGATTCGGTTACTTCATTTCGCAAGGCGAGACAACATGGCCTGAAGACTGGAAAATTGATGTGCCAAGTAAGATTCACACATGTTATACGGGAATAGCAGGATGGTTCGTCAAAGGCTTGTGCGGTATCCAACCCGATGAACTGCATCCGGGATATAAGTCATTTATTATCAGACCAGCCATCGTTGACGAAGCTAACTTTGCAGAAGCATCTGTCGAATCGCCATACGGAAAAATCTTTAGCCGCTGGGAACGAACTGTGGATGGTCAGTTGGCGTTGTCGGTCATCATACCGCCCAACACGGAAGCGACGGTGTATATTCCCGCCACAACGCCGGACGAAATCACTGAAAACGGCGTTCCGCTCTACAAGGTCGAAGGAATCACACTGAAAGGTGTGGAAGAGCCTTATGTAATCGTTTCTGCCAAGGCAGGACAATATGCACTAAAAATTCATTCTCTTTAGGATTTTATGTTACGCAAACCGACTTGTTTTTTTGTCTTTGTCAATTGCGTATTGTTTATTGTAAAGTAATTTGTATCTTTGTAGCGAATAAAATATCATTTACATTTTAATATTTCATCATGACAAAAGAAATTAACAGACGTCAGTTTTTAAGTTATTCCGCCCTTGGATTGGCGGGATTGACGATTCTGCCAAGTTGGGCGAATGTTGCAGGCAAGCATATTGCTCCAAGTGATAGAATTGTCTTGGGTTTTATCGGTTTAGGCCAACAGGGCTGTTCCGATTTCAACAGTTTTTCAAAATGTCCGGGCATACAGGTTGTTGCCGGATGTGATGTAGAAAGCATTAAGCGTGAGCGTTTTAAGCGTCGTGTAGAAGCATGGCAGAAGTCACAGAACGTGCCGCAGCGGTGCGATGTTTATGAGTTCTACGAAGATTTGCTCAACAGGAACGATATAGACGTAGTATCTATCGCGACACCCGATCATTGGCACGCTCTGACCACCATTCATGCCTGTCAGGCTAAAAAAGACGTATATGTCCAAAAGCCACTGGCTTATACCATTACAGAAGGTTGGGCTATGGTAAAAGCCGTACGTGACAACAAACGGGTACTGCAAATTGGCAGTCAGCAGCGTTCGAGCAAAGAGTTTCAACAGGCCATTTCGCTGGTGCGCAGCGGTGGAATAGGCCATATTGAAAAGATATACGCTAAAGTGGGCGATCCTCCAAAGCCATTTGATTTGCCCCAAGAGCCTGTTCCGCCGACATTGAACTGGAATCAGTGGCTCGGCCCGTTAAGTAATCCTGTAATACACTATCATCCTGACCTTTGCCCGCCCATTTCGCTTAACCCAGAACAGAATGAAAAGCTCTGGGGCGCATGGCGTTGGTATTGTGAAACAGGAAACGGATTCACAGCCGATTGGGGCGCTCACATGTTCGATATTTCGCAGGCAGCAATAGGCATGGACGGTTCCGGTCCGGTGGAATATATCCCGAAGGGTTATAACGGAGCTAAGTACTTGACAATGAAATATGCCAACGGTATCGTGATGACCGAACAGCCTTACCGTGACGACAATAACGGTCAGGGCATACAGTTCATCGGCACAAAAGGCTGGCTGAAAGTAACACGCGGCTATATTGAATGTTCCGACCCGTCACTGATAGCCAAAGAAGAGCAGAAAGTTGCCGCAGGACAGTACGAAGTCAGCTCGCCGCACATGCAGAATTTCCTCGACGCCGTACGCGCTCGCAAAAACCCGATTGCGCCCGTCGAAGTAGGCTGCAGCACGAATACGCTGTGTTGCCTTGCCAATATCGCAACGGAACTGAAACGCCCTGTCAAGTGGGATCCTGCAACCCTGAGCTTTGGCGACGACAAAGAAGCTGCCGCTCATCGTTTGTACAAATACGAATACAGGGACGCATATACTGTATAAGCGGCTTATTGTAAATATTTTAAATGTAGCAGGTGGGTGGCGAAACATTCACCGCCTGCTGCATTTGTGTTTTTAATAAACGGCATTTCATATTTTTTTAGTTACCTTTGTGCCGTTTTTGAAAAGGTGTTTTTTTATGGATTATAATTTCAGAGAGATAGAAAAAAAATGGCAGGCGCAATGGGTCGCTGATAAAACATATCAGGTTGATATTGACCCTGATAAGCCGAAGTTTTATGTGTTGGATATGTTCCCCTATCCTTCGGGTGCGGGGTTGCATGTGGGACATCCGCTCGGTTATATAGCATCGGATATTTATGCCCGTTACAAGCGTTTGCGCGGTTTTAACGTGCTTCATCCTATGGGCTACGACGCCTACGGGCTGCCTGCCGAGCAGTATGCTATCCAAACAGGGCAGCATCCCGCCGTTACGACCGAAAATAATATCGCCCGCTATCGTGAGCAGTTGGATAAGATTGGCTTTTCGTTCGACTGGAACCGCGAAGTGCGTACCTGCGACCCGGAGTTTTATAAATGGACGCAATGGGCTTTTATTCTGATGTTTAACTCGTATTATAACCTCACCCACAGCCCCTCTCCACAGGAGAGGGGAGAGGAAATACCCCAGAATGTTGCTGATTTCTCCCTCCCTTGTGGGGAGGGTCGGGGAGGGGTTGCACGCCCGATATCGGAACTGATTGAGCATTTTGAAAAATACGGCTCGGATGGGCTGAATGTGGCGCAGACCGAAGAACTGCATTTCACCGCCGAAGAATGGCTGTCGTGGGATGAGCGCCGTCAACAGGAAACGCTGATGAACTATCGCATTGCCTA
>JAISUI010000008.1 GCA_031272155.1 Tannerella sp. | reverse complement strand
TGACCTGTACAAGTCCGAAAGGCGACGCCGCCCCCGGAAACGTCTTACCCGCTTCATAGCCCTGAGTAGTAGCCCCTACGAATGGGTCAACATAATCCGAGAGCCGTGTCTGCGCATGTAGAGCAGTGCAGCCTAATAAAGAAAAAACCAAGATTCGTATCTTCATAAAATGTTCTTTTAAAAACAACTGCAAAGGTACTGTTTTTCGCGGTTTCAAACAACCGTATAACAGAAAAAGAGGGCGGGGAATGACTCCCCTACCCTCTTTCTCCATCGTATTATTAACTATAAACTACTGCCCTAACTATTGCCCTCTGAACGGATTCTGGTCGGTTTCCGAATTAATCGCCGTATTATTGGAAAATTCGTCTGTCGGAATCTGGCAGAACCAGCGATAATCGTTCGACGGCATACGCCCTGAAGGTCGTGCGTCGCTGCCATTATACCCGTCGAGATTGGTCATTCCGCGTGGGAAATGCCAGTCGGGATGTTCCGCAGTCTCCTCATAACGAACCAAATCACGTTGCAAACGTACGTAATCATACATACCCGTACAGCCTTCACCCAGCAACTCTTTGCGGCGCTCTATATAGATTTCTTCTAAAAGAGCCTCCTTGCCTGTTACGGTTGTCAGTTTGGCGTTTCTGGCGCTCTGAAGCGTATTCAACGACGCCAGAGCCGCCGGATTACCCAAATTGGCTTCGGCTTCAGCTTTGATTAACAACATTTCGGAAACGCGCAATAAGGAGTAGTTCGGAAGGTTCTCTGCATTGGCGGTGCCGTAATATTTGAACTTGTTGTACGCCCATTTCGTCGCCCAGTCCGTTCGTCCGTTCGTACGATGCCAGAACATCACCGGCTTTTCGTCTTCGTCGGTAACGTTTTCCGTTTTCGTGCATTTGGTGCCGCGATAGTCAGTGTCGTCAAACAAATCTACATAACTACCGTTTACAAACAATTCGCGAAAGTGGTAAAACATAGCGTCCTGATCTTCGCCGTAACTCGGGTCGAAATTAAACCAGTAACTGAACGGCGTGTTACGTGCACTATTGGAAAGGTTGGTATTATAAACAGCCCAGATCACTTCCTCCATATCCACTTCGTCAAATCCACCGCACCATTCCTCTTTGGTCATCAGCGTGCTGTGTCTCTGATACACATAGTTTGCTTCCGACAGGGCGCCTTCCCAGTTGTTCATTACCTGATAGACACGCGCCAGATAGCCTGCCGCCACATCGTCGTTAATTTGCCATTTCTCCCCACGGTTGAAACCTGCAAGCAACGATTTGGCATCCTTCAGGTCGGCCACCACCTGGTCGTAACATTCCTGCACCGTAGAAAAGCCTTTCTCGGTAGGATCGTCGGCGTGGGTACGCAAAATCACACCTCGTTTGTTCTTGGCGATGGCATACGTCTGCTGATAGTTGATCAACAGGTGGAAATAGGATATCCCACGCATAGCTTTCGCCTGACCTTCGAGTTCTTTCTTTTCCGCATCGGTGCCGGAAGCATCCGCAAGCGCATCAATAATGAGATTGGCTTGATTGATGATAACGTAGTAATTGCGCCAGATTTTGGCGGCATAACTCTGATTTGCCAAAGTCCTGCGGCTGTCAAACATGTAGCAATACTCCGGCGTACCGCCCATAGCGCCCGTAACTAAGATGTCATCACCACTGATGTCGTAGTACAGGTGAAATCCGGGAATACCGATATATGCAGCATGTCCCTGATCGCCTTCGCTTCTGTCCCCGAAAAGGACGTAATTATAGGCTGACCGGAGCAACATATTCAAACCTGTTGTACTCGACAGTATTTCATTAGCCGATACGGCTGTTGACGAGTTGGTCGTCAATTGGTCTTCGCAGTTGGTCAGCGAAAACGTGAACACCGCGAGCAAAAATACTTTTATGATTTTCTCTATTTTTTTCATGACTGTAATTTTTAAAATGAAATTTGAATACCACCCATAAACAATCTTCTCGCACTCTGGATACCGCTGTCAGTCTCGCCGGTTCCGTTATAGTCATTACCCATAATCCCAGATTCAGGATCCGTAAAGTTACTGGAAGCCTCGCTGAAGACCAGCAAGTTGTCTATGGTACAATAGATACGGAGAGCGGAAAGATTGATTTTGCTCAACGCACTTTTCGGAACATTATAGCCTAACGTAATGTTGCGCAGACGCAGGAAACTGTTGTCTAACAGATAGAAATCGGAATTACAACCGATTCCGTTTTCACCCATGTTTTCTGCCGAAGTACGCGGGAATTTGGCGATGTCGCCCGGTTTTTCCCACATTTTTCCTTCCACAATAGCCGGAACCACGCTTACGCCAATACGGTTAGACGAATTTTCATAATACTGGTAACTGTACAGTTTGGAACCGTAAGAACCGTACCACATAAATGAAAAGTCAAAATCTTTATAGAAGAAACTGTTTGTCAACGAACCGAATCCTTTAGGAATGGCCGAACCGACGAACTGATAGTCCTCTATGGTAACATCCGAATAACTGGTCGTCGTTTTCCAGTTGCCTGTCCATTTACCATCGCTGCCGTATTCCTTTATATAAAATTTCAGTTTGCCGGTTTCCGGGTCAACACCTGCATTTTTCGGCAGGTAGTGTTCGTAAAGCGAATAGCCTTTGGCGCGAATCATCTTTGACCGGTACGAATCATAAGTATAATCGCCGCCGGGTAATTCCATGATTTTATTCTCCACCGTTGTGAAGTTGGCGTCAATATTCCACTTGAAATCGCCTTTGCGAAGGACGGCTGCGCTCAGTGAGAGTTCTACGCCCCTGTTGCGGATGTCGCCTAAATTGACATTCACGGTAGAAGCGCCGGCATTGGCCGAGAGCGGCAAGGCCTTTGTAGCCAGCAAGTCTTTTGAATTGCGGGTATAATACTCTATTGTTCCGCTCAACCATCCAAGGGCTGCAAAGTCCAGACCGATATTCCATTGCTGGTTGGATTCCCATTTCAAGTCGTTAGCCGCATTAGATGCAGGTCTGTAACCGGGCTGGCCGTACAGGTTGTATGCGCTGTAAGTCTGCTGGTAAGCGTAATACATGCCCAAATCGTCATTACCCGAAGTACCGTAACTTGCCCGCAACGCGAGGTTGTTCAACCAGTGGGTTTCCGGCATGAAATCTTCATTTGAGATACGCCAACTGGCGCCTGCCGACCCGAAGTTACCCCAGCGGTGGTCGGGATGGAATCGCGAGGAACCGTCGCGACGGAACGAACCGGAAAGATAGTATTTGTCACGGAAGTTGTACTCCGCTCTTCCCAGATACGAAAGCAAGGCATAACGGTCTCTGCTTGAACTGACGCCCCAGTTCCTTGTTGTTGAAGCTAATTCATATTGATTGATCATCATAATACCGTCGCCCGAAGCCGACATAGTATTGTAGTTTTTATGATAATATTCATGACCGAGCAGCGCGCTGACAGTATGATCGCCGAACGTTTTTTCCCATGTCAACAGGTTATTCCATGTGATGGACATGGTTCTATAGTTAGTGCGGCTGGCATTGCCACCGCTCGCCATAACCGTTACGCCGAAAGGCCGCTGTTGAGCAGGACCGTGTACCGCACTACCGCGTTCCACATCGCCATACTTGTAAAAATTACGATTGATATCGTCATAATTGACATTAGTCCTCCATTTCAGACCTAACGGCAGTTTTACTTCAAAGAAATACAAAGCTGTCATCATACCATCTTCATAATTCTGGAAATTGTAGTCATCGGGATTATTCCAATAGTCACCCTGACCGCCCATACCGTCCAATGCATGGATTCCAAAAAAGAAAGCGTTGTTTTCGCCCCAGTCTTTCATGCGGCTACCGGTTTTCTCCGAGTATTCCCAATCCGTATTGTCGGCATTCCGCAACCATGGCGAAATAAGCGTATTGGAAAAGATAACCATACGGTTCGATCCCGAAGCGTTCTGGCGGGAATACGTATAAGCAAGATTCGTCCCCATTGTCAACCAGTCCGTAATTTTCGAACTTACGTTGGCACGGAGTGAGTACCTTTTGAAATACTGGGTAATCTGATAACTCTTGTCGTTCAGGTGGGAAGCCGAAAAATAGTAATTGGTCTTATCGTCCGACGAAGCGCCGCTTACATCAACGCTATAGTCCTGACGGAGTTTGCGTGAAAAGACGGCGTCATACCAGTCCCAATCGCTTTTTTCCCATACCATCTCTAAAGCAGGGTTGGTGTAAGGATTGCCATTGCCGTCGTGGAGTACATAGTCACTCTGACTCGGCATGTTTTTGAAGGGTGTTACAAACACCGTTTGACCCGCCGAGTTTATCCGGGGCATAACTTCCGCTTCCAGCACATGTGCTGAAGCATAGTCGCCTGCCGCCTGCGGGGATTGACCGTGATTGTAAACCTGATCGTTGTAGTATGAGCGCCACCGATATATCAGGTGCTGATAAGGATCAGCCTTCGACGGATTGGGGGTGGAATTATCCGAGGTACCCCAAGCGCCTTTAAACGTGACCATCGGTTTGCCCGATTTTCCTTTTTTGGTAGTGATTGCCACAACGCCATTTGCAGCGCGCGATCCGTAAAGCGAAGCAGCTGCCGCATCCTTCAGGACGGTCAGCGATTCGATATCGGACTGTGCAATTGAATTGATTTGCCCGTCGTAGGGAACGCCGTCCACTACGTAGAGCGGAGTGGTCACACCGCGCATGTTGGCAACACCGCGAATCTGGATACGGGTCGTACCGCCGGGATTACCTTCATTGTTGGTAATGTTCACACCGGCCGTCATCCCCTGTAAAGTTTCAAGGAACTGCGAACCGCCGATTTTCTCCATCTGTTCGGCTTTGATAAGCGACGCCGAGCCGGTAAAGGTGGATTTTCTTGCCACGCCATAGGCTACGACCATCACTTCTTCCAAGGTCTGACTATCTTCCAACAGTTTGACGGTCAGGGAAGTCTGATTGCCGACCGGAACCTCTTGCGTCACATAGCCGACAAAAGAAACCTTCAGGACTGCATTATTCGGAACTGTCAGGGTAAATTTCCCGTCAATATCCGTAATGCTGCCATTGGAAGTTCCTTTCTCTACAATGTTCGCGCCGATGATCGGTTCGCCGGAGGCGTCCGTCACCGTACCCGTTACACGCTTCTGCCCGAAGGCCGTAAGCGTTCCAATACTGAGAATGCACAACAGGTATAACAACCTGCGAAAAACATTCTTTCTTAAAAAAAGTTTTTGTTTTAACATAAATGCATAATTTAAATGAATAAATAAAGATATATAAAAAATTATAATTTCTTTTGGGTAGTATGGTATGCGGTTTCCCGAATATGATGGGCAGAAAACCTGTATGGATGACGGGAAAATATCGTGACGCACCTGACGCGCCCGCGAATACATGCGGGCGCAGCCGTATATGTACATTAATATATATAAGAGAGAGAGAGAGAGAAAGAGAGAGAGAGAGAGAGAGAGAGAGAGAGAGAGTAACAAAATACTCAGAACAAACAAATTACAGGGCATAAAAAAACTTAATTTTTCCACGCCTGCAACATTTTTTCTAAAGCTCAATACTAACTCCATAACATTCAACAATTTAAGCTCCACTCATATCTTCTGTTTCGTCTAATGACGAGGGCAAAGATAGATGAAGTTTTTGAAACGACAAATAAAAGAGGATAAAAAAATCAAATAATGCGATTTTTTTATCCTCTTTTTGTAATGTACCAAAAGCGGAAATTAATCCGTTTTACTTTTTGCCAGCCGAAATCCGAGATAATTATAAGCTGATGCAGGCCAATGATAAGACCTGTAGGTGATACGGGAATACGTTGCCGTACAGTTCCACCCGCCGCCGCGCAGCACACGGGATGTGCCTTCCCTGCTTCCCTGCGGGTTGGACTGTATGGAATCGGTATAATTGCCTGTCCAGTCGCTGCACCATTCCCAAACGTTTCCGGTCATGTCGCAAATGCCGAGTTTGTTAGGCTTTTTTGCGCCCACAGGATGCGTTTTCCCGTCTGAATTTTCAAAAATCCAGCCTGCATCGGTGGCATTGCTGCTGCCGCTGAACAAGGTTTTGCTGCCGCGTTTGCCTTCCCGCGCGGCATATTCCCATTCGGCTTCGGTGGGCAGCCGGTAATTCATGCCGGTCGCCTCATTAAGCCGGCGGATAAACTCCTGCACATCGTTCCAACTGACACGTTCAACCGGCAAATCCTTGCCCTTGAAATAAGAGGGATTTGATCCCATGACGGCTTCCCATTGTGCCTGCGTAACTTCATAACGGCCTATATAAAAATCGCTTACAACAACTTCATGCACAGGTTTTTCATAAGGATGGCAGGATGTATCGCCTTCCATGCAGCCCATCATGAATGTGCCGCCGGATACTTTCACCATATCTATTTTTTGACAGACAGCATTTATATAAAATGCTGATAATAACAAAACAAACAGTATTTTTTTCATAGTCCTGCCTGTTTATTCCGTTAATTCTATTTTGCCTGTCAGATAGCGCCGGTGTCCGTCATTCCCTGAATAGGGTAATTCGTAAACAGGCGTGCCGTCACTCTTGCCAACCGACACAAATAATTGATATATACCCGGTTTAACCCTAAAATACGAAGGATGCGTTTTGAAAACAGCCGTGATATCAAATTTTGAGTTCAGTTGCACTCTCTCGGCACTGCCTATGGCTCCAACTTTCAAGTCTTTCACATTCAACGATGTATCCGTTAATACGGAAACGATTCCGCCTTTGTCGTCTTTCAATGTGAAGCATGGATAACCTCCTCCATAGCAAGGAGTTACTCCGGCATTTTGCCATTCCGAACGGATTTCAACCGGTTTGGCGAAACTGCATTTTTCGGGAAACTCTATTTCCGGCATTTGCAAACGATAACCCATGCGGAGGTTTATCCTGTCAATGATTTCGCTGTTTTCGCTCAACAAGACATCGGGAAAATAATGAATAGACATGTAGGCTGCGTGATACAGTTCCACCGACTGCAGAAGCAGTTCGGGAATCCATGCGCCGCGGGCAACAGAGCCTTTATAGTGCTCATGTTCAAGGATTACCGGCAAAGAAGGCCAGAAAAGTTGCGCCATTTCGGCATGATACCAACTCTTGGGCGGGCGGTCAACGAGTATGCTGTCGTCGCGCAGACTGACGCCGCGCGAGAATGCATAGTCGGTGATAGGGAAACGGTCGCCGGAGATAGCATTGCCCGCATAATCGTCGGATATGCAGAGCAGCGATTTTTTAAAATGCCGGCAATAGATATCAATGATTTGCTTCATCACCTCAATGTCCCACGATTTGCCGTGTTTAGAGGTCGTGTTATGCGTATGACCTTCGCCCCACATGCCGAAATGTCCGACGTCCACAAACGCTGTGTTCGGGTTGCCATCGTAGCGTTCCGCCATCGCACGAATGAAATTTTCTGTTTTCTGCTGAAAAACAGGGTCGCCGTAATCCGGTTCAAGATACGATCCGAGATCCATCGCACGCGCACCTGCACGGAAAACCCATTCGGGCGTAGCCGAATACATCCAGTTTTCGGTAGCGGTGATGCGGTATGCCACCCGTTTGCCCTTATCTATCCAGCGCTGAGCCGGCGTATCCAATATTTCCCAGCAAAAACGGCCTTCTTCAGGTTCAATGAACGACCATGGAAGTCGCAGATATACAGTGCTTAATCCGGGAAAATAATCTGCCGTATCCGACGGTTCAAGCCGCGAACCGTAGTTCAGCGGCACATTGGAATAGAAGTGCATTGTCCAGCCCATATCCGGATTGATAAGGGCTTTGCCGTTATCAGCGGGATTGACGCGCACAATGCCGTCCTGGACAGTAGTGTGCGATCGAAGTTCGGAAGAAAAAGACGGCGCAGAAGCCGCTTTTTCGCCGAGCATCATTGCAACGGTCGCCAATCCTGTCTGCTTCAAAAATTTTCTGCGATCAGTCATATTTTTATATTCCTTTAAACTCATAAACCCCGCCAGCTTCGGTTGGTATATCGTATTCATTTACAGGCTTTACGGCAGTAGGATGAAGTTTAGCTTCGGGGGAAATAATCGGCGCAGGGACGTCAGGCGTTGTAAAGAAAGGATTCGGATTCACTCCCGAAGC
>JAISUI010000031.1 GCA_031272155.1 Tannerella sp. | reverse complement strand
ATTATCCCGATGAAGGCGAGGAAAGTGCGCGATTCGGCGCCGTAGCGTTTTTCGAGGAACTCCGGCAGCGTGGAAATGCGGGTTGTAAAATAGAACGGGGCGAAGAACAATCCCAGCATGATCAGCGAGATGGCCGACATCCATTCAAAATTACCCCACACAAAACCCTCGCTATAGCCGGAAGCTGCAAGTCCTACGAGATGTATCGTAGAAATATTGGACGCAAACAATGCCGCGCCTATCACCGCCCAACTCAAACCCCTGTTTGCTAAAAAGTAACCCTCGCTCGTCTTACGGCTCCTGCGGGTAGCATACAGACCCACCGTCACTATGCCCGCCAGGTAAACTACGATTATCACAAAGTCTATCGTTGAAATTTTCATAGGGTCTTTATCAATTAATTATTCATTGTTCGTTGAACCTTTCAGCCACTTGTCGAGGAACGGCAAAATCGGCTCTACGTAGGGGAAATGACCGTCGTTCATAAAGACCATATCGGCGCGGTCGGGCATTTTCAGAGCTGTGTCGTAGTAGAAGCGCACTTTGCCGAACTCGAACGAAATGTATTCGTCGCGCGTTACGGTGTCGAAATGCCCGCGCTCGACCATGAACGGGCGCGGCGCTATCAGACGCACTATGTCGGAATAATCAAACGTGTTGGCAAGGTCGAAATCGTACATCTCGTAGAACATATTGAACATATAGTCGTTGCTTGTAATAGCTTGCAGGGTGCTTGCACACTTGTCGTTCCAAGTATTGAAGTTAGCCGAGCAGACCACCGGACCAATCTCCTTAATCAGCGGCGGGACAAACATCGCCGTAGTGCCGCCGTAAGAACAGCCGTAAAAACCAATCCTGTCAGCCTCGACACAGGGCAACGACTGCAGGAAACGCACATACTGACGGTATTGCGCCGTCATTATGGCGAAAAGGTTCTTTCCCAGAGTGTTAAGTTGTCGCTGATTGAAACGGTATTTGTCTCCCAATTTGAAAATCCCCTGCGGCGCAAATGTTACGTAGCCGCCGTTGCAAAGTTTTGTTATCATCGCGTGTCGCCAATCGTTGTCGAGGGTGAACTCGAAGATGTGATGCTTGGCGTCAACCTCCAAGCCGTGCTGACCGATTACCGCCGGCAGTTTGCCGTTAGTGCCAAGTTTCTTGGGGATAAGCAGATAGCCGAACGCCGTCAGACCCTCGAACACGTCAAGTTCCACCTGATATATCGTATAGGTCTCGGCTTCTTTGACAAAGCGCGTACGAGGGTTGAGCGGCAGCAGTTCGTCGTCGAACTCGCCTACTACGTTCTTCGAGAAATAGTCGCGGTACCATTCTATTGTCTCTTCTATTCTCGGTAAGGACTTGGTATCTAATTTCTTCCAGAACTCGCGGCGGTTGAACACCGAGCGTTCCAGCAGGCGTTGGGTATGGTTTTCGAGTTGAGCTACAAGGCGCGTCATACGGCGTTCCGGTGTTGGAAGTTCTTTTACTGCGGTTGCTTTCGTGAGGGTATCGTCGGTTCGGAAGTCTAACCACTTGACGTTTAGCGGTTCAACGAGTCTCTGCGCCCTTTCAGTTTCGGCTTTTGCGCTTTCGGGACTTATTTTCTTCAACTTTCCGGGTGCGCCGGGGTTGGCTTTCATCTCTACTTCGGGGGCATTGTACTGTACAACGGTCAGTTTGCGCGGACAGACGAGCGTTGCTATCTCGGCGTCGCCAAACTGTTGCAGCAGGCTGAACACATTGCGGTCAACAGGCTCGTCGCACAATCTGTCGCGCTTGTCGAAGTAGTCCGTAACGACTGCTTCGTCAATGCGCGTATCAATGGCTGCCGCATACAAGGCTATCAGACCGCCGTCGCCTTGCCCCTGCACGCGCACTTTCATACCTTCCGTCTTCTTGAGCCAGTTCACAAGCGACAAGACCTCTTCCACCTCGTAGCCAATGATATGCCGCCCGACCTGATATGCTTGACGATAGAGCCATTCGCGGTTCGACAAGTTGGTATTAAGATGTTTGGCATAATTGCGGTCTATAAGCACGGGGATAATCATCTGCTCGTCTTTGGCGGGGAGGGCGAACCAGTTAGCGCCCGGCGTTTTGCCCGACAGCAGGTCTTCGGGCGAGGTTCCGACAAGCGGCAAGTGGATAACTGTCTTCAAGAACCTGCTCGACTTTGGCTTCAGCAGCAGACCTTCGGCATAGAAGTCCTCATAGACTTTCCAACGAATAGCCAAGACGGTGTGCGTCTTTGACTCGGCTACAACCGCCGACGTGGCAAGAGTGTTGATTAGTTCTGGCGCCTCGTAGTCTATGCACGTATCGCGGGCGCCGATGATATAACGCAAGCGTTCGCGGTTAGGCGTTACCGACTTCTCATACGCCTCGACGCTTACGAACTCGCGCTTCCAATACTTTGAGCGTCCCTCTTCGCTTGCAGCAAGTTTCTTGTCGAGAAATTGCGTTATGAGGCGGTTATTGCGCTCGATATAATTCTCTGTCCATTCAATCGGCTTTGTACCGGGCAGTGTTTGCGCTGTCATCGCGCCTGACGCTAAAAATGAGATTGCTGTTAATAGTAACTGTTTCATGTTGATTAATATCTAAAATCATAATTAGCCCGTAAACTTACAAAACAATTTGACAATGAACAAAAAATCCATTGTCAAATTGTTAATTATTAATTGTTAATTATTCATTATTAATCAGTTATTCACCATCCTGGATTCTGCGTCAGATTCGGGTTCAGCACGATCTGGTCGGTCGGAATCGGCGAAAGGTAGTCCCTGCCCAGATTAAACTGATAGCCATTATCCAAAACAGTGAAATTCTTGTACGGATCCCAGTAGCCTTCGTCATTTACAGGCAATTTGGGGACAGCCTCTAAGAACTGCGCAGACGCGCCCGGATAATTTTCCCATTGTTTCACGTAGGCGCCCAGTGGTCTTTTGCCGCGAATCAGTTCGTCGGCGGCTGCCCAGCGGAAGATATCATCCGTGCGATAACCTTCGCAGGCAAACTCCACTTTCCGCTCGCGACGAATTTCCTGCAATACGGGCGACAATCCGGCAAAATCCCAATTCGGATCCGTGATAATATTGCCTATATCCAACAAGCCGTTGTCCATCCCAACCCGTTTGCGCAGGGCATTGACGGTCTTGTCAATATCGCCCTGGGTAATCGTACCGAGTTCGGCTTTGGCTTCCGCATAGATCAGCAATACCTCCGCATAGCGGAAATAGATCGCACCGTTGTAGGATGACCAAGTGCCATACCAGTCGTTATAGAGCGGAACAAGGCCTTTATATTGATGAAAGCCTGTAGAAGTATTATTATCAGCGCCTTCGTTAATCAATGGCACTGTATATAACAAATAATTATCTGTCCATAAAGTATGTTCACCGTCGTCCACCATGATGGTTTGATTCAATCGCGGATCGCGGTTGGCTACCAGCGATTTCAAACTCTTGTCGCCCTGATACAGGGGAGAAACGGTAATAGGCTTTCCGTCTGTACAGAGATAGGAATCAACCAGACCTTTAGTAACACCATGGCCGCCACCTCTATGACCTAAATAGTTCGCAAAGTGATTCATAACGCCATCCGATTTTGAATATCTGCGCCAAAACATAACTTCTTTGGAACTGCTGTAATCATACTGATTAAACAGCGACCAGTAGCCGTTTTCCACGCCGACATTATCCAAAGCAGGATACCCGTTGGTTTCCGCCAGAGCTATTAAGGCGCCTGCCGCCTCCGCCGCTTTCTGGATAAATTTTGTTCCGTCGGAACCGCTTACTTTGAAAGCCGTATTCTTCTGGGCATGATATTTTTCCCAGGTGCCTTCGTAGAGGGCGATCCGCGCCTGAAGCGCCAAGGCCACTTCTTTGGTGATCCGTCCCGTATAGCTTCCGCCGGCACGCGGCGACAAATAGCTGATGGCCTTGTCCAAGTCGGCCAGTATATTATCCACTACCTGACTTCGCGGCGTGCGCGACGCCGTAAGCAGTTCGGATTCAACCCCGACGACCGTTTCAATCCAGGGCACATCGCCAAACGTTCTCACTCTGTTAAAATAGAACAGGGCGCGAAAAAACAGGGCTTCGCCTACGTAGGGATTGACTTTTTCGGCTGCGGCTGCGACCAACGGATAATGATCCATAAAATAGTTGATATTGCGCAACGTTCCCCAATCTCCCGAAGACCATCCCCCGCCGGACGACGGCAACGTGTTTTCACCGTTCATCCGCCGGTTGTAATTGACAAACACCTGGGTATCGCTTCCATTCGATCCGTCCGCACTGTAGGGTCCTGCATTCCAGTCCATCCAGGAAGGCAGGAGAGCATACGAATTGTAAAAGTTATTGCAGTAAATCATTAAATCGTTTTCCGATGTCCAGTAATTGGCGTCGCTTATATTGACAATCGGCGCACGTTCCAGAAAACTGTCGGAACACGACGGCATCATGCTTATAATGCCTGCAACAATGATGATATATTTATACTTTTTCATAATCCTTAAATTTTAAATGTTAGTTAATTAAAAAGTAATATTCAAACCACATGCCCAGGTACGCTGCAAAGGATACATCTTCCCGTCCGAACGGCCATAGGTCAGTTCGGGGTCAATGGTCTTAATCATGTTTGTCAATGTGGCTAAATTTTCCACATTCACAAAAAGCCTTAGCTTCTGTGCATTGATCAGTTTCAGGAACGATACGGGCAGGCTGTAACCGAGCTGCAGATTCTTGACGCGCAAATAGGCGGCGTTCGACAGATAACGGGTTTGAGTTTGCATGTTTTTACTCATTTCCCCGGTCAGGTAATATTTGGGATAATACCCGTTGGGATTGTCTTTGCTCCACCGGTCATACTGTTGAACGTACGCATTACTTGATGATTCACCACCGTTAATGCCCCAAAATTCACTTGAGCTGCCGAACCAGAAATCGCGCTTGCCTACGCCCTGCAGAAACAGGGTGACATCAAACCCTTTGTATTCGCCGTTCATATTTATACCGAACGAATAACGCGGCGTAGTGTTGCCGATCACTTTCCGGTCGCCCGGATCGTCCAGCGTGTTACTGCCCCAGTTAATCACTCCGTCGCCGTTCTGATCTTTATAGCGCACATCGCCGGGAGACCAGCGGCTGTAAAGCAGGCTTTGCGAAGGAGCGGATGCGATTTCTTCTTCCGACTGGAACAGCCCGACCGTTTCGTAACCCCATATTTCGCCCATTTTCTGGCCTTCATACCAAGTGGTATTCAGTCCTTCCGGGTTCGGGTATTTCATGATCGTGCCCTGGTAATCGCTCAGTACAGCGTTTACTCCATAGCGGACTTCCCCGATATGGTCTTGCCAGCCGATGCTCAGCTCCCATCCTTCGGTTTTTACGGCCGTCGAATTGGTCTGCGGCGCCGAAGCCCCCAGTACGGCAGGCAACGACTGAGCCGGACCTACGTAGTCATCCATATAACGGCGATACCAGTCAAAACTGGCGTTCAAACGGTTGGAGAAAAACGCAAGGTCAAGGCCAAAATCCAGCGTGGTAGTCGTGATCCAGGTCAGCGACTCGTTGATAATACCCGGATTATAAATGTACGACGATCGTGAGCTGCCGAAATACCAGTTGGACGACGTAGGACTGACCGTGTTCAGCGAGGGATAGAACGGGTAGTAGCCCGTAAAACTCTGATCGCCCAGCTGACCGTATTCCACGCGGAATTTCAGCGAATTGATGATTGGCTCTATCGGTTTCCAGAACGATTCTTTCGACGCTACCCAACCGGCCGATACGCCCGGATAAAACTTAAAGCGCACATCTTCAAGGAAGCGCGAAGTGCCGTCGTAACGTCCGTTCAATTCAAACAGATACTTCTCCTTGTAATTGTAGTTGATACGCCCGAATCCGCCGCGGATCGCCAGCTGCGAAGCGCTTTCGCCTATGCTGCGCAATGTTCCGTAGGACAGAGACAGGGACGGCAAGTTGTCGGAATACAATTGATTGTTACCGGCCGAAAACGACATGTTGTCATACAATTCCTGCGTATATCCCACCAGCGCCTTGAAATAATGATCTTTCAACTGCTTTTCGTACGAAGTGAAAGCATTGACGGTAAAATGCTGGTTCTTGGAATTTGAGCGAGTGAAAGAGTTCGGATTATTGGCAATGATGGATTGCGAACCGTTAGGCATGGATTGATAGACAGTGGCGCGATGACTTGTATTGTTACTGTATTGCGCCTCGTAAGTATAATTGGCCGTAATATCCCATCCTTTCATCGGGGTGATAACAAACTCCCCGGTCAGGGTAGGCGTGTCGGTTATATTCCGGTCTCGTCCGCCCAGTTCGATAGTACGTATCCACCAGTCTTTTTCTCCGTTTGGTTTCAGATAGGTACGCATGGGCCACATACGGGCAATCAGCATGACAGGCCCACTCTCGAAATTGTAGTTGGGAGCCAGATAATCACCCCTGGTAAAAGCGCCCCTGAAATTAAAGGTCAGCCATTTGGTAACCTGCGAGGATAAATTGGTACGGATAGAATACCGTTTGTACCAGTCTTCCCCGAAATCGTTCCACAAACCGTCTTTGAAATTATATCCCATTCCGATATAATAGCTCGACTGGTTAAGGCTGCCCGATACGCCCACGTTGTGCTGCTGGGCGAAAGCAAAATGTTTGTAGAGCAGATCGTAAAAATCGTTGTTGCCATTACCCCAGTCCCAAACATTCGGATCGCTTGGCGACGGTTCCGTTTCCTCGGTTATTTGGCCGGCCATATACGCTTTGATACGTTCCAGTTTGTGCTCGCTGATCGTATGAGCCATTCCGGAATTGTCGCATGTTTCATTAAAAAACGTAGTCCAGTCCAGCGAATTCATCACCTTCGGCAGGTTAATCGGTTGCGCCCATCCGAAATTGTTGTTGTAGGTAATGGTTGGTTTTTGTCCCGCCTTGCCTTTTTTGGTGGTGATCAGGATCACGCCGTAGGGTGCGCTCGACCCGTAGATGGCTGCGGAAGCCGCATCTTTCAAGACCGAAATGCTTTCCACGTCGTTCATATTGATCAGGTCAATATTGGCGCCCTGGATTCCGTCCACCACGATAAGCGGCGCCGACGTAGAGCCGAAACCGGTATAACCGCGGATATTCAGCGATGTTGTAGCTTCCGGTCGTCCGCCGCTGGTAGTCGGCGTAATGTTAAGGTTAGCCACCTGTCCCTGCAAGGCCTGTCCTACGCTGATGACCGAGCGGTTTTCCAAAACCTCGCCCTTAACCTGCGCCACGGCGCCGGTCAGGTTCACTTTCTTCTGAGTGCCGTAGCCTACGACAACCACTTCTTCCAACGCTTGTGCGTCTTCC
>JAISUI010000089.1 GCA_031272155.1 Tannerella sp. | reverse complement strand
GTTGGCTGTAACAGACTTTTCGGCTGTTTGACCGTCAAAAGTGAACGACCAGACGCCGTTGAGGTTAATCCACTCGCTGCGCTCGAAATCGGGTCTCGGATGCTCCGGCAGCGGGATATATTCTTGAGCATTAGCTGTAAAACAACTAAAGATAGCCGTAAAAAGGATGTTTTTTATTTTCATGACTGAATTCTGTTTTTAATGAATATTGGACAAAGGTAGTTTTTTTTCCGGAAGTAACACACTTGTTTCTGAAAAAAATTGGCGAAAATAAATTATTCTCTGAAAAATAAACAATTACACAATAAATGTTCCGATAGTTAAATAATTTGCTATATTTGCACCCGTCAAGAAGTATAGTTGATTTAATCGTTATTTCAAAATGAAAAAAGAAGAAACATACAATGAATCTATCGGAAAACTCCGCGCGATCGTAGCGGAGATTGAAAACGAGCAGCTGGATGTGGACATGCTTTCCGAAAAGGTGAAAGAAGCCAGCCGCCTGATCAGACTTTGCAAGGATAAACTGTACAAGGCGGACGAGGAAGTAAAAAAAATCCTGGAGGAACTGCAGTGAAACGCGCCGTCATCATTGTCGCCGGCGGGCAGGGACTGCGGATGGGTCATACTTTGCCAAAACAGTTCATTCCATTGAATGGCAAGCCGGTATTAATGCACACGTTGGAATTGTTTTACCAATGGGATGCAACGGCTGTATTGGTCGTGACGCTTCCCGAAGCCCACTGCTCGTATTGGGAGATGTTATGTAAAGAATTGAATTGCTGTGTGCCGCACCAGATTGCAACGGGTGGCGAAACACGCTTTCATTCTGTGCGTAATAGCCTTCCGTACACAGCCGGTTGCGATCTCGTCGGCGTGCACGATGGTGTACGCCCATTCACAACAACCGCAGTGATCGAAGATTGTTTTACCAAAGCAGAACGCTATGGCGCGGTCATTCCTGTCGTGCCCGTGACCGAATCCATCCGCCAGCAGTGTGGAACGGCAACACAAGCGGTGGACAGGAAAAATTATTGCATCGTGCAGACACCACAAGTTTTTCGGCGAGATTGGCTTAAAGATGCTTATAAACAACCCTTTAATCCTTCATTCACCGACGATGCCACCGTAGTCGAAGCCACAGGGAAAACGATTTACACCGTAGATGGAAATCGAGAAAACATCAAAATAACTACGCCGCTTGACCTTGCCATGGCGGAAAAAACGTTTCATTTAACTATGCAGGAAAACGCATGAATACCCAACTAAGCGAACAATCCATCAAATACCTGCCGGGCGTTGGCCCAAAAAGAGCGGAAGTGTTGGAAAAAGAAGCGGGGATCGTTTCATACGAAGACCTATTGTATTATTTTCCGTATAAATATGTGGATCGCAGCCGTTTCTATACCGTTTCCGAGATCAACAGAACGTTGCCTTATATCCAGTTGAAAGGGCGAATTATTCTCTTCGACATCGTGGGCGAGATGAAATCCAAACGCCTGATTGCCAAATTCACAGATGGTACGGGAACGATAGACCTTGTATGGTTCAAAGGCTTGAAATACATCACAGACAAGTACAAAATCGGACGCGAATACATTATTTTCGGCAAACCAACCGAATTTGGACGATCCTACAACATCGTTCATCCTGACATTGACGAAACGGAAGATGCACGCCAGGTCGCCAATGGCCTGACGCCGTTTTACAACACAACGGAAAAGATGAAGCAGATTTTTCTCCATTCTCGCACTATCCAAAACCTGCAATATACTCTGCTATCTTCCTTGAACTGGCAAATACCGGAAACGCTCCCCGCCCCTCTCATTCAGCAAATACGGATGATTTCCCTTTCCGATGCGCTACGCCACATCCATTTCCCCGAATCGCCGGAATGGTTGAACAAGGCGCGGTTGAGACTGAAATTTGACGAATTGTTTTATATCCAATTGAATATCTTGCGAACAGCGCAACTCCGCCGTCAGAAATTGAAAGGGCTTATTTTCCCAATTGTCGGTGATTTATTCAATACGTTCTACAAACAATATTTGCCGTTTGAACTGACCAATGCACAAAAA
This sequence comes from Tannerella sp., assembly GCA_031272155.1. Lineage (GTDB taxonomy): Bacteria > Bacteroidota > Bacteroidia > Bacteroidales > Tannerellaceae > Tannerella. The sequence goes on along the minus strand of JAISUI010000089.1, from coordinate 16,044 downwards.
CGGGTTGTACGTGAAATCCGCGCCGACATGCGGTGCGGACGGCAGATGAACAGATTGCTGCAAGGCGACGTAGGAAGCGGTAAAACACTGGTCGCGCTGTTGGCCATGCTATTGGCAGCCGACAACCATCACCAGGCCTGTATCATGGCGCCTACCGAAATACTTGCCCAGCAACATTACGCCACTTTGATTGAATTCCTGAAAGATATGCCCGTCAAAGTAGCCTTGCTAACCGGCTCAACCACGAAAAAAGAGCGCGACCGGATTCTTCCGGCCATTGCCGACGGAGTAATTCATATCGTCGTAGGCACCCATACACTGATTGAAAGTACGGTCGTATTCGCTTCGCTCGGACTGGCTGTAATTGATGAACAACATCGTTTCGGAGTAGAACAACGTTCAAGGTTATGGACTAAGAATAAGACCGTTCCACATGTATTGATCATGACGGCAACACCTATTCCCCGAACACTTGCCATGACACTTTACGGCGACCTCGACGTCTCGGTGATTGACGAACTGCCACCCGGACGCAAGCCGGTCAAGACAGTACATCGTTTCGACAGCAAAAAAGCGGCATTGTACGAATTTCTGCGGAAGGAACTGCAGAAAGGACGGCAGGCATACATCGTTTATCCGCTGATTAAAGAAAGTGAAAATCTGGATTACAAAAACCTGGACGAAGGCTATCAGACAGTGCAGAAGGTTTTCCCCGAATACGAGATCTGCATGGTGCACGGTCGGATGAAACCGAAGGAGAAAGAGGCTGCCATGCAGCGTTTTGTGTCGGGCGAAGCACAGATTCTGGTAGCCACAACGGTTATTGAGGTTGGTGTCAATGTGCCCAACGCCTCCGTGATGGTGATTGAGAGCGCCGAGCGATTCGGGCTGTCGCAGTTGCACCAGTTGCGAGGAAGGGTAGGACGCGGCGCCGAACAGTCGTACTGCATCCTTGTATCATCCTTTAAACTAAGCGCGGACACTCGCAAACGGCTGGAAATCATGGTACAGAGCAATGATGGGTTTGAGATTGCCGAAGCCGATCTGCGCTTGCGCGGCCACGGCGACCTTGAAGGCACACAGCAAAGCGGCGAAGGTCTCTACTTGAAAATAGCCAACCTTGCATCCGACGGTCAAATCCTGCAATACGCCCGACAGATCGCCGAACAAATCCTCGCCGACGACCCCGAACTGACTAACCCTGCCAACCAACTTCTCCAAGAGCGAATAAGAACGCTTTTCAGCCGCAAATTCAGGTGGGGATTAATCAGTTAATACCTGTTCAATCCGTATTCAAATCCGTTCCCAACAATGAGATTGGATAATTACCTTCTATCGTGAATATTTTATTCAGCAGGTTGGGCGAGCAAATGTTCCAATGCCTGTGAGCCATAGCGGAACTTCATCATCAGGAGCTGATCGAGATAAATCTTATGATAGCGAACATCCCGAATATCCGACCGGATATAGCCATATACCCGAACTACTTTTTTTGTTGATATGGTTCTCAACATCAATTCGTGATAGCCATCAGCACGGATGGTGTCTTTCACGGACACAATTGTATCCGACTGAAATGCACGTAATTGCACAACGATAGGGGTTTCTGTCGCCGACGGTAGCGGTAGCCCCCATACATTCATCCCGAAAAGGAAAATACTGCCTGACGAATAAGGTTCATCAGGCTGGAAATCAAACAAGACGGTATTGACCAACGCATCCGGCGACAGTTCGTAATATTTACGATAAACCCAGATATCCACCGAATCGGCGCTGGATTGGGAAGTAACTTCCGGCTTCACGTCACCTATAGCTTCGATGCGCTGTTTGACATCAGCCTCTGCCATTTCGTAAATCTGCATGTAAATATCCAAATTTTTTCCGTACCATATCAGCGAACTGTCATATTCGGCTTTTGTCAAATGATATTTATCGAATACCGCCTGGTAAAGTCGCATGCGTTCATCCATTGGTCCATATTTGCCCTGGTCGGAGTTGATCATCGCCTCCGCCAGTTGCATATCCACCAGTACCTGCCGCATCTTCTCCTCCGACAAGATACCTTTAGGCGTCCTGCTGCACGATGCGGAAAAAGCAATGATTATCAGCATCATTCCCAAAATGGGAACCGGAATCGGGCATTTCGACATCAGTTCATGATTTCGACAGACTTTTTGATAAGACAGAGCGGTAAAACAGCAACATGATACATGCCCCCACACAAATTGCCGAATCCGCCAAATTGAAAATCGGACGGAAGAAGACAAACTCCTGTCCGCCCCAGACAGGCACCCAGTCAGGCCAGGTCGTCTGTATCAACGGGAAATACAACATATCTACGACTTTACCGTGCAGAAAAGACGCATATCCGCCTCCTTCCGGCATAAATGTCGCCAAAAGACCGTATCCGCTTTCGCTAAATATCATGCCATAAAACAGACAGTCAATGATATTTCCCACCGCACCGGCAAAAATCAGCGCTATACAGGCAATGTAGCCAAACGAAACATTCCGTTTCAAAAGCCGGACAATATAAACTGCAATGGCAATCACGGCTACAATCCTGAATACGGACAGTATCCATTTAGGTATGAGTTCCATACCAAACGCCATGCCGGGATTTTCGGTAAAATGCAACTGAAACCAGGAAAATACATCGTAGCTTTGACCCAGTTCCATGTGCGTCTTAACCCATATCTTTAGCGACTGGTCCAGAAGGAGGAGTAAAAACACGATGGCGATTATCCCCCACCCTTTTTGATACTTCTTTGTCATTTTGACTGTTATCTCCGTTCCTATTTTGTTCCGCTTTGTTTGGCTTCAATGCTCAACGTAGCATGAGGCACTGCGCGAAGCCGTTCCTTGGCAATCAACTTACCTGTTTCGCGACAAACACCATACGTTTTGTTTTCAATACGAATCAATGCGGCCTGAAGATTCTGTATGAATTTCATTTGGCGCTGCGCCAAACGTCCGGCTTCTTCCTTCGACAACGTAGCCGCACCCTCTTCCAAAACTTTGAATGTAGGCGAGGTATCCGACACATCGTTTCCGTCCGAATTGGTAAGCCCAGCCCTCAACAGATCATAATCTTTCTTGGCTTTGTCCAATTTTTCCATAATAATACCTCGAAATTCTTCCAATTCGGCATCCGAATATCTTGTTTTCTCTGCCATAGTTTTATCGTTTTAAGTTACACATTCTATTCAAATATAACAATAATTGTTTGGTCATTTATTCCTGTGACCTCACACTTTTTCAATTTTTATATACAAATTCATATCTTCCATATCGAGCAACGTACCGTCTTCCACCGTTTCGACCGTTTCGAGCGACACGGCCAGCACCTGATTAGCGACATACGCGCGATGAACGGCCAGCGCAGCGTCCATTTCTTCGGACGAACTGATGGTTACACGAATCTTATCTGTTATCTCAAGTCCGCTGCTCTTCCGCAAGTTCTGAATGCGGTTGATAAGTTCCCGCGCCAGTCCTTCCCTGCTCAGTTCGTCTGTCACCGTGACGTCGAGTGCGATGGTCAGCCGGTTCTCATTTGCGACAAGCCATCCCGGAATGTCTTCGGAAATGATTTCCACGTCGGACAGCGTAACGACCGCCTCTTGTCCTTCCAGCCGGAAAGCAAATGACCCGTTCGTTTCCAATGCAGCGATTTCTTTCTGCGTCATGGCTTGCACGGCTGTCGCCAAGGATTTCATAATTTTCCCATAACGGGGACCTAATTTTTTGAAATCCGGCTTTATGCGTTTCACCAGCACGTCAGCGGCATTTTCAATAAATTCCAGCGATTTCACATTGACTTCACTCAGAATCAAATCGCGAACCGCCTCAATGCCTTCTTTTTGCTGTTGGTCTATAGCCGGTATCATAATCGTTCTGAGCGGCTGGCGCACTTTGATGTTCACCTTGCGGCGCAGAGCCAGTACCATGGACGAAATGTCCTGCGCCATCTGCATCCGTTCTTCGAGCAGGGCGTCTATTATGGTTTCCTGATATACGGGAAAATCGGCCAGATGAACCGATTCGGCCTGTTCGCGACCAGTCACAGCCATCAAATCCAGATACAGCCGTTCGGCGTAGAACGGTGCAATCGGCGCCATCAGTTTACTGACGGTCTCCAAACAAGTATATAAAGTTTGATAAGCTGATAACTTATCCTGTGTCATGCCTCCGCCCCAGAAGCGACGGCGGTTCAGGCGCACGTACCAGTTGCTGAGATTATCATTAACAAAATCAGCAATAGCGCGTCCCGCACGGGTCGGCTCATAATCAGCGTAAAATCCGTCCACGTCTTTCACTAAGGAATTCAGGAGTGACAAAATCCAACGGTCTATCTCCGGCCGGTCTCCTGTCGCCACTTCCGCTTCCCGGCCTGTAAACCCGTCCACATTGGCATATAAAGCAAAGAAAGAATATGTGTTATATAGTGTACCGAAGAATTTCCGGCGCACTTCCTCCATGCCGTTTACATCAAACTTAATGTTATCCCACGGCGAAGCGTTCGTAATCATGTACCAGCGCAACGTGTCCGGCCCGTATTTACTGATCGTCTCAAATGGATCAATCGCATTACCTAACCGTTTGGACATTTTGTTTCCCTGTTTGTCAAGTACCAACCCATTAGAAACCACATTTTTAAAGGCGACACTGTCGAAAATCATACTGCCCAGTGCGTGCAGTGTAAAAAACCACCCGCGTGTCTGATCAACGCCTTCAGCAATGAAATCGGCAGGATAAACTTCCCGCCTGTCAAAGGCTTCCCTGTTTTCAAACGGATAATGAATTTGCGCATAAGGCATAGCGCCCGAATCAAACCAGACATCAATCAGGTCGGTTTCGCGCTTCATCGGCCGACCGCTGTCGGAAACAAGCGTGATTTCATCCACATACGGGCGATGCAAATCTATTTTGTCATAATTTTCCGTCGTATAAACACCGGGGCGGAACCCTTTTTCGCGGTAAGGATTATTTTTCATCACCCCTGCCGCAACGGATTTTTCTATTTCGTCGTACAGTTCTTCGACCGAACCGATACATTTCTCTTCCGCGGCGTCGTCCGTGCGCCAAACAGGCAATGGCGTACCCCAGTAGCGACTGCGACTCAAGTTCCAGTCCTGCAGGTTTTCCAACCATTTGCCAAAACGCCCCGTACCAGTGCTTTGCGGCTTCCAGTTGATCGTATTGTTCAGTTCGATCATTCGTTCACGACAGGCCGTCGTGCGGATAAACCAACTGTCTAACGGATAATAAAGCACCGGCTTGTCTGTGCGCCAACAATGCGGATAGTTATGGATATGTTTTTCTATTTTGAAAGCTAAACCCTGCTGTTTCAACATGACGCAAAGATCAATATCGAGCGTCGGGTCATCAGGTGTCAGTGTCGGGTCGTAGTCGTTTTTTACGAAACGACCCGCATATTCTTTGTATAAAGCAACATTGACATGTGTCTTTACGTAGTGTTCGTCCAACTCTTCCAGCCGGTAATAACGTCCATGCAAATCAACTGCGGGGCGCAGGTTTCCGTTTTTATCTATCAACTGGATGGGCGGCACGCCGAAGTTTTTAGCAACCCGTGCATCGTCGGCGCCAAACGTCGGGGCGATATGTACAATGCCCGTACCGTCTTCCGTCGTTACGTAATCGCCTGAGATCACACGGAAAGCCTTTCCCTGTCCTTCCTCAGGGAGAGGTGTGAACCATGGAATCAACTGCTCGTATTCCATCCCGACCAAATCCGATCCCTGGTACTCGGCCGCTACCTGATACGGGATCAACTTGTCGCCGATATGGTAATCCGACAGAGACAATGCTTCGGCTTTCGGATTGAAATGTGCAGGGATCAGGTCTTTAGCCAACACAACCGTTATTGGCTCGCCTGTATAGGGATTGAACGTCCGGACAGCGGCATAACGGATTTTCATTCCGACGCACAATGCCGTATTCGACGATAATGTCCACGGCGTAGTTGTCCAGGCGACGAAACAAGGCGTTCCCCAACCCGTCATTTCCGGCTTCGGATCTTTTATCCGGAATAGTGCGACGACGGTCGTATCCTTTACGTCGCGATAACATCCCGGTTGATTCAGTTCGTGGGTGCTCAATCCCGTACCCGCCGCAGGCGAATAGGGTTGAATCGTATAGCCTTTGTAAAGAAATCCTTTTTTATATAATTCTTTCAGCAGGAACCAAAGCGTTTCAATATAGCGGTTATCGTAGGTAATATATGGGTCATCCATATCCACCCAATAGCCCATCTGCTGGGTCAGTTCTTCCCATTCATGAGTATATTTCATCACGTCTTTGCGGCAGGCAGCGTTGTAGTCGGCCACGGAAATCGTCTTCCCGATGTCATCTTTAGTGATACCCAGCGCCTTTTCCACCCCCAGTTCCACCGGCAATCCATGTGTATCCCATCCGGCTTTCCGTTCTACGCGAAATCCTTTCATCGTCTTGTAACGGCAAAAAATATCCTTAATCGAACGCGCAATCACATGGTGAATGCCCGGCATCCCGTTGGCCGAAGGCGGCCCCTCATAAAATACAAACGACGGACATCCCTCCCGTATCTCCATACTTTTACGGAAAATGCCCTTCTCCTGCCACCATCGCAAAACTTGTTGATGGACAGCAATTAAGTCGAATACATCATATTCAGCAAAACGATTACTCATAACGATTTTTTGGCTTTCTGAAAAAAATTGCCGCAAAGGTACAACATTTTGTTGAAACGAAAAAGAATGTGATGCTAAGGTTCAAAAAAAGAACATAAATATCCCAACTTATATAAATCGAAAACAAATATGGAAGGTCTTTTGCCCGTAAGATTTTTCAACATGGCAGTTCGGAAAATGCGAAACAGCAGAGCCGGAAATCCGGTTATGTTAATCGAATCCAACCGTTTCCAGGCGCGAAGAAGTCTTACCTCCGCTGCAAAACCGTTTTTATTCTCTATATTATTATTATAGAACGAAGCGAGGTTATGTATGCCGAGTTCGGTTTTTTTAATGAATGTTATGGAATCGTCAAAGCTGCAATACAGCAACGGATTATCAATGTGAACAACCTTTATTCCGGCCTCTAAAAGCCTGAAGCCAAAAACCGTATCTTCGTGTCCGTATGTTTTCAGGGTTTCATCAAATGAAACGGTACGGAATATTTCTTTGTCTATAAGAAAGTTATACGTTATAAAACTGCGGTTTGGATTGAGGTTTCGCTCGGCGGCGCACGGCTCTTCCCGCTTCACACTGTACAACCATCTCAGTCGGCATTCCGGCGCCGGACATTCCGGGAGATTTGTTTTTCCGCCATAGCAAACAATTCCTTCCCTGCAACATTCGTAATATTTTTGCACATAATCGGGAGAAGCTAATTGCACGTCGCTATCCATGAAAATCAAATAGCGGTAGGTGGCTTCTTTTGCGAGCAAATTACGGATGGCCGACCGGCCGATATTTTTTTCCAGTTCGATATATCGCACCTTGGGAAGTGTGGCAAGCGAGGCATTCAGTTTCTGACAGCCGTTCGTCGAAGCATCATCTATCAATAGCAATTCATAGACGATATTGAGTGAATCCGCCTGCGCTTTCAGCGCATGTACCAACGTTCTTACGTCGCTGTTATATATTGGAATACAGATAGATATCATCAGCTAAATATTTTCATGCCTCTGTTAATCGGTCAAAGATACACACAAATTGCCCGGCCTGCGTCCTGCGCGAAAACTTCGCGATTTCTTCACGATTCACATCAACCGTAGTATATCCGGTTTTTTTCCACTGTTGATACTGCGATCTGATGAAGTTGTAAACATCCTCCGGGCTATGGGCGGACAAGCCGGCGCGGGTCGTATTGATGACTTCTTCCAGACATCCCTCATCGCCACGAACGCATAAAACCGGTCGTTCGACCGCCACGTACTCAAAAAATTTGGTAGTCATAATACCGTTAGGGCCTGTTTCGCCCGATTTATTGGAAAGAATCAGCAGGATCGCGCTCTCATTCAGGATAGCAGGAATCTCCGATGCCGCCACATAGCCCCCAAAATCCATATAGGCGGCAAGGGGGTAAGACCGGCTGGCATCCAGAATGATCCGCTTCGATTTTTCATCCATAAACCATCGGATACGAAACGTTTCGGGCGAAATAATACCTTCTTCGTCTAATCTGGCGATCGCCTGAAAAAGAAACGAAGGATCACGCAACGCCGTATTAAACATCCGTCCGGTATAGGTGATGTAAAACTGCTTGCTCCTGATCGGCGCAGGATAAAAAATCTCAGGGTCATAACCGTTGTATATCAACTCAACGCGTGCGTTGAAGGCTTTCAGGATTCCCACATGCCATGGCGACACGGTCGTAATCCATGCAGCATCCCTTAGCACGCGATTCCGCTGACGAAGCAGGATTCGCCGGTAAACCTCAACAAGGGGTTTTTCCAATCCGCCCAAGCGAGGCACTTTAGAAGAAATATATTCATTATCTGCACATTGCTCAATAATATCGCGCAGGTCTATCACTAACGGGAGGTGCAGTTTCCGGGCAATTCGCCGGGCGGCAGGCAACGGAAACACCCGGTGGGAACTGCACAGAACCACATCAAACGACTGTTTTCGGGATGCTTTAAGCGCTTCATAATACATCCGGCGGTTATGATAATCCAGCAACCAATCCGCCAGCAAAACCGCAAACCATTCTATTTTTGACAAAAAACCATCTTTCAGTTTCCGGTAACGGATATATCTAACATCTGCATCGCTTTTCAAGAAAGCAAATATATTCTCCCGGATATTATCCTCGGTGATGACCGTCGGTTTCCACGCATATTGTTTGAGATATTTACACAAATATCCCATCCGAGGCGCAAAGGCCGGCGGAAAAGTATCGCAAAGAATTAAAACCTGTTTTTGCATCATATTTTATGAACGCAAAAATGCGTCAATTATTTTCCGTTCAGGTTTCATCCGTCGGCAGCTGCAACACTTCCCTGACAATGTCGTCCCGTTCCACAAGCGTAATAGAGATAATACTATCTACCACAAATCGCGAATCCCCACGCCATGGAAGCGCACCAAAATACTTCGTATAATGCACTTCCACATTCTGTCGCTCCGCTCGCATCAAACGCTCGGCTAATGACTTGTTCTTTACAGAAAACTCAAACCTGGACGGCAGGATAATGACCTCATTCTCATCATTTCGGACACCGGACTGAAGAATCCGCCCTTCATAGGTCTTAAAAATCACGCCTTCCCGGTGGACATATTCCAATTGTCCGGACTTTATCCCGTCGCTGTACGGACAATAATATCGGATTGCAACAAAAATCAGCAGGCCTAAAATAATCACTAACCAGAAAATATTCCGTATTTTCCGCCATTTCCGGTGGCGTTGCTGGACTTCTTCTCCCACTTTGTCAAATGCTTTCATTTATTATATTGTTATTATGAGGTTAATATCTTTCCCGATTATTTTATATTCAACTTTTTGAGAATGGCTGACGGCACGGCATTTTTGTGCAGGGTAATATTGATCGTTTTGGCCGCAAGAAAGGCTTCCGAAACATACCATATCCCTTTGTAACGGGTGCTTGTACCCCACGAATTTTTCACCATGTAGAACTTCTTGCCTGTCTGGTCTTTAGCAATCCCGTAAATCAACATGCCATGATCGTCCGTTGTCTGGTAATTATCATATTCCCGCTGACGCGATTCAGGCGTCACTTCCACTTCTTTACAGGGACCGTTGATCAATTCGCCTGTTTTCTTTTTCTTATCGTCTGCACTGAGCGGTTTCCCTTCGGCGTCAGTCGTTCCGATAACAGTATAATCAGGCATGACGCCCAGGCCGTCTCTCGTATAACCCTCTTCGCTCACATCGGCAGCCCATGCAATCGTATAACCGGCATTAAGCGCATAATCAAACAGTTCCATAAACTCGTTCAGCGGCAGGTTATAACTTTCAGCCCAACGCCAATTATCGGGTATCTCCATCACAAAAGGCGCATATAACGGCTGGTGCGAATAGGACGTCAGTGAAATATAGTCATCTGCATTCAATCCTAATGATTCGCCGAAACTTTTCGGAGTATATGATTTCCCTTTGTAAGAAAACGTTTCGGGTATTTCGCCCAAGTAAGCGTCAATAATGCCCCGGAACGCATTTTGCCAGACCAATGACAACTGCCCGTTCGGATTGGTAATAAGAGCCTTGAGCCAGGCCGTCGCTGTATTTTCCATCTCCCTGTGCCTATGAATCGTGTCGCTGTATGCAATGCCCGGATAGGCTTCCTGGGGCATGGCGCCATAATGCTTGAGCACATATAACACGTCGGCGAACGATCCGCCTTCGGCAAAATTCAAGTAACCATGCAGGCGGACATACTTTTCGGCCTTATCACGATATGAATGATTGACGATAAACATTTCCGCCAAATCGTATTCACCTTTCCCAATGCGCAATAACTCCGCTTCCAATAGCCCCACACCCGAAAAAGACCAGCAGGTAGAACTGCGGCTCTGATTTTTTACCGGAGTGATTTTCAACTCTTTTACTGTCGTAAATTCATACGTATCCTGTGCACCGGCTACGACTGCCATTCCGACAAGGATCACACTTATTGCAAAAAACTTTCTCATACTTCAATTTATTTAATTTTAGAGTGGCAAATATACAATAACTCTTTCATACGTCCGATTTTTTTTCTACTTTTGTTCGCTTAAAAATTAGAAAAAATTCAACTAAATACGATAATATATTCATAATTATGAAATTAAGCATTATAGGCGCAGGTAACATGGGAGGCGCCATCGCACGCGGATTAGCCAAAAATCCGGCGTTCAAACCGTCGGATATTTGCTGTTCCGACCGCTCGGAAGAAGCACTGGCGAAGATTCAGGAAGCAAATCCTGCCATCCGTATCACAACGGACAACAGGGAAGCAGTCAAAAAAGCCGACTGGGTATTGCTGGCCGTTAAGCCCTGGTTAGCACAGGAGGTTATCTCCGAAATCAAATCCGAACTGAACTACGGACAGCACCTTATTATTTCCATCATGGCCGGAGTCACGTTTGAATCGCTGGAGCAATTTCTCGCAAAAGAAGACGGGCAGAAACCATCCCTTTTCCGGATGATTCCGAACACGGCCGTGGACGTACAGTCCGGCGTTGTCTTCATAGCCGCCAAAAATGCGACGGACGGGCAAATCCGCGACGTCGTGCAAACCTTTGATGCGCTCGGACTGACCCTGCTCATCGAAGAACGGCTAATGGGAGCCGGCACTTCGCTGGCTTCCTGCGGTATTGCATACGCATTCCGCTACATCCGCGCGGCAATGGAAGGCGGCGTGGAACTCGGGTTCTATCCTGAACAGGCCAAACAGATTGTCATGCAAACGCTTAAAGGAGCCGTCGCCCTCCTGCAAGCCAACGGCACACATCCGGAAACGGAAATTGACAAGGTAACTACGCCCGGCGGAATCACGATCAAGGGGCTGAACGAAATGGAACATGCCGGCTTTACTTCAGCGGTTATCAAGGGATTAAAAGCGTCTATATAACCATTCGGACGGTATTCCTTAGCCCGATGTTTTCGGAGGGAACATCCGAAATGATTAACGAGAAGTATATTTTCTCAGTTCAATCCGGAAGGTCGTCCCCTTGCCTATTTCCGAATTTCTGACATAAATTTTCCCGCCGGGATGCGATTCCACAATGCGTTTCACGAGCGACAGACCCAGTCCCCAGCCTCGTGTTTTGGTGGTGTAGCCCGGCGTGAAAATGGAATTAAATTTCGATTTCGGAATGCCTTTGCCGGTGTCGGTCACGTCTATCCAGATTTTCCGTCCTTTCCCGATCACCTGCCAGATGATACTCCCTTGTCCATCCATGGCGTCCACAGCGTTTTTGGTCAGATTTTCAACAACCCACGAGAATAGTGATTCGTTCATCAGGGTAAGCGCCGGTTCGCCAGAAAGCCGTGTCGTAATGCTGACTTTGGACGAAACGCGCGTCTGCATGTATTCGCACGATGTGCAAATAGCGTCATTCACATCGAGCGGCTGCAAGTTGGGATTGGAACCGATTTTGGAAAAACGGTCGGCTATCATTTCCAGCCGTTTCACATCTTTTTCCATCTCCTTCAGGTAAGCGGCGTCTATGTCTTTTGTTTTCAGGTACTCTATCCACGCAATCAGGGACGAAATGGGCGTCCCCAACTGGTGAGCGGTTTCTTTGGAAAGCCCGACCCAGACCTTATTTTGCTCCGCTTTTTTAGTGCTCGCCAGGGCGAGAAACGAAATCACGATGAATACAAACACCACCAGCAACTGCACGTAAGGATACATCCCCAGCCGTTTGAGCATGACGGAATCGTCGTAACAAAGATAATGATACGTTTCCTCTCCCAGATCAACGACAAAAGGCTCATGTTTCGTCTTAAATCCCGCTATTTTTTTCCGGAAAAACTCATCCTGTCCCTTTTCCGGCACGTCAATATTCCGGTGGGCGATCACGTTGTCCTGGTCGTCATAAAGAATCATGGGAATGGTCGTATTATTCTCCATTACTTTCAAAATCAGTTTCATCTGGTCAGCTGTTTCTTTCGTCTGAATCAGTGTCACTTCGTTGGTTTCCTGCGCAATAATAATGCGGTACGCTTCCGTCCATACTTCCATCTTCTGATGCTCTTCCTCCGCCAGTTTGTTTATCAGCGAATCCGATACAAGCAACGAAACAATGGCTATCAGCATGGCCACCACAATAAACAGGTATTTCAGGTATTGCCTGAAATCATAGATCACATTCATGCTTTCCTATTCTAACAAAAATCAAATTATAAACGAAAAATCCTGTCGAATATTATCTTTTCCCGAAAATGGAACGTCAAAAAAACGTAATTCCCTCAGGTTTAATCACAAAACCGAACCGCAGGACGCTGTGATAAATATTGTAATCAAGCAGATTTTCCCCGTACCCGTTGTAATACTGGAGAAACAGGTACTGATTGTTATTGTTCCCGAACTTGTAACTCAATTCCCACTGCGTATTGAAATTAAACGAATGGCTGCGCCATGTAGTGATAAGCGCTGCATTCAGGCGCCGGTTCGGCAGGTAATAACTCCATGTAAACTGGGCTAATCCGGCATACCGCGTAATGTCGCGGTTGTTTTCGCCGTCCACAATCGGCACCCAAGCCTTCATCCTCACTTCCGTATTTTTGCTCGCCAACAAATTGGCGCCCAAAGCGATTCGATTCCAACTGCGCGAAGATTCATTATCTTTCCCGTTCGATTCGTGCTCAACCAACAGGTAGGCATGACCAATGTATTTGTTTTTATGGATGATCAGGTGTCCAAGCCCGATGCCCGGATTGAAGTTCATATCATGCATCGGCAGCGATTCTTCCAGCACGTTCCAAATGGTCTTTTGTGTAAACTGGATAAACAGGTACGTATCAAACGGCAACACGCTTCGGGTAAGTTTCTGGCTGACGCTCAACTGAAACTTCACATTCGAGTTGGCCGCCTGAATCTTCGAGCCGATGGGAATACCCCCTATAAAATAATTATCTTTATACAGGGAAAAGAACGGCGCCTCTTCCAATATGGCACGGATGCTGTCGGCATTATAAGCCGGCTTATTGGCTTCAATACGCTCGCGCATGAATACTGCAATGCTGTCCCATTTGGCATTTCTGAAAATGGGATTTTCCTGAGCGGCTACCGACAGGCTTCCAAACAGAAACAATGTGAATAACATCCTCTTTTTCATAATCATATTTGCTTATCTTTTTACAACCATAGCAAATGCCGATACAAAGATATTTCTTTTTTATGAAAACGAGTGCATGTTTTTCATCCCATATTTTCTATCTTTGCAAAAAATATGGAAGAACTGGTATTTTTTTATAACAATCGGATTGCAGGTTGCACCTCGGAACGGGATCGTATGAAGAAAAAGATTTCCCAAACCGGGACATTGCGTTTATTAGTGGCAATAGCGTGCGCGGTGACGCTCTGGTTCTGTCGGAACGAAGGCGGGGCGGTTATTGCCGGCATTGCAGTCGGTTTCGCCATTCCTTTTGTCGCGCTGATGATGTTTCACACGAAACTGTTTGCCCGTAAAGCCCGTGCCGAAGAACTTATTAAGCTCAACACAAATGAGTTAAATGGATTATCCTGCGATTTCAGCGCATTTGACGGCGCACCTGAACTGGCAGATATGCAACACGATTTCAGCGCCGACCTCGATTTGTTCGGCAGTCAGTCCATGTTCCAAAGCATCAACCGCACTGTCACCGGCATGGGAAAATCCCGCTTAGCCGGCTGGTTCACGCAACCGCTGACCGACCGGCAATCCATTGAGGAGCGCCAGGAGGCCATCCGTGAAATGGCGACAAAACCGCTGTTCCGGCAGGACTTCTATGTGACGGGGATTACACAGCCGGACAGTGGCGACCCCGTCGAACAACTTACATCATTAGCCGGGCAACGCACATACTTTTCCGACAGTAGGCTGTGGCGCATCCTGATTTGGGCGGTTCCCGTATGCTGGATCATTGTCCTTGCAGGCTGCATCGGAACGCTATTCCCGTTGAACGTATCCGGCTTTATGCTGGTGGCAAGCCTGTTGATTGCCAACTGGAAAAGCAAATGTATCCTCTCCATGCACCGGAAAGTGGAACGCATGGAAAAGGTATTGCTTACTTATTCAAACCTGATGGAAACGACTGAAAATGAATCTTTTAAATCAATTATGCTAAAAAACGCCCGGCAACAACTGACCGGCAGCGAAACGGCATCACAGGCCGTCAAACGCCTGTCGCGCATCATCGGTGCATTAGACCAGCGGTTCAGCCTGGCTGGACTGCTGCTGAACCTCTTCTATCTGCGTGACATGCGGCAAGCCATGCGATTAGAAAACTGGCTGCAAAGAAACGGCTCCCGCTTTGTACAGTGGTTCGACGCCTTAGCCTCAACCGACGCTCTCTGTTCGCTTGGCGGGTTTGCATTCAACCATCCCGACTACACGTACCCAACCATTACAGATACCTGTTTTTGCATGGAAGGAAAAGCGCTCGGACACCCCTTGCTGCACCGCGAACAATGCATACGCAACGACCTGAACATCCGCCAATACCCGTACTTTGTGATCATCACCGGCGCCAACATGGCCGGTAAAAGCACCTGGCTACGTACTGTCGGCATCAATTTCTGGTTGGCATGTATCGGAGCGCCCGTATGCGCCGCGTCGCTCACCGTCAGCCCCGCCAGACTCATGACAAGCCTCCGGACAACCGATTCGCTGATGGCCAGCGAATCCTATTTCTACGCCGAACTCAAACGACTGAAAAAAATGATTGACTGCCTCAATCAGGGGGAACAACTGTTTATTATCCTTGACGAAATACTGAAAGGCACCAATTCGTTAGACAAACAAAAAGGCTCGCTCGCGCTGATGCGACAACTTATCGCCAAAAACGCCTGCGGACTGATTGCCACTCACGACCTGGCGCTCGGCGTACTGGAACAGGAATTTCCCGGACAGGTCAGGAATTTCTGCTTTGAAGCCGATATTATCGGCGACGAGCTGACCTTTTCCTACCGCCTGCGCGAAGGCCTGGCGCAAAATATGAATGCCGCCTTCCTGATGCGCAAAATGGGAATTACAATGTAGCCGCCATCAATGGAAATATAACAGCAGGCTATACATTCACTTCAACGATCCCACTTTATCTTCCCCGAACTCATACGCATACTCTTTGCCGTTCAGGTTGTAGCGGATAACGGGATTGCGGCCGCTTTCGTCCAAGGTGAAGCGGGCGTTTTTGTATTCCGACGGGCAGAAAACGGTTGCGGCATAAGTCGTTGTTGAAGGCGCTTTGAGCGAGACGAACAGGCACGGGATAGCCTGCACAGGGTCGTCTTTCACCACGCGGACGGTATATTGGGTCTCAAGTTTCAGGTCGAAAGGATGGTTGATCAGAGGCTTCATTTCCATCTTTGCGCCGTTGGATTTGCCTGTCAAAGAG
>JAISUI010000130.1 GCA_031272155.1 Tannerella sp. | reverse complement strand
TGCGGTTGACCGTGCCGTCCTCCTTCATCGCGTCTTTCCCGACATTTCGCGTGTCAGGCACCTGTTTTGCTAATACAATTATTTTCAGACTCATAAGTATTTTTGATATTAATATTATCCTAATATTCGCTTGTTAAAACGCCGCAAAAGTAATCAAACATTTTGGAATGAAAAAAGATTTGCTAAAAAAACTTGCACACTTTTTTGTTTTTTGTGCATAAGTCGAGAGGTATTATTGTTTTATTATTTTTTTGCTTACATGTATGTTGTTAGTTGTCAATGTCAGGAAATAGATGCCTCGCGGCAAAGCGTGCAGTTGAATATATTCGTCATTCTCAACCTGTTTACTCAATATATGGTTGCCAGATGTATTGAATAATGAAAGTTCGGCGGTGCAAGTCAGACCACTTATCCTGATGCCGTCGGTTACAGGATTAGGATATATACGGATATCCGTATTGCTGATTCTTTCGACCGAATTACCGCTTGTTCCCATTGGTATGTACCCACTTTCGGCTATAACGTCCTGGCCAGCTTCAGTTTGAAGCCATTGATAGATTTTATACGCCGGTGAATTTTGATCCAAATCGGAGCGGATGACAACATATACTTCCGCCGTGCACGAATATGTAAGGTTGCTGATAGTGTTTTCGTTGGGATAAATGCCGTTGATGGCTATGCTTTTCACTTTTTCTTTATAGGTTTCCTGAATAAGGCGGGTGTGATAATAATAAACGGTATAACATATTCCGTCCGAATCATCCTGGAGCATCGTATATACAATTCCCATTGAGGGTAGAACCCATTCTATTCCTGATTCACCTGGCAAATCAGCCATAGGAAGTCCTTTCATGACTAACAATTCCATCAATTCCTGACTTCCGGAATTTGCATTTCTTCTGTAAGGCGATATGTTTTTGTTTTTTCCTCCCACTTCATTCCAGTTAGTAATTTGCCCTGTATAAATATCCTGTATTTGTCTTAATGTTAATGAATTGACCGGATTTTGAGTGTTCACGAGCATCACAAGAGCATCCAATGCGACAGGTGTTTCGATCAACTCTACGCCTGCGTTCTCGGCATACGCTTTCTCGTCGTCGGACATCTTCCGGGCGCTTAAAATCAAATCCGCCTCGTTGTCAATAAGATTAATAAAAGAGTTATGGGTTTGGGACAGCTTGACATGGCTGTCGAAATATGAATATAAATCCCTGTCCGGAACGGAATACCACAGCGGGTTTATGGTCCACAGCTCGGATGTGCCTTCAAAAACCCATTCATGATCAATTCCCAATATTTTGCACGTTATTAAACGGCTCAAGGAAAAAGTGGACGTCGAGCCATCCAAGACCGGAAAAATGTCGAAAGTGATACCCTCTACAAGATGTCGTCCGTCTTTCCATATTGGATCGTTTTCTGTCGAACAGGCGGATACGACTATCCACGATAAAAATATCATCAATATTGTTCTTTTCATCACATTTAATTGTTTGTTATGCGACTGCAAAGGTAAACATAAATTTCAACAAACAACAATCCTTTTTCATGCGAGATAAGTGGATTGACAGAATTTAACAGGATAACAAATGAAAGGCGCAAAGAAATCTACCTTGCGCCTTCCATTACAGTTCAGTAAATTTGAAAACAGTTATTTCATCAACTGCGGAAAAATAATAGAAAATATCAGCAGCGCAAGACCAATGATCAGAACGATGATCGTTTTCTGTCCTACTCCCTTCCATTCTTTCAGGATGATTCCCCAGACGTTGCTGAACAAAACGTTGAGTGACATCAGGATGCACCACGAGAAAGCCAGTAAAACAGGGCTTTCGGTGAGAAAACTTTTGCCGAGTTCGAGTCCGAAGAACTGCGAATACCATAGCAAACCGGCCAAAGCACAGAACAACAGATTGTTAATAAACACGCTGCCTGATACCGAACCATAATCCTTGAAAGTTTTATTCGCGATATTTTGCTGGATGCAGTAACTTGCGTTGGTGATGAAACCGCCGATGGTAACGAGCAGTACAGTGGGAAGTCCGGAAAACAGAGCGTCAACGCCTTTTGCGATCAGCGAGTCTTTGATGGCTGCGCCTGCATCAAGACCGAGAGCAAAACATGCGCTCATCACACCCGCCAGAATAGCAATGATCAAACCTTTTTTCAATGCAAAATCAGCCACTGCCTTGCGTTTTTCTTCTTCGCTCATATTCGCCGATTTCAGCGCTCCGGCATAACCAATAACAGCGATACCGGCAATCGCAATTGCAACGCCAATAAGCAATACAAGTCCTTCGCCATGGAACAAATTCGTGCCTTTCAGAATGGCGGGAATCAGTGTACCAAAAGCAGAACAGGTGCCGAGTGCAAGCGACTGTCCGAGAGCCACTCCAAGGTAACGCATTGACAAACCAAATGTTAGTCCGCCTATGCCCCAAAGCATACCGAAGCCGATGGCCTTCCATGCGTCGCTACCGCCGTTAGAGAGAACCTCAACAAGATTTGAGCCTTCAGGAATAGCCAGCAAAGCGCCTGCCAAAGGGAAAACAAGCCATGCGAAAACGCCCTGAACAAGCCAGAACGATTCCCACGACCACTGTTTCACCTTCTTTATTGGAACGTAGGAACTTGCTTGTCCCATACTTCCGATAGCGATAATCAATAACCCGATTAAAATATTCATTTCAATTATTCATTATTCATTATCAATTGTCAACGTTTTGACGTTACATCTTTCTCATATTTCTGAATTTCAGCAATATAATCTTCTCCTGCAGGCACACCGTTTTTCAGGCAGAACATATCCCATACTGCATTCCACGGCAGGCTTTTCAGTTCTTCTTGCAAAGCAAGACGTTCAAACAGTTGGTCTTTCGCTTCATATTCCTGCAATGTAGCCGATGGTTCGAGAAATGCTTGTAAAAGAGCTTTTTGTGTTGCACGGGAACCGATGACATAAGCGCCAATGCGGTTGATGGTGCCATCAAAATAGTCCAGTCCGATATGGATGCGATTCAATTGGTCACAACGGACAATCTCACGTGCAAGGTCAAGCAAATCGTCGTTCAGAATAACGACATGGTCGCTGTCCCAACGTATCGGACGGCTCACATGGAGCATGATCTCAGGCGTAAACAGCAACAACGACGAAATCTTGTCGGCGATGCTTTCCGTCAGGTGGAAATGGCCGGTGTCGAGCGTTACGATTTTTCCTTTCTTTGCACCATAGCCAAGGTAAAAGTCGTATGAACCAACAGTGTAACTCTCCATCCCGATGCCGAATAACTTTGCCTCAATACAATCTTTCATGTTTTTGTAATCGGTAGCAAAAATTTCGTCAAGCGATTTTTCGAGTATCTGACGATATTTCAGACGGTTAGCAGGCACTTCCTTACTGCCGTCATGAATCCATAAGTTCATGATACACGGATCGTTCTGGAATTTTCCCATTTCTTCGCTGATTTTGCGGCAACGTTTCGTGTGCTCTATCCAGAAATCGCGGATGCCTTTGTCGGGGTTGGCCAATGTCAAGTTCCCGCTTTTGGGGTGTGAAAACGAAGTGGAATTAAAATCTAATTTCATATTGTTCGCCTTACCCCATTCCATCCATGTTTGGAAATGTTTAGGCTCTACTTCGTCTCGATCTACGACTTTTCCTTGAAAATCACCATAGATTTCATGCAGGTTCAAACGATGATTTCCTGCAATATATGACTTGGCTTTCAAAATGTCAGCCCGCAGTTCGTCAATATTACGGGCTTTGCCCGGATAATTGCCTGTTACTTGAATACCGCCACTCAAATCACCGCCTTGATTTTCAAATCCACTCACATCGTCGGCTTGCCAACAATGCAACGAAAGCGAGATTTTACCAAGATTATTTAACGCTTTTTCCGTATCTACTCCCAGAGCGGCATAGCGTTCAACTGCCACTTCATAGGCTTTCTTAATTGTACTTTCTTTCATGATTAATGTTATTATTATTAATTATCATATTGATTATTCATTTTCATATCGCTGATTTGTACTTACTTTTCAAGTCTTACCTGCTGCATCACGAAACCGTAATGGCTTCCGGGCGGATTGGTTTGAATGTTTTCTCCATTCCAGTCGCGTGCAAAATTACCGGAATATAGCATCCAGAATGTCTTTCCGTCTTTGCTGATGAATTTCGACGGGATATTGACAAAATATGCTTGCTCGCCAAAATTTTTCAGATAAGAGACAATTTTCCAATCGCCGGTAAGGTCGTCAGCTTCAAGTATATATGTATTCATTTTTGCACAAGTCATACCGCCGTCTGTTACGCACATCAGGTATTTTTTCAACGGGGCATTGTATGTTACCGTAACACAGCCCATATTGTT
>JAISUI010000072.1 GCA_031272155.1 Tannerella sp. | reverse complement strand
ACCTCGCGCGACGGATACGTGGAGATACAGGCCATCCCCGGCGTTATCACCGCACTGCAGATTTACAACCCTGCCGGCGCATTGGTCTTCAGCAGCCGAGCCACGACGGACTACTTCCGCATCGCCCTCCCGAGGGCGCAGATCTACCTTATCCGCGCAAGGGTGGACGACGAAGTAAGAACGGTGAAGGTTTGGGTGGAATAGACCCCAATTTTTCCGAATACGACAAAAAAAACAGACGAAAGATTTGCATTTACTAATCGAAATTACGCCTTTCAGAAAATTCTCTATGCCTCACCACCGAATTGAGAAATGCGCCCCCTTTGTTTTGGGATGACGTTTGTCCACCGAACGATGCAAGTGTTTGTCCAAACAGGAAGACATCTATCCGGTGATGGTTTTTCTAAAAAAAGAAGGCCATTATTATCCATTTTCCTTTTTGGGAAAACTTTTTCAACTCACTAAAATTATAATATACATAATATAAGCGCATTAAAAATAAAATTGGAAAACTTTTCAACAATATGAAATTTTTCCTCCGAATATTTTGGTGCATCTATAAAAGTATTTCTATATTTGCAAGCACGAAAAATCAAGTTTTAATAAAATCACGATGAGTAGAAAAATGTACACATTTGATGAGGCATACAAGGCCTCGGTAGATTATTTTGGCGGAGACGAGTTGGCGGCAAAAGTATGGGTGAACAAGTATGCGTTGAAAGATGCATTCGGAAACATCTATGAAAAAACTCCTTCGGATATGCACACCCGTCTGGCGAAAGAAATTGCCCGGATAGAAAAAAAATATCCGAATCCGCTATCGGAAAAAGAATTATTTGACCTGTTCGATCATTTCAGGTATATCGTACCACAGGGCAGCCCGATGACGGGTATTGGCAATGATTTTCAGATCGCCTCCCTGTCCAACTGTTTTGTGATCGGCTTGGACGGGAATGCCGATTCTTATGGGGCAGTGATCCGGATAGACGAAGAGCAGGTGCAGTTGATGAAACGGCGCGGAGGCGTAGGCCATGACCTTTCCCATATCCGTCCTAAAGGGACGCCGGTCAAAAACTCCGCTTTAACATCCACAGGATTAGTGCCTTTCATGGAACGTTATTCCAATTCCACGCGCGAAGTGGCGCAGGACGGGCGGCGGGGCGCACTGATGTTGAGCGTATCCATCAAACATCCTGATGCCGAATCGTTTATTGACGCAAAGATGCGTGAAGGAAAAGTGACGGGTGCGAATGTATCCGTCAAACTTGACGACGAATTTATGGATGCCGTTGTCCGGAATGCTTCCTACAAACAGCAATATCCGATTGATTCGCCCCACCCGCTTATTGAGAAGACGATCAATGCGCGTGCGCTGTGGAAGAAAATCGTTCACAACGCATGGAAATCAGCGGAACCGGGCGTGCTTTTTTGGGATACCATCATCAAGGAATCTGTGCCGGATTCGTATGCCGATCTGGGCTTTCGTACCGTATCCACCAATCCGTGCGGTGAGATACCGCTCTGTCCCTACGACAGTTGCCGCTTGTTGGCCATCAACCTGTATTCCTACGTAGATCATCCCTTTACAAAAAACGCCACATTCAATTTTGATATGTTTAAAAAACATGTGGCTTTAGCTCAACGGATTATGGACGATATTATTGATCTTGAAACGGAAAAAATAGAGCGCATCCTGGCAAAGATAGATGAAGATCCCGAATCGCTCGAAATCAAGTCGGCGGAACGTTACCTGTGGGAGAAAATCCAGCGAAAAACGTTGCAGGGACGTCGTACCGGCGTCGGTATCACGGCCGAAGGCGACATGCTGGCCGCCCTGAACTTGCGTTACGGTACAGCGAAGGCGACCGCTTTTGCCGAAGAAATCCAGAAAACGCTGGCGCTGGCTGCATATAGCTCGTCTGTCAATATGGCGCGCGAGCGTGGTGCGTTTGAAATCTATGACGCCAACCGGGAAAAGAACAATCCGTTCATTAACCGCCTGAAAAAAGAAGACCCCGACCTGTATAATAATATGGTAAAGTACGGTCGCCGCAACATCGCTTGCCTGACGATCGCACCCACGGGCACTACCAGTCTGATGACGCAAACCACATCCGGCATTGAGCCGGTCTTCCTGCCCGTTTACAAACGGCGTCGGAAAGTAAATCCGAACGATACGTCCGTCCGGGTGGACTACATGGATGAAATGGGCGATGCTTTCGAGGAATATCTCGTGTTCCATCACAAGTTTGAAACATGGATGGAGATCAACGGCTACAAAACCAACAAACATTATACGTCGGAAGAAATTGACGAACTTGTGCGTCAATCGCCTTATTACAAGGCCACTTCCAATGATATTGACTGGGTGCAGAAAGTGAAAATGCAGGGACGCATCCAGCAATGGGTGGATCATTCCATCAGCGTCACGATCAATCTGCCGGCCGATACGACCGAAGAATTAATCAATACACTGTATATAGAGGCATGGAAATCAGGATGTAAGGGATGCACCGTCTATCGTGATGGATGTCGTTCGGGCGTGCTGGTTTCGGCGGAGGACAAGAAAAAAGACAAGGACTGTATGGAGCGTCCTTCCATTGTTCCCGTTCGCCCGCGCGAATTAGAAGCGGATGTAGTTAAGTTTCAGAATAACAAAGAGAAATGGATTGCGTTTGTCGGGTTGTTGAATGGTCGTCCTTACGAGATATTTACGGGATTGGCCGATGAGGACGAAGGAATTATGCTGCCGAAAAACGTTTCGACAGGAACCATCATCAAGAGCCGCGATGAAGACGGGAAGAAGCATTATGACTTCCAGTTCAAGAACAAACGGGGTTTCAAAATGACGATGGAAGGACTGGATGAGAAGTTTGACCCCGAATTTTGGAACTATGCCAAACTGATTTCCGGCGTATTGCGTTATGGAATGCCGATTGATCAGGTCATAAAATTAGTTCAGGGCATGGAACTCAATAATGTGTCCATCAATACCTGGAAAAATGGCGTTGAAAGGGCTTTAAAAAAATATCTGAACGGGGTAGAAGCCAAAGGGGAAAAATGTCCGGTATGCGGTTTTGAATCCCTTATCTATCAGGAAGGTTGCCTGAAATGCACGAATTGCGGGGCATCCAAATGCGGATAATCAATGGGAGATGCCTTGCTTTACAGGTCGGCTTTTACGAACAGCCTGTTTGCCCGCGGGAAAAGCCATACGCCTGACCCTGAACGATTTGAAAGGGAATTAGTCATCAGAACGTGCAATCCCCGTGTAGCACGGGACGAATGGATGGCGATTACCGGCAATCAGGCATGCTTGGGCGATTGGGATACCGCAAGGGCATTGCGGATGGACGACGCGGATTTCCCTTCATGGGAGATCCGGCTGGATGCGGACAAAATTACGTTTCCGTTGGAATATAAGTTTATTGTCATCAATCCGGACACAAAAGCCTTCCGTTGGGAAACGGGCGAAAACCGCATCTTGGCGCAAGCGCCTACGTCGAACAAAACGGTTTCCCTTACCGATTCTCCTTTCCGTGAAGGCTTGCCTCTGTGGAAAGGAGCAGGGACGGTGGCGCCCGTTTTTTCGCTACGCTCGGAAAATAGTTTTGGAATAGGCGATTTTCACGACGTCAAGCTACTAATTGACTGGGCTTTTAATACTAATCAACGCCTTATTCAGGTATTGCCGCTGAACGATACAAGCCGGACACATACCTGGGAAGATTCCTACCCCTACAGCGCTATTTCTATCTATGCCCTGCATCCGATTTACATTGCCCTGCATGAGATGGGTGCATTGGACGATGCAAAAGAAAACGCCCGTTTCCGCCGGATACAACGTCGCTTGAACAAAAAAGAGACGGTTGATTACGAGGAAGTTGAACATCATAAATTAGCCTATTGCCGCGCGTTCTTTGCCCGGAAAGGGCGTAAGATCCTGGAGAGCGATGCTTTCGGAGCGTTTTGGGAATCCAACCGGGAGTGGTTGGAGCCTTACGCTGCTTTTTGCTATCTCCGCGACAAGTATGGCACGCCTGATTTTAACCGGTGGGATGAATATGCCGTATATCACCCTGAACAGGTGCGAAATCTCTGCACCGAAGCAAGCGATGCTTATCCGGAAATTTCGTTTTCCTGTTTCCTGCAGTTTGTTTTACACACTCAGTTTAAGGCCGTTTCCGACTATGCCCGCGAAAAAGGAGTGATCTTGAAAGGCGACCTGCCAATAGGGATTCACCGTACAAGCGTGGAAGCGTGGACTGAAACGTCGCTTTTCAATATGCAGGAACAGGCCGGAGCGCCTCCGGACGCCTTTTCCGACACCGGACAAAACTGGTCATTCCCTACCTACAATTGGGACGTAATGGAAAAAGACGGATACAGTTGGTGGAAAAAGCGATTCCGCAAATTGGAAGCATATTTTGACTGTTTTCGGATTGATCATATCCTCGGCTTTTTTCGCATCTGGGAAATCCCGCTTGAATACACGCAGGGACTATGCGGCCATTTCAGGCCGGCGCTTCCCTATACAATAGAAGAAATTGAAAATTATGGTTTGAAATTCAGCAAATTATATGTTATTCCACATGTCCGCAACTGCTATCTGGAAACCTTGTTCGGGGAGGAAGCGGATGGCGTAACGCACACTTTTCTCATGCCGTACAGCGACGCCTGTTATACGCTGAAACCGGTTTGCGACACGCAACGAAAAATCGAAACGCTGTTTACAGGAAAAGCCGGTGCAACGACCGAAAAGATAAAAAATGGCCTGATGGCCATTACAAACGAAATGCTATTCTTGGAAGATCCGTATGAAAAAGGAAAATATCACCCCCGCATTTCCGGATGTAATTCGTTTGTATATAAAGATTTAACGCCCGAAGAAAGAGATGGATTCGATCGTTTGTCGCACCACTTTTTCTATGAGCGGCATCATACATTCTGGAAAGAAGAGGCATTGAAACGACTGACGCCTCTGATTGCCTCCACAGCGATGCTGATCTGCGGGGAAGACTTGGGAATGATTCCCGACTCGGTGCATGAAGTGATGACTAAACTGCACATACTGAGCTTAGAACTGGAACGCGCCCCCAAAATATTCGGCGAAACATTTGCCGATTTGCAAAAACTGCCCTATATGTCCGTCTGCACCACGTCCACGCACGACATGAACCCCCTGCGCGCCTGGTGGAATGAACAGCCGGAAAGGACGCAGCAATACTACAACTCCGTGCTGCATCAGGAAGGGAAAGCGCCTGAAGAATGCACCGCCCTGTTGGCTGCACAAATCCTCGCCAATCACTTGAATGCCACGTCTATGCTGACGATCATCCCCATTCAGGACTGGCTTGCCATGAGCGATGCGTTGAGACACACCAATCCCTTATGCGAGCGCATCAACATACCTGCCGACCCGCATCATTACTGGCGTTACCGAATGCATCTCACGCTTGAACAACTGCTGGACGCCACCGATTTCAACGACCGCCTCCGCTCAATGATAGCCGACAGCGGCAGGTAGCGACCCGCCAATCCGCGCGAAACAGTCCGTTTATTTTACCGGCGGTTCAACCGCGGGAATCTTCGGCGTTTTTTCGGATGTTTCCATAGGGTCTTTACCCATTGTACACGTCCCGTTAAATCGCGAACCCGGCTCAATTTCAAGTGTTTGTATATAAATATCTCCTTTGACTACTGCACTTGACTTGAAAACCAGTTTTTCCCTGATGCGCATTGTGCCATCCATTTCGCCCAGAATTTCCGCGTTATCGGAAATGATGTTGCCTACAATGCTGCCTTTCGGGCCTACTACAATCTTGCCTTTGCAATGAATGTCGCCTTCAATGCGCCCATCCAGCCGAAAATCGCTCTCCGTAATAATACTTCCCTTAACAACCGTGCCGGTAGCTAAAACGTTGTGAATGCCGCCACTACTGCTTACAATTTCTTCATTTTGTCTTGCCATAATTCTTATACATTTAGTTTTTTGCAAATATAAAACAATATTTCTGCACCGGAAAACAATTTTTTCCTTATTTTTACGGGAAATTTTTTGAGATGGAAACAACAATAGAACTAAAAGGGATGAAATTCCTTGCATATCACGGAGTTTCGCCGCAGGAAACGATCGTCGGAAATGATTTTACGGTGGATGTAGCGTATGCTTTTTCTGCCGAAAAAGCGATAGCAAGCGACGATTTGCAGCATACCGTCAATTATGCGGAAGTGTTTGACCTGGTCAAAAAGGAGATGGCGCAGCCCTCACGGCTGCTGGAACATGTAGCCGGACGGATTCTGCGCGCCATCAAAGAGGCCTGTCCTCAATTGACGTCGCTGGAAGTGCGCGTATCCAAACATCATCCCCCCTTGGGCGGCGAGGTGGATGCCGCTTCGGTCAGCATATCCGAACAATGGCTTGTTTAACGGGCTGTTATATAACAAAAAAAGACCGTCTTTTCGGACGGTCTTCCTAACCTTATTAAATAAACAATTACTTAACGGCTTTTGACAAATCTGCACCTGCTTTAAATTTAACAACTTTGTGAGCCGGGATATTGATAGGCTTCTTCGTTTTCGGATTGATTCCTTTTCGGGCAGCTTTTTTCGTTACCTGAAAAGCGCCAAATCCTAAAATGGACACCTTTTCTCCCTTTGTGAGTTCTTCTTTCACTGTCTTAATAACAGCGTCAACTGCTTTTTTTCCCACAACTTTGCTTAATCCAGCTTTTTCAGCTACAGCACTAATAAATTCTGTTTTGTTCATAATGTTACAAATTTAAATAAAAAATATATTAATAAAAAATCGGTTTTTCATTTTTTATTCAATCAATAAAACGCATCAGACAAAAGCGACATCTAATGCAAACGCGGATTCTGAGGCTTTTTTTATTCAAACTGACTCATCGTCCAAATCGTTTTCTAAATGCTATCACGCATTACATATTTTTGCTTTAAGCAACATATTTTTCTAAAATTATCGCCAATACATGTCACTTTCAAGCGATTTGACGCTGTAAATATAAGACTAAAATTTTTATCAATGCAAGAAATATGAACTTTTTTTTCGCAAGAAGGCATTTTTTTTTCAAAATGGGCGGAAATCCCAATTAAATATAATATTTTTGCGCCAAAAATGAAACGAATGGAAAGTCGGAATAGATTTGGTTTTTTCAGCAATGTGCCTCCGGTGACTAAGAATTTGATTATCATCAACATTCTTTGCTGGCTGGCGAGTATTGTATTGCCCCGTACGGTAGGTTTTGACGTAATCGGGTGGCTGGGACTGCATTTCCCGGGCGCATCGGATTTTCGTCTTTTTCAATTAGTTACCTACATGTTTTTGCATGATTCCCATTCATTTGAGCATATCTTTTTCAATATGTTTGCCGTATTCATGTTCGGGCGATTGCTCGAACAGGTTTGGGGATCAAAGCGGTTTCTTCTGTTCTATGTCGTTACCGGCATTGGGGCGGCGATCGTACAGGAAGTAACATGGTGGTTTATGATTCATTCGCTGGCTGAAGCCAATCATATAACAATCGCCCAACAAATCGCCATGGATCCGGGTATAAACCAACTGATTACCATTGGCGCATCAGGCGCGGTGTTTGGAATCCTTCTGGCATTCGGAATGCTCTTTCCCAATGCTCCATTGTTTCTTATGTTCATCCCGATCCCCATCAAAGCCAAATACATGGTAATTGGTTACGGGCTGATTGAACTGTTCATGGGAGTGGTCAATTTTTCGGGCGACAATGTGGCGCATTTTGCCCATCTGGGCGGGATGCTGTTCGGCTTTTTTATGATTATCTATTGGAAAAAGAAAGATCGAAAACATGGAGAGTATCTTTACTAAAGTGAAACGAAGTTTTGCGCAGGGGAATCTGCTCACACGCCTCCTATATATTAATGTAGGGGTGTTCCTTGTGTTACGGTTGCTGATTGTACTGGCTACGCTTTTTCAGTGGCCGGACTCCCACCTGATGCAATGGTTCCAGTTGCCCTCGTCGCTCCGGTTGCTGATCTACAGGCCGTGGACGGTGATTACGTATATGTTCCTGCATATAGATTTCCTCCATATCCTGTTTAATATGCTGTGGCTCTATTGGTTTGGGCAGATATTCCTGCTTTTTTTCAGCGAGCGTCAATTGGGCGGCCTATACCTGTTGGGCGGGATAGCCGGTGCAGCCATGTTCCTGGCGGCCTATCACATATTCCCGTATTTCCGCAATGTGGCGGACTCCACGTTCCTGATGGGTGCCTCGGCTTCGGTGATGGCGATCGTCTTTGCCGTGTCCTTCTACCAAAAACAGTATGAAATCAACCTGATCTTTCTGGGAAGAATCAAGTTGATTTACCTTGCAGCGGGCGTATTAATCATTGACTTATTGTCCATGGCATCGGATAATGCCGGCGGACATATAGCGCACATTGGCGGCGCCCTGTTTGGCATCCTCTTTGCCAACCGCTACCGGAACGGCCGGGACTGGACAAAAGGCATTAATTCGCTGATTGACAATATAGTGAATCTAACGAAACGGAAACCACGCATAAAAGTCATGCCCGGAGGACGACGTCCGGAAACAGACATGGAATACAATGCCCGTAAACACGAAAAAATGAAAGATTTAGACAATATATTAGATAAATTGAAACATTCAGGCTACGAAAGTCTTTCGGCCGACGAGAAGAAACGACTTTTTGACGCCAGTAAAAATTAAAGCGGATGAAGAAATTAAAAATGTTCCACTCGGCAATGCTTATTATAAACATAATCACGTCATTATTGTTTATTATAGCTGCATTTTCGGATTCGGTATCTCCGGACAGGACCGTATTTTTTTCCTACCTGGGGCTATTGTTTCCGCTTTTCATCCTGTCCAACGTTATTTTTCTGATTTACTGGCTTGTTCTGCGAAAATGGATGTTCCTTTTTATCGCGGTTTGTTCGTTCCTGATTTGCTGGAAGCCTGTTTCCTGCTATGTGGCTTTCCACCCTTTTGCCAAATCTCCCCCGCAACATAATACAATTAAACTGCTGACATATAATGTAATGGCCTTTGGCTATAAAAATCATACGGCCGACAAGCCCAACCCTGTCCTTCAGTATATTGCCGATTCAAAAGCCGACATTGTCTGTATGCAGGAATACATGGAAGGGCGCGTTGCCGGCACTTTGACGCAGGAAAAAATCGCCGGCGCACTGAGTATGTACCCTTATCACTACAGTTTGCCGCTGATTCGCTATAATAAATATACGATCGGACTGGCGATCTATTCAAAATATCCGATTCTCCGCTCGTGGAAAGTCAGGTACGACAGCGCTTTCAACGGCTCAACCGTGCACGAACTCAACGTAAACGGCAAATCGCTCATCATTGTGAATAACCATCTGGAATCATTCAAATTAACGATGAAAGACCGCTCAACTTATTCGGATTTCATCACAAATATGAACAGCGATACGTTTGAAGGATTGAGCGAAACCGTCCGCCAGAAAGTGGGTTCTGCGTTTTATAACCGGGCGGAACAGGCCGACATCGTCGCCGAAGAAATCGGCAAGCTGAACGGCGACTATATCGTCGCATGTGGCGATTTCAACGACACGCCGATCTCGTATGCGCACCGCACGATCCAGGGAAAAATGATTGATGCGTTCGCCGAATCGGGCAACGGCATGGGAATTTCCTATAATCGCGGCTATTTCTGGTTCAGGATTGATCACATTATTCATTCCGCCAACATGCGTTCGTATAAGGCCACAGTAGAAAAATTGCCTTTTTCAGACCATAATCCGATGTGGTGCTACCTGGAAATGAAATAATCAGTATATTTGCAGTATCATTAAAAAAATCAACCATTATGAAAAAAAGCATTGTTTTTACAGTCGGATTTGTTGCGCTGGCGCTGCAGTTCGCCATGGCGCAAAGCGGTACGATTTATGAAACACGTACCGTAAAGAGTGAGATCCTGAATATGGAGCGGAAATATTCCATTTATTTGCCGCCCGGATATGCGGAATCGGATCAAAGCTATCCCGTGCTGTATCTGCTGCATGGATCGGGCGACGACCATACGGGATGGGTGCAGTTCGGCCAGGTGCAGTATATTGCAGACAGGGCGATAGCCGAAGGCAAGGCCGCTCACCTTATCGTCGTGATGCCGGACGCCAATACGAAGGTGAAGGGCTATTTCAACCAGCCGGACGGAAGTTTCGCCTATGAAGATTTCTTTTTCAAGGAGTTAATCCCTCACATCGAGAAGACCTACCGCGTCAGGAGCGACCGTCATTACCGCGCCATATCGGGCCTGTCCATGGGTGGCGGCGGAACGATCTTCTATTCGCTCCACCGGCCGGATATGTTCGCTGCCGCCGCTCCCCTGAGCGCATCAACGGGGAGTTGGGAGATCGGGCAACTGAAAGCCCGCCTGGGAAAGATGGCGACGCAACTGACGGATGCGCAGTTGGACGCTTACTACAAGCGCCACAGCGTAGAGGGCATCCTCGGAAGCGCTTCAAAAGAAGACCTGGAGAAGATCAAACAGATACGCTGGTACATCAGTTGCGGCGACGATGATTTCCTTTACGAAGGCAACAGCCTGATGCACATCTCCTTCCGTAAAGCGGAAATCCCACATGAATACCGCGTCAAAGACGGCGGGCATACATGGACGTACTGGCGGATGGAATTGCCTCTCGTGCTGGAGTTTGTTTCCAAGTCGTTCATGCAATTCTGAAACGCGCCGCGACCGACCTCCGGCCGGCCCTTACGCCTCCTCAAAAAGGCGGCGGATATGCCGGTCGAGGATGTTTTCATACACCTGCTGCCCAATGACCTCTTTATGCGCCGCCAGCGCTTCGGTGAAGATGCCGCCGTATTCGGCGGCCACTTTGTAGGCCACATGGATCAGCTGGCGGAAGTCCGGATTATAGTCCGGATGTCCGGGGATATGGCGCAGCGTATCGGCGAATTTCTTCCCCGTCCATTTTTCTACCGTTTTCCTGTCCGGTAGTCTGGAAGGGTTGATGTCAATCACCGTGGCATACGGGCTGCACAATTCGTCGAAGCGTCCGAGCGCCCCTGTATAAATAGCCTTGGCAAGGTCTATGGCCTCTTCGTCGTTGGTCATTGCCAGCCCAATCATTTCTTCCAGCCATGTAGTGCCGGCGGTCTTGATATGGATACCTTTGTCGTATTTATTTATCAACCTGCCCATTACGGGATAGATGGAAAATTTGTCGCTTCCGGAATGGATGCTGAGTTTGAGGTTTTCGGGCAGGCCAAACTCCTTGACGGCAAAATCAATCACCAACAGGTCTTCTTCAAACTCGGAAGCAAATCGTTGGACATCGCCTGCATAATCCACCCCCTTGTTGAAACGTCCCGTAAACTTGGGCGCAATCGTCTGAGCCGGAATATTTTCCCGCGCAATCGCGCTCAAAATGAAAAACATTTCAACGGGCGACTGGGCGTCGTTCACCTCATCCATCGAAACCTCGGCCACAAAGCAATCGGCCCCTTTCGCGTTTTCAATATGGCGGTATATCCGTCCGGCTTCCTGTACGGCTAAGAGGAATTTCCCGGCAATGCGACGCAGGGTTTCCTCGGAAACGTCGAATGGCGCCTCGATCCCCGGAATTTGCAGCCTGCCGAGATAGCCACGATTGGCGGCAACGAATGTGTCTATATCTGCCTGCGACGCCTGCTGCCCGATGAAATCGGCCACGTCGAGGGTAAAAAAATCCGACACGCCGATAAACCTGTCCACATTTTTCAGGTTAATATGGTCGGCATCCACAAAATACGCCCCGCCGTAGCCCGACGAACGCACAGCCGCATCGGCCTCCCGACGCGTGTCGGACGGCTCGCTGTGAACAATCACGTGTTCGCGGTTTGACTTGTTCCATACAGGAACGAACTCCCTGCCGAACAGTTTTTCGGCGTCGGTCAACGCCCTTAGCTGCGCCTCGCCTTCATGGGCGAAACGGTCGCCAGT
The DNA here is from genome assembly GCA_031272155.1 of Tannerella sp. Taxonomy (GTDB): domain Bacteria; phylum Bacteroidota; class Bacteroidia; order Bacteroidales; family Tannerellaceae; genus Tannerella. Next base: position 10,462 of record JAISUI010000072.1, on the reverse strand, counting down.
ACCAAATGAATATTTTCCGATTTGCATAAAATTCTCCGTCTTTCTAAATAAGTTTATTTTTACGAGGCAAAAATAATACTTTTTTGAATATCTGCCAAATATAATGGGGACTGCATGTCATTTCTTTTTAATTAACTATTTTTAAATAATATAATCGTATCATGAAAAGTATTATCATTATATTTGTAACCAAAAATAAAACTATTATTCATAGAGGGACAAAAACGTTTATTTCGGGCTATCGAAGCGAAAATACCGAGACATTATTCGCTTGTGGAAACAGTGGAAGAAGCGCTGGGAGTATGCCAGGATTCCGCTTACAGGCGTATTCGCGGCGAAACAGAATTGTCTTATTCGGAACTTCGTATATTACACAATAAATTCAACCTGTCTATGGAAGACATTTTTGGCAAACAATATGAATTTATCTATATGGGCGTTAATATCACAGAACAGGATAATTACATTCGGCAAGTCAAACAATTATCGGATGTGTTGGCTGGTGTTAATGCTGCTGCTGATAAAGAAGTGTATTATACTGCTCAGGATATCCCTTTATATTATTTTACAGAATATACAGATCTGTTGCTATTTAAACTTTATGTATGGTCGGACGCACATCACAACATGAACATCTCTTTCAATGAATTTTGCAATAATATAAGAAAAAAAGAAATATTGCCGATATTTGAACAGGTATCACAATCATATATAAATATTCCCACGACAGAAATCTGGACAAATCAAACAGTAGATAAAATACTCAGACCGTTGGACTATTACGCAAGAATAGGCATTTTTGACAAAAAAAAGACTATATTTCTGTTACTCAATCAACTGACTGATATGATGGCTACTATCCGCAAATACGCAGACAATGGTTATAGAGGGAATGCGAAAGTGCCTTTTTCGTTATATAACTGTTCGATTGATATGGAAAACAACTTTATATTAGCAAGAAAAGGGAATAATGCTGTCAGTATAATTAAGGTTAATAACATAGCGACCTGTACTACCACGCTGTGTAACGACATAGAAAAATGGATAAACAGCCTCATCGTGAAATCTACCCTCATCAGTAAGATTTCGATAAAAGAAAGACATGTTTTTTTTCAAACGATTGAAAATAAGATAAAAAATACAATTCACAACATTGAATTGATGGATTATTATCCAAACGGGTAAGCTGTGTATTTTTTCGCATAAAATGCGGCCATGAATTATTTTTTTCATATAAATTCGCAAAAAAAGCATCCTACTTCCTATAAAAAGCACGATTCCGTAAAATCAAAAACATACATCGCAATTATTACGACTTTTTGCAAAAAAGTGAAATATGGATGCAAAAATCCGTAATGCACTATAAAACGCAATACTTACATTTGCCATTGAATTATTAATTATTAGAATGTTAAACATTGTAAACATAGGAATATATGAACTAAAATATATACCTTTGTATTGAATTATAAATTAAAAAATTAAGTGATTATGAAAAAGACAGAGTTAATGTGTTTAATTGCAGCGTGTTGTGTTTTATTAGGAATAAACGCATGTAAATCGGAGAGCGGCCTTTTAGAGGAAGAGCAGACGACGCCCGTTGAAAAGACGACGCCGGAAGAAACAACACCCCTTACGCCGCGTGAAGACATCATTCTGACGAAAGGCGAGCAAAGCGTTTTGGAAGGCAACAATGAGTTTGCTTTTAACCTTTTGAAAGAGGTTGTAAAAGATGAGAATGAACAGGGAAATATCTTTATTTCACCCCTGAGCGCTACGCTGGCGCTGGCTATGCTTAATAACGGCGCCGCCGGAGCTACACAGGAAGAAATTCAGCAGGCGCTGGGTTATGGCGATGTGGCGCGCAAAGACGTGAATACCTATTTCCAGAAGATGGTGAAAGCCATGCAGGACCTGGACGACGTTACGACGTTTGAAAGCGCCAATTCTATCTGGATTAGTAACGATTTTCCTGCTCTACAGGATTTTAAAGACGTGAATCAGACGTATTATGAGGCCGAAATCGCGAATGTGGATTTCACCGACCCCACTACGGAAAACGTGATCAACAGTTGGGTGGCCGACAAGACGCACGACCGGATTACCAGCGTACCGTATTCGCCGGCTACCGTGATGGAGTTAATTAACGCCCTGTATTTCAATGCTCCATGGACATTGCCGTTTGACGAATCGCTTACGAAAGACGCAACGTTCTATAATGAAGACGGAACGACTTCGGAGATTCCGATGATGACATTCGGGAAAGAGATTATGTTCAATTACTCCATGAGACCGTCTTACCAGGTCCTTGAACTTCCTTACGGGAACGAAGCGTTCGGCATGGTGCTTTTGCTGCCGAACGAGGGCGTTTCGGTAGAATCGGTCGTTGAAGATCTGGATGCCGCCGCATGGGAAGATCTGCAGACGCGACTTATGTCATCGAGTGTCGAGGTGTATTTGCCACGGCTTAAATTGGAATATACCCGGCTGTTAAATGATGATCTGGCGGCGCTGGGCATGACGTCCATGTTTAGCCCGCTGGCTGATTTCTCGCTTATTTCACCGTGGTCATTTGCTGTATCTGCGGTTCTGCAAAAGACCTTCATTGAGGTGAAAGAAACCGGCACGGAGGCAGCAGGCGTAACGGTTATCATCGGGGTAACTTCATCCGGGGATGCGATAAGAACGCCAGTCCTGGAGTTCAACCGTCCGTTCGTTTATTTCATCAAAGAAAAGAGTACGGGCAGCATTTTCTTTGCCGGAGTAACGAGGAAACTGACGAAATAACAGGCCGATCGAAAGACGGAATAAAGGGATAACCGGATGACTGGATGATAAAATTCAGTCATCCGGTTATTGTTTTATCCGGTTATTTTGTATCTTTGCGGCTTGTGAAACAAAACCCGATGATAGAGGAACAGTTCGATATGCACGAAGCGCGTAATCTCCCCGATTCGGAGCGCGAATACGAGAATGCGCTCCGCCCGCTTACGTTTCAGAGTTTCAGTGGCCAGACAGCGGTCGTTGAAAACCTGAAAGTGTTTGTTGCGGCTGCACGGATGCGGAATGAAGCGCTCGACCACGTATTGCTGCACGGGCCTCCGGGGCTGGGAAAAACTACGCTTTCAAACATCATTTCCAATGAGTTGGACGTCGGTTTCAAGGTCACGTCGGGTCCCGTATTGGACAAACCGGGCGACTTGGCCGGACTGCTGACCTCGCTCGAAAAGAACGATGTCCTGTTTATTGACGAGATTCACCGTTTAAGTCCTGTTGTAGAGGAATATCTGTATTCGGCGATGGAGGATTTCCGCATAGACATTATGATTGACAAGGGGCCGAGCGCCCGTTCCATACAGATTGATCTGGCGCCGTTTACGCTTATTGGCGCGACTACGCGCAGCGGACTGCTCACCGGCCCGCTACGCGCCCGTTTCGGTATCAACCTGCACCTGGAATACTACGACGCCCCAACGCTTATGAAGATCGTTTTGCGGAGCGCCGATATCCTCAACATTGCCTGCGAAACGGACGCCGCCCGCGAGATTGCGGGACGCAGCCGCGGGACGCCGCGTATCGCCAATGCGTTGCTGCGTCGCGTGCGCGACTTTGCGCAGGTGAAGGGCAGCGGACGGATAGACAAGGCGATAGCCTGCTATGCGCTGGAAGCGCTGCATATTGACCGCTATGGCTTAGATCAGATTGATAATAAGCTGCTTACGCTGATTATTGATAAATTCAAAGGAGGGCCTGTAGGCCTTTCGACCATTGCCACGGCCTTGAGCGAAGACCCCGGTACGCTCGAAGAAGTCTATGAGCCGTTCCTTATTCAGGAAGGGTTTATCAAACGCACCCCGCGCGGACGCGAGGTGACGGCGCTGGCCTACGAACATCTGGGTAAACTGCGCCCGTCAGACCAGGGGCTATTATTTGATTAAAACGACAACGAGATGGCAGGAGGCATGAAACAGTTGGCGAAGGATACCGCTATTTACGGGTTGAGTACAATACTTGGCCGTTTCCTGAACTGGCTGTTAGTGTCGCTTCATACGCGCACGCTGCCGGATCTGTCTGATTATGGGGTCGTTACCAATCTATACGGATGGACGGCGCTGTTGCTTGTCCTCCTCGTTTGCGGAATGGAAACGGGGCTTTTCCGTTTCATAAACCGCAAGGACGAACAGGAACCGATGAGGGTCTATTCCACGACGTTATACACAGTGGCCTCTCTGTCACTGCTGTTTTTGGCGGCCGTTTTCCTGTTTTTGAATCCCGTTAATCGTGCGCTGGGCTACGATGCGCATCCCGAATACGTTGGTATGATGGCCGCTATTGTAGCGGTGGATGCGTTTTGTTGCGTTCCGTTTGCCTACCTGCGCTATCGCGGAAAAGCCGCACGTTTTGCGGTTATCAAATTGCTGAATATCGCGCTGAATATCGCGCTGAATATCTTCTTCCTGTTGGTTTGCCCGCGGATACACACTGTTCATCCTGAATGGATTGACTGGTTTTACAAGGCTGACTACGGCGTGGGTTATATCTTTGTGGCCAACGTATTTACAACGGCGCTGACGTTCATCCTCCTGCTGCCCGACATGCTTCCGGGATTCCGCGCCCGTATGGATTGGCAACGGCTGAAAAAAATATTCAATTATTCGTTCCCGATACTTATCCTGGGCGTGGCTGGCGTCTTTAACCAGGCAGCTGATAAGATTTTATTTCCGTTTATGTTTGAAGATCACGACTATGCCAATACGCAGTTGGGAATTTACGGTGCATGTTTCAAGATCGCCGTTGTGATGATGATGTTCATCCAGGCGTTCCGCTATGCCTACGAGCCGTTTATCTTCGCTAAAAACAGGGATAAAGACAACCGCACGGCCTACGCTGAGGCGATGAAATATTTTATCATTTTCGCCCTGGCGATTTTCCTCGGCGTTATGTTCTACTTGGATGTGCTGAAACATTTAATAGATTCGGCCTACTACGACGGACTGATTGTCGTGCCGATTGTGATGCTTGGCGAGTTGTTTTTCGGCATCTATTTTAATCTGTCTGTGTGGTACAAACTGACCGACCGCACGGTTTGGGGCGCTGTTTTTTCCATTATCGGGTGCATTCTGACGGTGGCTGTCATCGTCTTTTTCGTGCCGCGCTACGGTTTTGTGGCGTGCGCTTATGCCTCATTGATAAGCAATTTGGCAATGATGGCGCTTTCTTATTTCATCGGGCGGAAGAAATATCCGGTGGCCTACGACTTGCGTTCGGCATTGCTGTACGGGCTGGTGGCGGCGGGATTGTATGCGGCGGGCATGATTCCGCAGGTTGAACCGATGTGGTTGCGGTTGGCGTATCGCACTGTTTTGCTGGCGCTGTTCGCCGCATTTACGATCAAACGCGATTTTCCCTCTTGGAACACCCGTATCCGGAATGGCATCGTCAAAAAAACTCAAGGATTTAAATATTAAAAAATAGAATATTAATTGAAGAAAAGTACAAATGAAGAAATTTAAAATTGTATGTGCAGCAACGATCATGCTGCTATCAGGAACAAGTCTTACCTATGCCGATGAGGGCATGTGGGTATTGAAAGAGTTAAATGCGCGTAATATAGCTCGTATGAGGGAATTGGGCTTTGAAGCCCCCTTAGATAAATTATACAGTGATTCCACGCCGTGCATAGCGAATGCGGTGGTGATTTTTGGGGGAGGCTGTACGGGTATTACCGTATCGGACGAAGGACTGGTATTTACCAACCATCATTGCGGCTACGAATCCATTCAGGAGTTGAGCAGCATGAGCCATAATTACCTGAAAGACGGCTTTGTATCTCAAAATCAGGGGGAAGAATTGCCCGTTCCGGGATTGATGGTACGCTACCTTCAAGAAACGGTGGACGTGAGCGACCGCATCCTGTCGGCCTTGTCGCCCGACGCAGATGAATACAAACGTTTTCGTGCGGCTGATTCGGTAGGGCGCGTACTCAGTGATTCAATTGGAACAAGTACTTTCCTCGAAGCGGAAGTGATCCCGTTTTATAATAACAACAAGTATTTTTTAGTTGTATATCAGGTTTATAAAGATGTGCGCCTCGTATTTACGCCCCCCAGTTCGGTTGGCAAATTCGGCGGCGATACCGACAACTGGATGTGGCCGCGCCATACGGGCGATTTCTCCGTATTCCGCGTTTATGCCAATGCGGAAAATCAACCGGCAGACTATTCGGAGGACAACAAACCCTATCATCCGAGATATGTAGCAGAAGTTTCGCTACAGGGCTATCAGGAAAATGATTACGCTATGGTTCTGGGATTTCCGGGAAGTACAGACCGTTATCTTTGTTCGTGGGGCGTGGAACAGCGCGTTGAGGATACGAACAAACCGCGTATTGAAGTACGCGGCATCAAACAAGACCTCTGGAAAGCAGCTATGCAGGCCGGCGGCAATGCCATGCGGTTGAAATATGCCTCAAAATATGCTGCCAGTTCCAACTACTGGAAAAATTCCATCGGGATGAATAAAGGCATTGACGATCTGAATGTTATTGAACGCAAAAAAGCGGAAGAAAAGGATTTTACCGAATGGGTAAACCAAACGCCCGAACGACAGGAAAAATACGGCAATGTATTGCGTCTTTTGGAAAAAGGATATACGGCATCCAATGATTTTCAGAAATATATGACTTATATGGTGGAAGCTTTTGTGGGAGGCGCAGAAATCATACGACTTGCGCGGATGGTCAACAGTGTGGACGTAAGACGCAGCACATCGGATGAGATAGACGAATGGATCAATGACACTTACATGCCGTTCTGCAAGGATTATGAGCCGTCGCTCGACCAAAAAGTATTAGCGGCTATGATGAAAATTGTAAAAGAGCGCGTTCCGGCTCACCTCCTGCCGGATGTGTATGAAAAAATTGACAAGAAATACAAAGGCGACTACGGCAAATACGCACAAGACCTGTTTAAACAGACGGTTTTGCTGGATCGTGACAAACTGGCCACCCAGTTAAAGGATGTGGAACTCTATCGGAAAAAGACGCGCAAAGACCCGGCGATTGAATTGGCTATGTCGGCGATTTTCTCCATCTATGATCTCCAGTTTCGGGCAAGCGAGGCAGGCGATAGCATTGACTATGGCGAACGGCTGTATATGGCCGGACTGCAGGAAATGTATCCGGATAAAAATTTCTATTCGGACGCCAATTTTACGATGCGCCTGACCTATGGCAGTATCGGCGGATACCAGCCGTATGATGCGGTATGGTATGATTATTACACGACCGAAAAAGGCGTCCTCGAAAAAGAAGACGCTACCGATGATGAATTTTGGATGCAGCCCGAAATACTTGATCTGCTGAAGCGGAAAGATTTTGCCCCCTATGCCAATGAGATGGGCGAACTGCAACTCTGTTTTCTGACGAACAATGACATAACGGGCGGCAATTCGGGAAGTCCTATATTCGACAAAAACCTGCGTCTCATCGGGTTAGCCTTTGACGGCAATTGGGAAGCCATGAGCGGCGACATCGCCTTTGAACCGGAATTGCAACGCTGCATCGGCGTGGACATCCGTTATGTGCTCTACATGATTGACAAGTGGGGCAAATGCCCGCGTTTGATTAATGAGTTGAAATTAGCGAAGTAGAACGATGAAATTTTCGGTGATTGTTCCGGTCTATAATCGTCCGGATGAGATGGAGGAATTGTTGGAAAGCCTTGCTGCGCAGACGTTCACGGATTTTGAAGTGGTGGTGGTGGAGGATGGTTCCACCATCCCTTGCGCAAAAGAGGTGGAACAATATGGCTCAAAAATCAATATCCGCTATCTTGTCAAAGAGAACACCGGCCGCAGCGATAGCCGAAACGTCGGCATGAAACATGCCCAAGGCGATTATTTCCTCTTTTTCGATTCGGACTGCATCATTCCGCCGGAATATATGGAAACGGTAAATCGTTTATTAAATGACGATTATGCGGATTGTTTCGGAGGACCTGACCGTGAACATTCCTCGTTCAGCGTGATGCAAAAAGCCGTTAATTACGCAATGACTTCGTTCTGGACAACCGGTGGCATACGTGGCGGCAAGGTTAATATGGAAAAATTCAAACCCCGTACATTCAATATGGGATTTTCGCGCGCCGTATATGAACAAATCGGCGGATTCAGGGATATGTATGGCGAGGATATTGACCTGAGTATCCGGATTTCCAAGGCCGGATTTACGACCAAACTCTATCAGGAAGCCTTTGTCTATCACAAAAGAAGGGTGAACCTGAAAAAGTTTCTCAAACAAGTGTATATCTTTGGACAGGCACGGGTAAATCTGTATAAACTTTATCCCGATTCAATGAAATTAGTGCATGTTTTGCCGGCTTTGTTTGTTGTGGGGACAGTCGGCTGTATTCTTTTAGCAATAGTCCTGTCGCCTTATTTCCTGTTACCTTTGCCGGTTTATTTGTTGCTGTTATTTATTGACTCCCTGTTGAAAACAAAAAATATCCGCATTGCCGGATGGGCTATTATCGCTTCGTTGATTCAACTGTTCGGTTATGGATGTGGATTTATGGTTTCTTTCGTCAGGAAAATCCTGTTGCGACAAGGACTGGAAGACATCGAAACGCTGAAGAAAGTGTATAAATGAAAGAAGCCGCTCGTTTTTGAGCGGCTTCTCTTATTATCAAAAAAATTCTGTCTATTTTTCACTGCGGCCGGGTCGTTTTACCGCCGTCCAAACGGCAAACCCAATCATGCCAAACATGAGAATCCCTACAATCCACGATGCCACCAGCGACATGCGCGCGCCACTAAGATAAACCTCGTCCACGCATTTGAACTCTATCTGATGTTCGCCTGCAGGCACTGCCAGCCCGCGAAGGATGTAATTCACCCGGATCGGCGTTACCTCATTCCCGTCAATATAGGCTTTCCATGTTTTGTAATACACTTCGGAAAAAACAGCCAGACGGGGTTCGACGCTGTGGCTTTCATAAAAAATATTGCCCGGCGAACGGTAATTACTCAGTATGATACGAGCAGTGGAATCAGGAGCGCTCACCTGCGACGGATTTAATGGAAATTTAGTTTGCCATACCTTGTCTATCACTGCCGTGTGAGCGGGATTGAAGTTTTTGAGCGCCGCAATCTCTTCGTCGGGCGAATCAACCCATTTCACCTCATTAACAAACCAGGCATTGCCTAAAGCATTTTGATTCATAATGGGTTGTGCTTGAGGATTATAAATCAGGTACTTCATATTGAGCATGTTCAGTACGGGACTTTGCTTTATGGCATCAATGACCGGCGCCATGCTCTGGCTTTTCTGCGCCGCACCGAACGACTGAATGATACCGGATATTTCATTCGACAGGTGATAGTCAATAATATCCTGATAACGACGCAGTTTAGCCGGACTATACCCTCCAATAGATTTATGAAAATAGGATGTCGAGGCTTCGTTGAATGTGTTGCTTGCAATATTCAACACCCTGTAATCCGGACTTTTATCCTTCAGGATAAAATTATCGGCATCCGTCGGAACCACCTCTCTTGCTTTCTTCTTAGGCACAAAACTGTCATAATTTATAAAACGCTTGTCCACCGTCCATAAGTCAATGAAAATCAAAGCTCCTATAATCATAAAAAGATAAGATACTTTGAACGGTTTGCGGATATAAAACCACAAGGCGCCCGCCGCCGCAGCAATGAAAAAGAACGAACGCCATGAATCGGACGCCAACATGCTTTTCCTGTCGGCAATTAACGCACTCACCAACTCCGGATTATTCTGATAATTCGCATCCGAAGGCGCCGAAAAATTCATCAATCCGCTGCCGAACAAAGCAAACAGCAGGCATAAACCGCCGGTTATCCCCGCCGAGATATATAATGGCTTTATCAAGTGGCGCTTATCTGTCGTTTCCAAAAACGTTTTCAGCGCCAGAATAGCCAACGCCGCCATCGTCACCTCGGCGATAACCAATGCCATTTCGGGAACACGGAATTTATTGTATAACGGCAAATGGTAGAACAGGAAATCGTTGATTAAAGAGAAATTACTCCCCCAGGACAGAATGATGGAAAAAACTGTCGCCGACAGCAACCACCATTTTTCGCGTCCTTTTACTATATACAACCCAAGCACAAACAGGAAACAAATAATCGCACCTACATAGACAGGCCCTGAAGTAAATGGCTTATCACCCCAATAAGTCGGAGCATGACTCACAATTTGTTTGGCCTGTCCCGAACCGCCTAATGCCTTGTATGTATTTGAATTTGTCCCGATATCATAATGTGAACTTGCACCGTAAAAATTCGGAATCAGCAATGTCATGGTTTCCATTTTACCATGACTCCACATAAACGCATAATCAATATCCAAGCCTGAACTTGCCTTCTCGCCGTCCGCTTTGGTTTGTAGCACGGCGCCGCCGCGCATGGTTTCTTTGGTATAATC
>JAISUI010000070.1 GCA_031272155.1 Tannerella sp. | reverse complement strand
AAATCAGCGGCAACACGGCGGCGAAGGGCGCGGGAATTTTCGCCGACAACGCCACCCCGCAACTGACTAACGTAACGATAGCCGGCAATCTGGCTTCGCAGACCGGCGGCGGGATGTATAACAATGACGGCTCATTGCCTACTGTGCGCAATACGATCATTTTCGGCAATCGCACAACGGCTACGGACGGTCAGGCAAGTGTGGCGAACGCAGGCGGCAGTGTACCGTCGTTCAGTTACAGCATCGTGGAAGGAGCCTTCGACAGTAGCGGCCAGTGGCTTCCGGCAATTGGAACGGATGATGATTACAACAAAGACGGGCCGGCCTACTTCGTCAAAGATGGCTTTGCCGCCGATGGCAGCCTGCAAGCAGGCGATTATCGCCCTAAGACAGGCAATGCGCTGGATGGCGGACGGAATGCCTATATCTGGGATTGTATGATACCGTGGGACATCGTCCTGCTTAATCCAGACCAGGGCGATTTTGTCCAAGTGCCTTACGACCTCGCTTTCAAGAATCGGATCATTGGCCTCTATGTGGATATAGGCGCTTATGAGTTTGAAACTGAAGGTCTTTCGGATATCAGGATCGTACATCGAGTGATCATTCCTCCGGCGGAAGGATTAATTACGGATCCGATATATGGGTTGCATTACGCCATCGCTCATAAAGATTACGTCTTTACTGTTACGGCGAAACCGGGCTACAGCATTGAACATCTGACAGTAACGACCGGCATTCCGGAACGCGACAAAGATGGCGTGGTACTGAAAACCAATGAAGATGGCAGTATAACCGTCACGCTGAAAATGGTCTATGAAGACCTGACGCTGACCTTTGGCGGGATTACGAGGACGGCCAACGAAGACTTCCCCGAAGCCCGTGTATGGACGAACAGCAACAGCATTTGCATTGAAACGCTTGCGGCGGGAACGGTGCATGTCTATAATCTTGCCGGTCAGTTGTATAAACAGCAGCGAGTGGCGGAAGGAACAACGGTTATCCTTGCAGGACATGGATTCTATGTTGTGAGGATGAGTGATAAGATTTGGAAAGTAATTGTAAAATAAAACATAAAATAAAACATAAAACATATTTAGCGGTAGAAGATTCTGATTTGTAAAAAAATTCTGTTGATTTTTATAATTTTAAAATCGGAGGAGGGGCCAGCGCGTGAGCGTCAGCCCCTTTTTTTTGAATAGCGCGTTAAAGAGGATTTATTCATCCATGTTTATCAAATGAATGGTATGGCAGGCTACCAAAGCGGCTGTTTCTGTCCGCAGACGAGTAGGACCTAAGGATATGGGAATGAACCGGTTTTGCAGAGCGAGGCTTATTTCGTCTTTGCTGAAGTCGCCTTCAGGACCAATCAGAATCAAAGCGTTTTCGCCGGGAAGGTAAGCGTGTTTGAGCGTCTGTTTAGGTACGGATTCGCAGCAGCAGGCGATGAATTTCTGTCCGGTGAAGGGACGGGCGACAAAATCCGAAAAGAGTGTCACGTCGTTGAGGACAGGCAGAGAGGCTTGTTGCGACTGTTTCATCGCGCTGATCAGGATCTTGTGAATCCGTGTCGTTTTGATTTCACGTCGTTCCGAATAGCGGCAATGAAGGCAAGTGATCTCATGAATGCCTGTTTCGGTCGCTTTTTCGGCAAACCATTCCATCCGTTCCATGTTTTTGGGCGGCGCGATGGCAATATGTAGCCGGTAACGCCACGGCGAAGGAATCTGTTGTTGCGCATGGATGGAAACTTCGCAGTGTTTAGGGTGGGGTAGGGTGATGGTAGCCTGATAATAAACGCCTTTGCCATCGGTAATCGTCAGAGCGTCGCCTTCTTTCATGCGGAGCACACGTATGGCATGTGCCGATTCTTCTTCGGGCAATACCGGATGAGCGGTTATATCGGGAGCGTAAAAAACAGGTGTCATCGTTATCCGGATATCATTCCTATCATGGTGGCGGAAAGCGCCGAGGTCAGAGCGCCGGCAATCATAGCACGTATGCCGAGGCTGGCGACCATTGGACGTTTTTCGGGCGCAAGCACGCCAAGTCCGCCGATCAACATGCCGACAGACCCGAAATTGGCGAAACCGCACAGCAGGTAAGTGGACATTACAACAGACTTCTCGTAGAGAAATATGCCTGCCGTTTTCCATTCCTGCAATTGAACGTATGCGACAAATTCGTTTAGCACGGTTTTTTGTCCAAGCAGCGAACCGACGGCCATCATATCTGGTCCGGGCACGCCGATAAGCCATGAGAACGGCGACAGAATAGCGCCCAGAATGAATTGTATCGTGAAACCGTCCGAACGATTGCTTGTGACGGATGCTACCCATTCATTCAGTCCCGTGTATTGTCCGATAATATCTTTTGAAATATAATTCAGTATGGCCACTAAGGCAATGAATACAAGCAGCATTGCAGCAATATTAACCATCAGTTTGACGCCTGTCATGGTGCCTGACGCCAGCGCTTCCATGAAACCGTGATGTTCGCTTTTCATATCCGAATAATGAAGGGATGCGCTGTCGGTTGTTTCGGTTTGGGGACAAAACATCTTGGCTAACACAATGGAGCCGGGTGCAGCCATCACCGAAGCTGTCAATAAATACTTGGCAAATACAATCTGCGCTGCGGCGTCGTTGCCGCCTAATATGCCGATATAAGCGCCCATTACTGTGCCGGCTATCGTTCCCATGCCGGATACCATCACCAGAAACAACTCGGATTTATTCATTCTCGGCAGATAAATACGAGCCAATATCGGCGCTTCCGTCATCCCCAGAAAAACATTCCCGGCAACTACCAATCCTTCCGCGCCGGAAATAGAACGGAACAACCGCTTCAACGCCCATGAAAATGCACCGATAATGCGTTGTATAACACCCCAATAGTAGAATAGTGAAACCAGCGCTGAAAAAAGAATAATGGAAGGCAACGAGTGGATCAGGAAGATAACGGCTCCATTTTTAGCAGCGTAGGGTCCCAACAAAAAAGCGACGCCCGCCTGAGAGAAATCCACAATTTTGACAAATATCCTGCCGATAAATTCAAAAAATATGCCGACAAACGGTACATACAGAACGGACAGGGCAAGCGCGATTTGCAGGATAAGGCCATACGTTACTAATTTCCAGTCAATCCGTTTGCGGTTGGAACTGCACAGGTAAGCAATTCCCAATAGGGCGATAATCCCCAGTAAACCACGCAGTAGCGACATTCCGCTAAATCCCGTTGATTCAATCATGATCCTGCTCCTTCCGTATCCCTGCGTTGCAGTTCGTCTTTGTATAATTTGGCAAATTCATAATTCTCTTCCCGAATGGCTTTTTCCATATATTCCTCAATTTCAGTATTTTCCATCATATTGAGCCATTCTTTGATCTTTTCTTTGTCTTCCGGTTTTTTCGGGTCGAAAGTTTTCATCAGACCTGTTTTGTCCGATTCGCTTGTGGTTGTTTCGTCCAATACGATGCCACACTTCTGGATAATGGATTCCAGCGTATAGATCGGGCTGTTCATCCGGATGGCAATCGCGATGGCATCCGAAGTTCGAGCGTCCACCCTTACTTCCCGGACGCCGTCTCCAAAAACAAGTTCCGAATAAAAAACGCCGTCTTCCAATTTATGAATAAAAACTTCTTGCAGATGAATCCGGAACGACTTGGCAAAATGAACAAACAGGTCGTGTGTCAAAGGGCGCGGCGTCTTCACTCCTTCCAGCGCAATGGCAATGGATTGCGCTTCCGAAAGGCCAATAATCACCGGAATGCGCCGTGGCCCGTCTTCCGACAAAATCAGCGCGTAAGCTCCTGACTGAACTTGCGCGTTGGCTAATCCCTGTACTTTTAATTGAATTTTCTCATCCACTGTTTATTATCTATAAGTTACACTTCGTTTTTTCTAATTTTCGTTCGATAGCTTCGGGCGACGTATCTTTCAGGATAAATCGTTTTTCCCTGTCCAACAAGTAAAGCGCAGGCAGTTTTACAAGGGGGAAAAGTCCTTCCGTAAAGATTTTTGCATCCTTATCATAACCGTTGATCCATGCAGGCGGCATCAGTGCGTCCTGTTCCTGCCATTCGTCCGTATCTTCCTCCGGATAGATGGCCAGCACTTTCAGGCGTCCTTCAGTAATTTGCTGATTGATAATAGAAAGACTGTCTAATCGGTGCATCAAAGCATGGCAATCTTCGCACGTAGGGTCATAAAAATAGAGCAATAACGTTTCCGCCTCAAGCGCATACAAGGTTCCTGTTTTGCCCGACGCTGTCGTATATGTAAAATCGTTTGCCTGTTCATGAGCGCCGGGAATGGCCTGTTGTGCATGGCAAACAATTGATAACCATATACAGAATAAAAAATACGTCTTTTTAGGTTTCATTTTTGTACCTAATTTTGAGGCAAAGATAAGAAACAATTCATAATTATTTACTACTTTTGTGCAGCAAACAGCAAAATTTTTATATGATAGACCAGATTACCAAAGAAAAAATACTGGATGCAGCCAATATTTATGAGGTTGTTTCGGATTTTGTCGCTCTCAAGAGAAGAGGCGTCAATTGGGTAGGGCTTTGTCCGTTTCATGCAGACAAAACGCCTTCGTTTTATGTGTCGCCAGCTAAAAATCTGTGTAAATGTTTTGCCTGTGGTGAAGGTGGAACACCTGCACTTTTTATCATGAAGCACGAAAAAATAAGTTTTCCGGATGCCCTTCGTTATCTGGCTAAAAAATATCATATTGAAATACAGGAACATGAATTGACGGATACGGAAAAACAACTGCAAAGCGACCGCGAAAGTATGTTTATTCTCAATGCCTGGGCGCAAAAACATTTCACTTCACGTTTGTGGGAACATGACGAAGGTCGAACGATCGGATTGTCCTATTTCAGGGAACGTAAATTCAGGGACGATATCATTCGCAAATTCCAGTTGGGATACAGCCTCGAAAAGCGTGATGATCTGTTGGTTACGGCGCTAAAAAATGGGTATAAAAAAGAGTATCTTGAAAAGACCGGCTTAGTCACATTCTCCGCAGATAATGCGGAGAATGATCGCTTTCGGGGACGTGTTATTTTCCCTATTCATTCGCTTAGCGGCAAGGTAGTTGGCTTTGGGGGGCGTATCCTGAAAAAGAACGAAAAAACAGCTAAATATGTCAATTCGCCGGAAAGTGATATTTATCACAAAAGCAATGAGTTATATGGTATTTATTTTGCAAGGCAGGCTATTGCACAAGCCGGTAATTGCTATCTCGTGGAAGGATATACGGATGTGATTTCAATGCACCAGTCAGGAATAGAAAATGTAGTCGCCTCGTCCGGTACTTCCCTCACACAGGGACAAATACGCATGATAGCCCGCTTCACGAAGAATATTACGGTGCTTTATGACGGCGATTCGGCCGGTATCAAAGCCGCTATCCGAGGAATAGATATGCTGCTTGAAGAAGGAATGAATGTGAAAGTTGTGCTGCTGCCCGAAGGCGAAGATCCGGATTCTTTTGCACATGGACGTAATGCGCATGATTTTAATCAATTTATAAAAGATAATGAAACGGATTTTATCCGCTTCAAAACGAATCTCCTGTTGAAAGATGCGGGCGACGACCCAATCAAACGGGCTTCGTTAGTGAAAGATATTATCGTTTCCGTGTCTGTTATTCCCGACGAAATTACCCGGACGTTATATGTCAGCGAATGTAGTAACTTGCTGGAAATAAATGAACAAATATTGCATGACGCACTCAATAAAATACGAGATGCCAAAAAAGAGGCGGAGTTCAAGGCGAAACAAAATACATCATCTTCTGCGGAAAGAACTGAAAATCAGTCTCCGGAGACGCTGAAACCACTTTTGCCCGAACAGGAAGCGGTGTTTGCAGTGAAACGAAACAATAAAACAGTTTCGCCCTACATCGCCTTTGAAGAAGAACTGCTCCGCTATATTGTGCACTACGGTGAACGGGTTTTGTATGATTATGAGGAAGATGGACGACGCATTATTGTCAAGGTGGCTGAATTTATCCGTTCGGAACTGGCAGTAGATGAGTTGACATTCCAGACGCCTGTCTATAAAACGATGCTGGAAGAGGCGGCGGAACATTGCACGGAAGATGATTTTAAGGCGTTTGCCTATTTCACGTCTCATTCTGATCCTGAAGTTGTTCATACGGCTGCCGTACGGATGGTGGATAATGCATATATTGTTCATTTTGAGCCGGAAACGAGCGGTGATAAATTGGCTGAAAAAGACGAAGAAGAGCTGAAACAGAAAAGAAAGCATGAATTGGAATCGTTAAGGCAAAGCGTCTGTAACGAATTATTGGGATTGAAGAATGCCTATATCAGACAGGAAATAGCCATTACAAACAAGGAAATCAGGGAGTTGGAAAAAACGGGCGATATGACGGAGATAATCAAACGAATGGAAAAACTGAAAAAATTAAACGAAACCAAAATCGAATTAAATAAGCAATTAGGCGAGCGAATCATATTATAAATCATTATAAATTATCTTATTATGAATATTTTACGTAAATTATTTTGTGGATTGATTGTATTATCAGCCGTTTCAAGTTTTTCGCAGTCCGTTGCAGGGCGCTGGACAGAGGCGCGGGCTAACGAGTGGTATGCTAAACAGGGCTGGCTGACTGGTATCAACTACATTCCGGGCGACGCCATCAACTTCACGGCGATGTTCGACAAGACGACGTTCAACCCCGAACTCATCGACCGCGAACTCGCCGTTGCCGAAGAACTGGGCTACAACGTTGTGCGTACATTCCTGCCGTACATCGTCTATGCTGACGACCCGAAGTATTTCCTCAAGACGCTCGACAAGTTTATAGCGCTTTGCGACAAGCA
>JAISUI010000045.1 GCA_031272155.1 Tannerella sp. | reverse complement strand
ATCTCAACCCACGACACAGCCGTCTTGTTAGTAGTCCACACAACGGTTACCTCCTCCGAACTCATATTTTGCAGATACGGTCCGTGAGTAATCCTGATCGCCTCCTGAGCGACATTGGCATTAGACAATGTTTGTTGCGACGAAGACAAAACCCGGTTTTGCGCCGCTAAGCCAATTCCCTGAATAACAAATAATAAAAGTAATATTTTCTTCATGATGTTTTTTTGTGAAATTTAATTTATCCCTATTTTCTTAATTTCAATAAAACACAGCCATGCCGCGGAATTTCAAACTGGGAAACATTGTCAATTGATCCCAAGTCTTTTTGCCGCCACAAATCACGGATGCCATATTTCCCTTCGTACCCAATTGCTTTCCAATCAACTGTTACTATGGCTTTTTGCGGTGATTTGCTGAATATGGCAATGGCAGTTGTTCCATCGTGCAGTTCTTTTTTCCATATCTCCGTAAAATCTTGTTTATAAACACTGTACCCCGGTTTTCCGAGTTTATCCTGATTAATATCAATCACCTCAGCATTACAGAGGATATTTTGAGTAAAATCGTCAAGAGACACCAGTTCGCCACTGAAAATGAGTGGCGCCGACATCATACACCAGAGCGTCATGCAAGTATATTGTTCGCTGGGGGTCATCGGCGAAGGAACATCACGTTGCTCCTGCCAGTTCCATATTTTGCCAAAAAGGAGATAATCAGGGTCGTTCCAGCCGTCCGGCCCAGCATATTGACGGATCGTTTCCTGAAATGAACAGGCTGTAAACATGGCATTTATCAATTCCTGAGTACTCCAGCCAATATCACCCGCAGTGCGCCAGGAATGGCCGCCAACAGATTTACCCCATTTCCATACTTCACCCATCCCATACTGACACAGATTCAGGATAATATCACGTTCTGCATGTTTCAATATACTGTCAATAAGTAAGTAAGGCTTCTTAAAATCATCAAGCGTCGGCGACTTACTGACTTCACTTCCATAGGAACACCAGTCATATTTCAGGAAATCAAATCCCCAATCACAATAGGATTTAACGTCCTGTGCTTCATGTCCAAGCGAACCGGCATAACCGGCACAAGTTGTCAATCCGGGCGAAGAATACAAGCCGGCTTTCAGCCCAAGACTATGTATATAATCAGTCATTTTTCGCATGTCGGAGAAATTCTTATTTGTGCGGATAGTCCCGTCAGGGTTGCGTACAGCCCCGCCCAAAATGGGATCATCACTATTTGCTTTGACTTCCCAGCCATCATCAATATTGACATAGGTATATCCAAAATTGATTAAGCCATTGTCGTACATCGCCTTTGCGCTACGCTCCATAATATCCTGTGTTACACGGGTTTGATGATAATACCAACTGTTCCATCCCATGTGAGGGGTAAGCGCCAGCCCACCGCCAATCACTATTTCAAGCGTGTCACGCCACTCGCCTTTGCTGTTTTTGGCCGTAACCGGAACGAGATGACGACCGGTTTTGTTACAGTTTCCTGTTATGATACCCCGCTTGGTATCAAGGGTTAAACCCTTAGGTAATCCTTTCGCTTTAAAGGTTATCGGACGTTCGCCGGTAGTGGCTATCGTGAACATAAATGGTTTACCGGGCGTAGCGCCAATGATTTTCGCACCATTAATACGCGGCGTCAGTGCAGGTGGAGGCGTAAGAATATAGGGCTCTTCTTTAATGATTTCTTTGTCAGCAAGTTGTACATCCTGGATATCTTGCGCAAGAAGTACATAACCGACCGATAATAAAAATGTTGCTCCTAATACTATTCGTTTCATAATTTCTATCTATTTGTGGGACATTCATTTTAACTAATTGACATTGCATTGCAAAGATAAAAAACTTTCTTTAAAATAACCAATAGAAAAACAAAAAATTAACTTGCGGAATTTTCAAAAAATCACTTTTATCCTAATTGACTTTACTTATAAACTGATATACAAGATTTTGCAAATGCACAACAAAACTATTTATCTGATTTGTCGTCCATATTCCCGATAATTCCTTATATTTACACCCGCAAAAAAACGTTATCAGGCTAACAAGATGAACAGAAATTTCATAATAGCGATAAGCCTTGCCGCATCCATTTTGTGTGATGGGACAGTCAGGGCGCAAGGTTCCGGAAGTCTCGTTCCGGGAGCTGACAGAACGGATAGTATCCTTGCTTTATTAAAGGGAAAACGGGTGGGATTGACAGTCAATCACACTTCGGTTGTCGGGCCGGAACAGATACACCTGCTGGATGTATTGCTGGCGCAAGGCGTAAATGTAAAGAAAATTTTTGCTCCCGAACACGGTTTCCGCGGCACGGAAGACGCCGGTGCAAAAGTGACCGATGAAAAGGACAGGAAAACAGGAATTCCTGTCGTTTCCCTGTATGGAAAAAAGATGCGCCCCACAGCCGCTCATTTGAAGGATATAGATGTTGTCGTCTATGACATTCAAGATGTTGGCGCACGTTTCTATACCTACATCAGCACGATGCACTACGTGATGGAAGCCTGCGCTGAAAACGGAAAAGAGATGGTCGTTTTAGACCGCCCGAACCCGAACGATTACGTGGATGGCCCGGTCAGGAAACCGGGATTCCGATCATTCGTCGGGATGCACCCTATTCCTGTGCTTTACGGGCTGACAATTGGCGAACTGGCTCAGATGATTAATGGCGAAGGCTGGTTGCAAACCAAAGCGAAACATTGTCGGCTGACTGTTGTCCGGATGCTCGGCTGGCGACATGGCGACCCATACCGTTTGCCGGTGAAACCATCGCCTAATCTTCCTGACGAACAGTCAATTAGACTTTATCCTTCTTTATGCTTTTTTGAAGGAACGAGCGTCAGCGTCGGGCGCGGCACATATTTCCCTTTTCAAGCGCTTGGCTATCCCGACCCGCAGGTCGGCGATTTCACATTTACTCCTGTCCCAATTAAAGGGCTTGATAACCAGCCGATGTATCAGGACAGATTGTGTTATGGCGTTGATCTGCGGAACTATCCGTACAAAGGAGGATTGACTTTGAGATTTCTTCTTGACTTCTACCGTCGTATGGGCAAAAATGAAGCGACATTCTTTTCACGCGCCCACTGGTTTGATCTACTGGCTGGTAGCCGTATGTTGCGGGCGCAAATCGTGGCAAACCTGAGCGAAGACGCCATCCGCGAATCGTGGAAGCAGGACCTGGATGCATACAGGCAAATTCGAAAAAAATATTTGCTGTACGAAGATTATCGTTGATATTTATATGTGTATATAGTTTATGAACCGAAAAAAGCAATGCTGAAAACAGGCGATAAAGTTGATTTACAACTGCTCGCCGAAGCGTATGCTTTAGTCGCAAGAAGTTATGTACCGGAAATCATGGAATGATAATTTAAAAATTATTACTACCTTTGTCGTGGAATTTGATAAGGTCATCTTTCATGAATGTAAGAAAAATCAGCGTTCTGATCATCGGAACCATTGGTGTGATCTTGATATTATCTGTTTGTAAATCAAGACATAATATAGAGAATAACCAAGTTGCGGGCAACTTGGCCGGCATTGCGCTTACGTCTGTAGGTGGGAAATCCGGCGCCGTTATCCGCGAGAAGATGTATGCGCAGGAGCGTATCTTATCCGACTCACTGGCGGGAAAAGTCAAAATCGAAACGATAAACAGAAACGAAAGCCTGAAAATTACGTTCTGTTCGGATTCTTTGTTCGTATCTAACTCAAATACAATCCAAGAACCGTCCAAAAAATCGCTTCAGCGACTTGCCGTCCTTCTGAATGAATATCCGGATACCGACATCTTAGTCATCGGACATACCGACCGTACAGGCCTGGCTGATTTCAACCGGACATTGTCGGAAAAACGGGCGGAAAGCGTCGGGCATTACCTGACAGAGCAAGGAGTGGCCTCCGAGCGGATAAGTTGCGCCGGGAAAGGCTTCCAACACCCGGTATCCGATAACTTTAGCAACGAAGGACGCACTTCCAACCGTCGGCTGGAAATCTATATCATAGCTGGAGAAAAAATGATTCAGGAAGCCCGTAACGTAAAGCGTTGAAAAAAAAATAGATGAGAAATGGCAAGTGATGAAACGGAAATAATAAACGGCGATTTAAGCAAAGCATCCGACGTGTTGCAGCAAGGTGGCTTGATCTTGTACCCGACTGATACCGTTTGGGGCATTGGTTGCGATGCGACCAACGAAAAAGCGGTGCAGCGGGTGTATGCCCTCAAACGACGTACTGATCATAAGGCTATGCTTGTATTGACCGACAATCCGGCAAAACTGAACACCTACGTAACCCACGTTCCCAATATTGCATGGGATTTGATTTACGCTACACATAAACCACTGACTGTCATCTATTCTCATGCGAAAAATCTTGCACCCGATTTGCTGGGCGACGATGGGAGTGTAGGCATTCGCATCACACGCGAAACGTTTTCACAACGACTGTGTGAACGTTTCCGGAAACCTGTTGTTTCGACATCGGCCAATATCAGCGGCCAACCGGCGCCCGCTTCGTTTGCAGAAATCACGGACGAAATCATACAAGGTGTTGATTACGTGGTGCGTTATCGTCAGAAAGAAACCATTCATACCAAACCGTCGGGCATCGTCCGGGTGGACGACGGCGGGCTTATCCAAATAATCAGGGAATGATGAATAAATACAAGCAAACAGCAAAATATCTCATAGCAGATTTTGTAACGGCAACCGTCGTGTGGTTGTTGCTGAACATCTTACGATTCTACGAACTTGCTCAATATGTGGGATATACAAGTCTCGCCTCATTCCTGCTTTCGCCGACTGTCATAAAAGGAGAGGTGCTTATTCCACTTTTTCTGCTGGCAATATATTATATGTCAGGATATTACAATCAACCGTTTGGAAAATCACGTATCAATGAACTGTTTAACACCTTCGTTACGGTCTCCATCGGAGTGATCATTGTCTTTTTTGTCGTCATACTCAACGACTTACCTCAATCATTCAACGTATATTATATCATTTTTACGACTTATTATGTTCTGCAGTTTTTCCTGACGTATATATGCCGCCTCCTGATTACAACACATGCGCTTCGCAAAGTGCGCCGTCGCGAATGGATGTTAAATGCGCTGGTTATAGGTACAGGCAGTCAGGCGTTGAAAATAAGAGATGAACTACAGAAATTAGGCTATCGGATCGTCGGTTTTGTGTGCGAAAACCCATCGTTAGTTCCATCCATCCCGCGTGAAGAAATTATAGGTAATATAGACGATTTGACTCAACTGATGGAAGAGTTGCCTGTTGATGAACTTGTATTAGCCATGGAACTTACTGATAATGAAGAAACGATCCGCATTCTCTACTCGCTGTACCATTACAAGCGCCCGATAAAAATCCGGATTGAAAAAAACAGTCCGCTATCACGAGCGGCAGTGCGTACTATTCACGGGATTCCGCTGCTTGACGTCACAACAAATAATTTCCCCGAAGCCGCAAAAAACATCAAATTCATGATGGATAAAGTGATATCCCTATTGTTCCTGACCATCTTTTCCCCGCTGTACATCATCATTGCCATTCGTGTAAAAATGAGTTCCAAAGGGCCAATATTTTTCAGTCAGGAACGCATCGGCTACATGGGACGACCGTTTACGATATATAAATTCCGGACAATGTATATTACTAACGCCGACGAAGAGCCATTGCTGACAGAACTGAACGATCCCCGTGTGACGCCTTTCGGACGCTTCCTGCGAAAATACCGGCTGGACGAGATCCCGCAGTTCTGGAACGTCCTCAAAGGCGACATGTCCCTCGTTGGCCCGCGTCCGGAACAACGTTACTACATTGACCAAATCGTACGTAAAGCGCCTTATTATTACCTGCTTCACAACGTGCGACCCGGCATTACCTCGTGGGGTATGGTTAAATACGGATATGCCGAAAACGTGGACAAAATGATTGAGAGGCTCAATTATGATATTATGTATTACGAGAATATGTCATTAACATTGGATATTACCATTTTGGTTTATACAGTGAAGATCGTTCTCACAGGAAAAGGAGTTTGAAATGCAAAACGAAAGCAGAGGTTTATTCTACAAGTTCCTGCTATGGCGGGAAAAGCATCTTAAAGAACGTAGTTTTATATTGATTATCAGTTTCCTGGTTGGGATATGTACAGCTTTAGTTGCCATTCTGCTGAAGCAGACCATTCACTACATCCAACACCTATTGACGGAAACGAATCACGATGGAGCAAACTATTGGCTGTTAGTCTATCCCATTGTCGGGATCCTGCTGTCCGGATTGTTTGTTCGTTATATTGTTCGCGATGATATCAGCCATGGCGTGACGAAAATCCTCTATGCCATTTCCCAGCGTAAAAGCCGCATCAAACCGCATAATATATGGTCGTCTATGGTCGCAAGTGCGATGACCATTGGCTTTGGCGGATCAGTGGGCGCCGAAGCGCCAATTGTGCTGACCGGTGCGGCGATAGGTTCCAATCTGGGGCGGCTGTTCCGAATGGAACAAAAGACATTGATGTTGCTCGTAGGTTGCGGCGCTGCCGGCGCTATTGCCGGCATTTTCAAGGCGCCGATTGCAGGTCTGGTTTTTGTGATTGAAGTGTTGATGCTTGACCTGACGATGACATCTGTCCTGCCGTTACTGATTTCGTCGGTTACGGCGGCTACCATGTCGTATATCTTCACCGGCACAGACGCAATGTTTCGTTTTTCGCAAACGGAAATCTTTGAAATAGGACGAATCCCTTATGTCTTGTTGTTGGGTGTTTTTTGCGGGCTGGTATCGCTCTATTTCACTCGCGCCATGAATAAATTTGAAGGTGTATTCCGCAAATTAGGCCATCAATGGCAAAAGTTCCTCCTTGGCGTCGCAGTATTGAGTATTCTGATTTTCCTTTTTCCGCCACTCTATGGCGAAGGGTATAACACGATTAATGTTTTATTGAACGGACAATACGAATCGCTGATGGGGAAAAGCCTGTTTTCCCCGCTTCATGACAATTATTGGGGCATCATTATCTTTATGGGATTAATTTTGCTGACAAAAGTATTTGCTTCCAGCGCAACAAACGGTGGCGGCGGATGTGGCGGAATCTTTGCCCCCAGCCTCTATCTGGGTTGTATTTCGGGATTTATCTTCGCCCATGTATCCAATTATTTTGATTTATCCATGTATCTGCCGGAAAAAAACTTTGCCCTGCTGGGTATGGCAGGTGTGATGTCCGGCGTGATGCACGCACCGCTGACAGGCGTATTCCTGATTGCAGAACTGACCGGCGGTTATGATCTGTTTCTGCCACTGATGATTACGTCAATCAGTTCTTATGCACTGATTATCATGTTTGAACCACACAGCATCTATTCCATGCGGTTAGCTCAGAAAGGTGAATTATTGACACACCACAAGGATAAAGCTGTGCTGACGCTGCTAAAAATAGATCGCGTGATTGAAACGGATTTCCTGACCGTCAATCCGGAAATGACGCTGGGCGAGGTCGTGAAAAACGCTATTGCAAAAAGTTCGCGGAATATGTTTCCGGTAGTAAATAAAAATAATGTATTACTGGGTATCGTTCAGGTAGATAACATACGAAATATCATGTTCAGGCCGGAGTTATACGACCGTTTCCATGTGTCTAAATTTATGGTGTCGGCGCCTGCTAAGATTGTGAACAACATGCCCATGGAAAAAATTATGCAGATTTTTGACGACACAAAAGCATGGAATTTACCCGTAGTGGATACGGAAGGGAAATATCTTGGTTTTGTGTCCAAATCAATGATATTCAATTCATACAGAGAGGTATTGGTAGATACGTTTTCTGGAGATTAAAAAAATGGTATTAACAGATAATGATATGGATAAGAAATCATTACGGATTGTATTTATGGGAACGCCTGATTTTGCTGTCGAAAGTTTGCGGCAATTAGTGGAAAATGGCTATCAGGTAGCAGGCGTAGTGACGATGCCCGACAAAGCCGTAGGGCGTCACGGAAGTGTATTGCAACCCAGTCCGGTCAAGCAATATGCTGAAAAAATGGGACTTCCGATATTACAGCCGGAAAAGTTGAAAGACGAAACGTTCCTCCGTGAATTGAAGCAACTCCGTGCAGACCTGCAGATCGTGGTTGCCTTCCGCATGTTGCCCGATGTCGTTTGGGATATGCCTAAATACGGAACATTTAACCTTCATGCTTCTCTGTTACCCCAGTATCGTGGCGCAGCGCCCATTAACTGGGCTATTATTCACGGGGAACGTGAAACAGGCGTAACTACCTTTTTCCTCTCACATGAGATTGATACAGGGAGAATTATCCTCCAGCGACGTCTTCCGATCGCCGAAACCGACGATGCCGGTATTGTTCATGATGCGCTGATGCGCTTAGGTGCGTCCTTGACCATTGAAACCGTGGATTTACTTCTTGCCGGCAATGACGTTATAGATACGACTGCACAGGAAACGCTTTACCAAAGCGAATCCGAACTGCATCCGGCGCCAAAACTGTTTAAGGACACCTGCCGGATAAACTGGCATCGTCCGGCAAAAAAAGTCTATGATTTCATCCGGGGACTGTCGCCGCATCCGGCCGCATGGACAGAATTACAAGTGTCTGAAAATGAATCAATACCGCTAAAAATTTTCCAATCCGCAATCTGTCCGGAAACCCATTTCTTAGAACCGGGCATCATCCGTACCGACTCGAAAAATCTGCTGGAAATAGCGGTCGAAGATGGTTTTATTCGTTTATTATCCGTCCAGTTGGCCGGAAAAAAACGTATGACGTCAAAAGATTTCCTGAACGGGAACAAACATCTTTTGCAACGAGTAAAATAACCGAGCGATGACAATAGATATCATACTAATCATAGCAGGCTTCATTTGCCTGCTCACAGGGCTAATTGGCGCCATTATACCCGGGCTGCCCGGCCCGCCGCTTTCGTATGCCGGCCTGCTGCTACTTCACTTGACGGAGCAGGTGCAATTCACTGCATATCAACTGACTTGGTGGTTTATACTAATGCTTCTGACCTTGCTTGCCGACTACCTGCTGCCACTATGGGGCGTCAAGAAATGGAACGGCAGCAAATGGGGTAACTGGGGATGCGTCATTGGCGCTTTCATAGGTGTATGGTGGTTTCCGCCATGGGGAATCCTCTTCGGACCGTTTATCGGCGCAGTAATTGGCGAGTTGATCTTTGGCAAACGCACAATGGATGAAGCCCTTCGCTCAGGATTTGGCTCATTCGTCGGCTTCCTGTTAGGTACTGTTTTCAAAATATCCGTGTGCGGTTGGTTTGCCTTTTGCTTCATCCGGGCCTTGTGGTAAACAAATACAATCATTTTTCTAATTACTGATTCACATATAATTAATGCCGAAAAGAAAATAAATTTGCAAAAAAACTTGCAGTATCAAAAAGAATCCGTACCTTTGCACCGCAAAAGTGAGAAGGTGCCATAGCTCAGTTGGTAGAGCATCGGACTGAAAATCCGTGTGTCCCCGGTTCGATTCCTGGTGGCACCACTTGATAAACCGCCTAATTATATGAATAATTAGGCGGTTTTAATTTTATAATTGTCCTTGAATTGAAAACTCATAAACACTAAACGCAAAGCACACAACGAAACAAAGACGCAAAGCGGGTATTTTTTTTCAGTCTTTTATTGCTGTAAAAAATAACGATAATCCGATAATGCGATTTCAGAAAAATTCCATACCTTTACACTCCGAATAAAAATTTTTTGAACGTATGGAATCATCGAAAGTCTATTTTACGAACCTGCGGACGTCGCCGTCGAGCAGTCTGCCGGTAAAGATGGAGCGGCTTGTCAAACGCGCCGGCATCGAACGCATTGATTTTAAGGGACAGTTTGTCGCCGTCAAGATGCACTTCGGCGAGCCGGGCAACATGGCATATCTCCGTCCCAACTATGTTGCAAAAATGGTCACGTTGCTTAACGGCCTGGGCGCAAAGCCTTTCCTGACCGACAGCAATACGCTTTATTCGGGCGGACGGTCGAACGCCGTTGATCACCTGGCAAGCGCTGTCGCCAACGGATTCAATCCATTATCAGCCAATTGCAACGTTATCGTAGCCGATGGCGTGAAAGGTACGGATTGCCGCGAAGTAGTCATTGACGGCGAGTTCTGCAAGGCGCCCAAGATAGGCGCCGCCATCGTGGACGCCGATATCGTCGTCAGCATGACGCATTTCAAGGGGCACGAACAGAGCGGCTTCGGCGGCGTGCTGAAAAACCTCGGCATGGGCGCCGCCAGCGTCGCGGGCAAACTTGAACTCCATTCGTCGTCGCAACCGAAGATTGACAAAGAGGAATGTACGGGCTGCGGCATCTGTGTGAAATATTGCGCCCACGACGCCATCCACCTTGGCGACGACAAAAAAGCGTTTATCGAATACGACAAGTGCGTAGGCTGCGGGCAGTGCGTCGCCCTGTGTCAGTATGAAGGCGCCGTACTCGACAAATGGGATACGTCGGAGCGCCTGAACTGCAAGATTGCCGAATATGCGAAGGCCGTCCTGCTTGGCAAGCCTCATTTTCACGTGAGTTTCATCATGGACGTGTCGCCCGAGTGCGATTGCTGGAATCATAACGATGCAGCGATTATCCCCAATCTGGGCATTGCGGCCTCGTTCGACCCCGTGGCGCTCGACCAGGCTTGCGCCGACCTTGTGACGCAGGCGCCCGTGTTGAGCGGTAGCCGACTGGCCGAAAAACATCCGCACGAACACCTTGAAGGTCAGGATAAATTCCGCCTCGTCCATCCCAACACAAACTGGGCGGCGGGGCTTGACCATGCTGCGAAAATCGGACTCGGAACGCGGAAGTATGAACTCGTAACGGTTTGATTTTTTTGCACGCAGATGACACAGATTGAACTGATTTACACATATTTTTCTATATGAAAGCATCCAACGAGACTATTGCGGCGATCTCGACGCCGGCCGGAAGCGGGGGGATTGCCCTTATCCGCATTTCGGGAGCGAACGCCTTTGAAATTTGCGACAAAATTTTTGCTGCAAAAAACGGGAAAAAACTTGCCGAAACAAAAGCGAACAGCATCGTTTTCGGACAAATTCTCAACCGTCAATCGCCAAGTGTCAATTATATTGACGAAGCGCTCGTCTCCGTTTTTCGTGCGCCACATTCGTTTACCGGCGAGGACACGGTAGAAATATCGTGCCACGGCTCGACGTATATCCAGCAGGAAATCATGCGATTACTTTTAGCTAACGGTTGCCGTTTGGCAATGCCCGGCGAGTTCACCCAACGCGCTTTCCTCAACGGCAAGATGGACCTGTCGCAGGCCGAAGCCGTTGCCGACCTGATCGCCGCCACGTCGGAGAAGATGCACCGGCTGGCGATGAACCAGATGCGCGGCGGTTTCTCTCACGAACTGTCGGCAATCCGCGAGCGACTGCTGCACTTCACCTCGCTCATCGAACTTGAACTTGATTTCTCCGAAGAAGATGTGACTTTTGCCGACCGCACCGAATTGCATACGCTGGCCAATGACATCGTGCAGAAAATAAGCCGTCTGGCCGATTCGTTCCATGCGGGCGATGCCATCAAAAACGGCGTCGCAGTCGCCATCACGGGCGCTCCGAACGTTGGCAAGTCCACCCTCCTCAACGCCCTTCTCAACGACGAACGCGCCATCGTATCCGACATCCCCGGCACAACGCGCGACACCATTGAAGAGACGATCCACATCAGCGGCCAACTGTTTCGTTTCATTGACACGGCCGGCCTCCGTCAGCACACAGCCGACCCGATCGAATCGCTCGGCATCCACCGCAGTTTCGAGCAGGCCGAAAAGGCGGCGATCGTACTTTATCTGTTTGATTTGACAAGTGCAGGCGATGACCTTACCGCCGCCCGTACATGGTTGCAAACGCTGCAAAAACCCGTCCTGCTGCTCGGTACGAAAAACGACCTTGCCCGCCGTCCGCCTGCCGACGATGCAACGACACTCTACATTTCCTGTAAACTCCCGTCGGACATTGAGCGCGTCAAAAAGGAGATTGTCCGCCTCGCCTGCCTGCCTGAAGTCGGCAACAATGACGTCGTTGTCGCCAACGTGCGCCATTATGACGCGCTGCGCCGCGCCCAGTCCGCCCTCGTCCGCGTCGTCGAAGGCTTGCAAAACAACATCCCCGGCGACCTTCTTGCGCAGGACATCCGCGAAGGCATCCATTACCTTGGCGAGATCACAGGTGAAGGCCTGATCACTACCGATGAAGTGTTGGGGAATATCTTCAAAAATTTTTGCATTGGGAAATAGTCGGATTTAACATACATATTCCGTATCTTTGCAGCGATATTTTTACGAGCGGATGGGAATTGAAAAAGGTTTGTTTATCAGGACTGCGTTATTGCTGGGGGATGAGATGATGCAAAAAATCGCCGGCGTGCGGGTGATTTTGTTTGGCGTCGGTGGCGTTGGGAGTTGGTGCGCTGAAAGTCTGGTGCGTTCAGGTATTCGTCATCTAACGATTGTAGATTCGGACCGCGTATGCGTGACAAATATCAACCGGCAACTGATGGCGACTGCGAAAACCGTCGGACAGGTAAAGGTAGAAGCGCTAAAAGAACGTCTGCTTGAAATCAATCCTGCAGCCGACATTCAAGCGATGCAAATGATTTACAGCAAAGAAACGAGTGATTCTTTTCATCTGGAATCGTACGATTATATCCTTGACGCCATTGACAGTCTTGAGAATAAGGTACGTCTTATTCAGGTTGCAACGCAAATGCCGGGCGTCTTTTTCTCTTCGATGGGCGCTGCACTCAAGATGGATCCCATGCAAATAAAAGTAGCCGAATTTTGGAAAGTCAAAGGTTGTCCTTTAGGCGCTGCATTGCGACGCAGACTAAAAAAATACGGACTGCCGACTAAAAAGTTCCTTTGCATTTACAGCGAAGAAGTGCTTGAAAATAAGGGGCGAAATACTTCTTGCGGGACGGAAAAATGCCTTTGTCCGAAAGCCGCTACCGGCCCCGGCGACCCTGATTTAGTTAATCATGAATGGTGCAGCATGAAGGCTCGTATCAATGGAACGATGGCGCACACAACGGCAATTTTCGGATTTATGATGGCGGGATTAGTCATGCAGGACATTTGTAAGAACGGGTAAAACCCAACTCCCCTACCCTATCCCAGCCGCTGTTGCCATTTCCAAGCCGAAATGAGTGTATCTTCCAGTGTTTCTTTTGCTTGCCAGCCAAGTACCTTATTGGCGCGTGCAGGATCAGCCCATACTTTTTCAATGTCGCCTTCACGACGCCCTACAATTTTATATGGCACTTTGACGCCGGTGGCTTTTTCGAACGTGCGAATAAGTTCGAGGACGGACACACCCTGTCCAGTACCAAGGTTGAAAACTTCAACGGGCTGTTCCAAATGGCTGTCCAGCATACGGTTCATCGCCATAACATGCGCCTTGGCTAAATCCACCACATTGATATAATCGCGGATACAGAAACCGTCGGGCGTGTCGTAATCATTGCCAAAAACGTTCAGTTCGGGGCGAATGCCGGCTACCGTCTGGGTGAGAAACGGCACTAAGTTTTGAGGTATGCCAATAGGCAATTCGCCGATTTCAGCGCTTGGATGAGCGCCTATCGGATTGAAATAACGCAAAATAACGCTTTTGAACGGCGCACCTGCATGAATCGTATCCCGAATGATCTCTTCACAGATTTGCTTGGTGTTGCCATAAGGCGACTGAGCCGGTTTGACAGGTGCATCTTCGGTTACAGGAAGAATATCCGGCTGCCCATAAACGGTACAGGATGAAGAAAATACAATTCCTTCTATGCCAAATTCTGGCATAAGTTCCAGCAAATTCATCAACGAAACGAGGTTGTTGCGGTAATATTTCAGCGGTTGCTGCACTGATTCGCCAACGGCTTTGCTCGCAGCAAAATGGATGATTCCACAAATGCCGGTACAGGTTTTTAAAAGCCGTTCCAGCCCCTCTCTATCATTGCAATCTAATTGCTCAAATGCCGGACGGATACCGGTAATCCGCTCAATTCCATCCAAAACGCCAATTACGGAATTGGAAAGATTATCTATTATAACAACATTATATCCTGCATTTTGCAATTCTACTACCGTGTGCGAACCTATATACCCCGTCCCGCCTGTAACCAATATTCGTTTCTTCATTCTTTTGTTTGATAACGTTTTTGTGGTTGCAAAGATAGGGATTTATTGAGAAATGGCAATGTAAGAATGATGAAAATTTGCCTCACAAAGGCAAATAAGGCAACAAAGCTACGAAAACAAACAAAGACGGCGTCGCCATGGTTTAGCAACGCCGTCTTACAGTCTAAAAATCTCCGTCTATCTTCTTTCGTCTATTGTCTTTAATTCTCAATCCCCCCTCTCCTGTGGAGAACTTGTCCCGACTTGACGGGAGGGGCTGGGGGTGAGGTGCTCAATTCTCAAACAACCACCTTTACCACCACATCGCCAAACCTGACAATATAAACCCCTGCAGGCAAATCAACCGTCATTTCGCCTGCCGGCACGTTTACGGTCTTGA